>CAYQQG010000023.1:0-19990 GCA_964419535.1 uncultured Sangeribacter sp.
TCGGTCACAATGCTCGCATTGCTCCCTCCGAGATAGACAAAATTCCCTCGAAAATCCACCGCCCTGAATTTAACATTTTTTGTGGGACGGGGTCTAAATTTGTTATGTTTTGTCCGCTCAAACGTATCTATAATACAAGTGATGAAAACGGATAAACTGACATATTCATTTCTGAGGCTGCGAGAAAAACTTCACCGCAGCGCATTGGGATTCCTTAAAAATGACGAGGACGCGAGCGACGCCTTACAAGACACCTTCGTCAATTTATGGAACAACGGAGAGGTCGAATCCGAATCCGAAGCGCGAAATAAGCTGTTTGCGGTGTTGAGAAACGTCTGTATCGACCGTCTCCGAAAATCCCGCACTCTCCCATTGGAGCGACCGGAAGTTGAGAATATGATTTCTGTTCAGCCTCAATTTGAGGATATGGAGCGTCTGGAGTCATTGCTTTCTTCCGGCTTGACCCCGATTCAACAAAAAATTTATATATTTGTGGTCCGCGACGGTCTCGAATATGAAGAGATTGCTTCGCGGCTCAATATGACAGTCGAGGCCGTAAGGATGAATATGAGCCGGGCAAGGAAAAGAATTAGAGAAAACTATAAAAAACTTGATATATGAAAGATAAGGACAACATACTGACGCTGAAAGAGACCGAGGATCTCTGCCGGTTATATATGGAATGTCAGCTTTCAGCTCTTGAGGAAAAGGAACTCCAATATGTTCTCTCCAAATTGCCATATAGCTCTCCGGTCATAGATGAAGCCCGAGAATCCATGATAGCGGAAGGTCTGACGATTCTGTCTAACAAGCCAAAGAAACGGCCAAAATTCAAATTCCTCCTCAAAATGAGCGGGATAGCCGCTTCGTTGGCAATCCTCATCGTTTTGTCGGTCTTTATGATCAACACGACAGAAAGCGGAGACAACCAATATGCAGCTAACAAGGGTTCGGATGAAGTTTTCATCGCTTATTCCGGAGGGAAACAACTTGATCGCAATGAGGCTGAAAAGGCAGTTGAAGAATCAATGAAGAAAGCGGAAGCTCTAATGGCAATGGCCGACGCCAGACAGAAAGAAGATGAAATGAAACAAAAGTATCTCATGAATCTGATCCCCGATTAAGAATCTGTCTCATAAATAAAGTATAAAAGTTTTAGCGCATATTTCTTATAATCAAGTCTTATAGTTTTAAAACCAATTTGATAAAATAAATAAAAATGAAACGATTTACTCTCATCATCATAAGTCTGCTCTTTGGATTAGTTGTCATGGCCAAACCGCCTCATCTGAATGTGGAAAAGCTGTTCGACGGGTCTTATAATTCGAATAAGAGCGTGCAGATTAATATCTATAAATCCAATGGGAAATATTTCAGGGGCTTTACAGTCAATAATAATCCGTCTCTGGTGAAAAAAGTGACTGAGCTTTTCAAGAAAGATGTGGAAAGGGCTGACAGCTCTCAGGATATAATCGAAAACGGAGGTCCCTCCTATTCTTCCATGACGATTAAAAATAACAATCATAAGATTGACATAGGCCTGTCCTTCACCCCGAATAATTCCTGTTATCTGTTTATTAACGGACCAATTGAAGCTTTTAAATAAGTAAGACCCCGTCCCACAAACTCTGGAAAATTTACTTAATAACTGCAGTCAGGAAAGACCGGTCAGCCTGACTGAATAATCCCCCCAACTCTTTATGAATAAATTCAAAATACTGCTCTTCGGAGCGGTAGCAACCACTGCATCCCTATATGCCCGTGAACCCGCGGACTCTGTCAGCGTCGGTGATGAGAAATTTTCAGATCTCAATGAGGTTGTCGTCATCGCAAAACGTTCGGCCATAAAACAGGATCCGGACCGGATAGTATATCTTATAAAGAACGATCCATACGCCAAAGGGCTCAATGCTCTTGAACTTCTTGACAATATTCCACGAATCTCAGTAATCAATGAGCAAGTGAATGTCGCCGGGAAAAATACGGTCAGATATATCGTTGACGGTCAGCTCCTCGAGATGACGGAGGACGCCTTATCAATGAAGCTCAAAAATCTTCAGGCGGACGGCATTGAGAAAATCGAACTGCTGACGACCCCTCCGGCTAAATTTTCCACAGGCAATAACACAGCTTTTATCAGTATCACAACCAGGAATGAATCGCTCGGAACACGCGGCAATCTGTGGGGAAGGGGAAAACATTCCGATAATTTCGGATATTCTGCCGGCGGAAACATCAGCCACACAACCCGTAAATTTGAATTCTCGGCCGATGCGAGCTGGAACGACTCCAAAGGGAAGAATGATATCTATAAAGAATATCATTTCCTTGACAATATCCGGACAACCACCCGAAGAAATGCTTTCACCTGGAGGACTTTGGGAGCCAACGGACTGATAAAATATAAGTTCACAAGCCGGCTGAACGCCGGGCTGATCGTCAACTTCAGCAGAAATATGATAGGTACTCTTCTGACAGATTCAACATCTGATCTGAACTCAGGGATGAAATCAACCACGGACACCCCGTCTTATCCAGAAAATGCCATAACCCTCACCGGATTCGCCGACTGGATTCTTGATTCAAAAGGCAAACTTCTCAGCCTGACCTATAATTGGTTTGACAAACGGAGCAATGCTTTTTCAGATGTATATTCACTTTATGAAACGGGTGGCAACGCTCGTCTCACACGGGACGCCGACTCGCGCTATGATATCCATTCCGTTAAACTCGATGCTGTCCTTCCCTTCTCAAATTTCAAAATCGAAACCGGCGCCGCTTTCACTTCTATCGGAAACAGCACGGACTTGATCATCAAGAACGAGATGAGAGGATATATGGTTAATGATTTGAATCAGAGCAATAATTTTATATACGAAGAAAAAACAGGAGCCGCATATTTCTCGATAGAAAAGAATTTCGGCAGGTCTCTGTTCGGAAAAGTAGGACTCCGGTATGAGCACACCGATCTCATAGGGACACAAAAAGCTGATAACTCTCGCAACAGGCAAAATCATGATTATCTTTTCCCGTCGGCAATATTGAGTTGGAACATTCCCGGAGGAGGACGATTGTCCGCAGATTATTCAATGGGAATCTCCCGTCCGAGTTTCGGCGTCATGAATCCTTTCAGATATTATAATACAGTTCAGGACTATTTCACCGGAAATCCGGATCTGAAATCAAGCATCGCGCACAACGCCGGAATAAATTATAGTTTCAAAGGTCTTTATGCCGTGCTTTACACTTCATTCAACCGTGACGGAATCGGATATATCACCCGTTTTGAAGATAACGGAAGCCAATGGACCACTCCGGAGAATTGCCTGAACACCGTCAAAACCGGACTGTATGCCTCATATCGAAAATCGCTGTTCAATTGGTGGAATATCAGCGCTGGAGGCGAGATTTTCTTCTCAAACTCAAAATCCAACAGTCAATTTTTCAAGGAGAAGGATGAACACGGCTGGAGCGGCAAGCTCGAACTTAATTCATCATGGATGCTTACCCGCAAGAAGAACCTGATCCTAAATCTGCGATGCAATCATTTTTTCCCATATCAAGATCAGATGATCCGCTATAAGAACAGGACTCTGCTGAATTGCGAAATCAGATACATGCTGCTGAACAATCGTCTGACACTCGCGGCCTCAGTCACGGATCCGTTCAATTGGTCGGCGACAAGGAGCACCGCCTTCTTTAAGGATTATACCTTATATTCCAAAACCGATATCCATCAGCATTCCATAGCGATAAGAATCGCCTACTCTTTCGGAGGGAATAAAGTCAATACTGTCTTTCGAGACACCAAAGAACGTGAGTCACACCGAACAAATTAATATTAAGACCCCTTTCCACAAAAAATGTTAATGAGGGGTCTAATGCAGGAAGAGGAACTCTTGACAGTGATGCCGGGAGTTCCTTATTAAACTTCATATTTATTTTTTTTGATTTGCGGGATTGAAGATTTTTTGTTAATTTTGAAAAGTAAATATGAAACCTTATGGCTAATTTTAACCTCGAAGGGACCGGGGTCGCTCTGGTGACCCCTTTTAAAGCTGACAAATCTATAGACTTCGGTGCGCTTGGACGTCTGATCGATTACCAGATCGAATCCGGCATTGACTTCCTCGTCGTGCTCGGAACGACAGGAGAAACCCCGACTCTGTCCGGCGAAGAAAAGAATCAGATAATCAACTTCGTCCGCTCTCATGCGGCAGATCGCGTACCGTTGGTGTTAGGGCTGGGAGGCAACAACACGATGGCTATTGTCAAGGAACTCAAAGAGAGCAACTTCGAAGGATTCTCAGCGATACTCTCGGTCGTTCCTCCATATAACAAACCTTCTCAGGAGGGACTTTTCCAGCATTATTCTGCTATAGCGGAAGCAAGTCCTTTGCCCGTAATACTCTATAATGTTCCGGGCCGGACAGGGGTGAATATGACAGCTGAGACCACACTTCGTCTTGCCAACGCGCATAAAAATATCATCGGAGTCAAGGAAGCCTCCGGCAATTTCGTTCAGATAGAAGAGATCATAAAAAATAAGCCTGACCATTTTGAAGTCATCTCCGGTGACGACGGAATCACATATCCCTTGATGACTCTCGGTGCAAAAGGCGTTATCTCCGTCATAGCCAATGCGTTCCCTAAGGAATTTGGTCAAATGGTCCGGAAATGTCTCCGCGGTGATTTCAAAGGTGCTCTCCCCCTTCATTTCCAATTCACCGAACTTTTCAACCTGATGTTTGTCGACGGAAACCCGGCCGGCGTCAAGGCGACCCTCAACGCTCTGGGCATGATAGAGAACGAGCTGAGACTTCCTCTCGTCCCGACAAGACTGAGCACAAACGAGAAAATCCACGCAATCTGTGAACAGCTCAATTTGCTCAATTGAAATAATCTCACGCATCACGGCATTAGATCCCCTTTTATAAAATTAAGCCACTGTAGGCTAACCCGCTAAAGGCCGGCCGATAAATCTGTACGACTTTTTCACCAAACAGTCCGGGATGATAGACAAAACCACGGTCCAAAGGATTAAGGACACTGCCAATATCGTTGAGGTCGTAAGCGATTACGTCCACCTGACACGACGCGGCGCCAATTACATGGGGCTGTGTCCGTTTCATAATGAGCGTACTCCTTCATTCTCTGTCAATCCGCGACGCAATATCTGTCACTGCTTTTCGTGCGGCAAGGGAGGTTCGCCCGTCAACTTCATTATGGAGAAGGAGGGCATTTCTTATTATGACGCACTCAAGCAGCTCGCCAAAAAATATGGCATTAAGGTTGAGGAGCGTGAACTGACGCCTGAAGAACGGCGTCTCGCGACCGAGCGCGAGGGTCTGCTCATCGCTGCGGAAGCGGCAATGAAACAGATGGAGAAGGACCTGACTGAAACAAACGAAGGACGCACCGTGGGTCTCTCCTATCTCTACGGACGCGGTGTGACCGATGAAGCCATAAAGGCTTTTCATCTCGGATATTCTCTTGACAAGGGTGATCATCTCACCCCCCTCCTGCTCAAACAAGGGTTTGAGATTGAAGACCTTAAGAAACTCGGTCTCACGGGTGAGAGCCGAACGGGAAACAATTATGACAAATATCGCGGAAGGGTCATCTTCCCGATAATGAACTCATCGGGGAAGGTCGTTGGATTCGGCGGAAGAGATCTCAAAGGGGGCCCGGCAAAATATATCAATTCTCCGGAATCGGTCCTTTATCACAAGAATAATGAGCTTTACGGCATTTATCAGGCCAAGAACGAGATTGTCCGTCAAGGCCATTGCTTTCTTGTGGAAGGCTATCTGGATGTGATTTCGATGTGGCAGAGCGGCCTGAAGAACGTGGTCGCGTCTTCAGGGACGGCACTGACCCACGGTCAGATAGCCATGATCCACCGCTTTGCGCCGAAGATCACACTGCTATATGACGGCGACGCGGCGGGCATCAAAGCAGCTTTGAGAGGAATCGACATGCTGCTGAGCCATAAGCTGAAGGTCGATGTTCTTCTTCTTCCTGACGGGCATGACCCGGATTCATTTGCAAGGGCGAATACACCTGAGGAATTCAGAAAATATGTCGATGAGCATTCTCAGGATATAATCCGATTCAAGATTGATGTCCTGATGAAGGATGCCGGAGACGATCCTCAAAAGAAAGCTGCCGTCACGAACAGCGTTGTCGATTCAATCGCCTGCATGCCGGAAGGGGTCGACCGCACAATCTATATCGGCGAGTGCGCCCGCATAATGAAGATTGATGAGGGCGCGATCGCGGCGGCCGTGGAAAGAGCACGGTTCAGGATTGTGGAACAACAGAAATTGGACAGGCGCCGAAGAGAAATCGCTGAAAAATATCCTGAAACGCCAAAATCCGAAACGGCTGAAGAGAAACCGGTCGCCGATAATTCATCCCTATCGGAAAAGTCTTTTGAAAAACATTTTGAAAGGATCGCCGGCGGAAGACATAATCCGATGCGGCCGCTCGAAAAGCGGATGATAGAGCTGTTGATAAAGTATGGCTATCTTGAATTCATCAATCCTGACGAACCTGACTCGACAGAAGTCTTTTCAGATGAAAGTGGTGAACAGGCCGAAGGGAAATACTATCTTATTGATTTCGTCGCCGATGAACTTGAAGCCGACAACGTGACTTTCAGCGATCCGGTTTATAAGAGGATATTCGAGGTGCTCCTTGACAATCTGGAAACATTTCCGGAGGCCTACGAACAGAGAAAATCGGCTTTGCAGAAGGAATATGAAGACAATCTTCTCCGGGGCCGGGATGAAATTGCCGGAAAGGTGGCAACGATCGCTGACATCGAGCGTGAAGAAAAGAAACTTCATGACCGGCTGAAAGATGAGACAAACTCAGCCTTGCGGGAATTCGCCCGCTTCTATCCGGGAGATATACTGACCAGCCATGAGGACTCTGAGATAAGAAAAACTTCTACTGAAATCGTAAGCGAGAAGTATGTTTTGTCAAATATCTTCTTAAAGAACGGGACATCCACAGAAGAGGACGAGATCTCGCTTATCAACAGGGCGCTCATTGAATGGAAATCAGAGATTCTTAACGGTATGCTGCTCAAGAATATGGAAGAATTGAGAAAGATCTCAGTCGCTTTGGACGAGGGTGATTTCAGTGGCCTCGACACGCCGGATGCTGAATCAAGCCTAAGGCGGATGGTTGAGCTTCAGAGCAAAATCTCATCAATGATGGCCATGCGCTCGCAAGTGGCAAAAAATATCGGAGACCGAATCCTGAGTGCCTCCAGAAAATAATGATTTCAAATTCTATGGAAACTAACGATCCAGCAATCATATCCGAAAAAACAAATGTTAGCAGTCCGATTCTTGAGGTGAGTCATCTGCGAAAGAATTTCGGATCTAAACAAGCTCTCGACGATGTGAGTTTCAGCGTTGAACGCGGCTCTATCTGCGGTCTTTTAGGACCGAACGGTGCCGGGAAGACCACGCTTCTCAGAATCATCAACGGGATTATGGTCAATGATTCCGGAGTGGCCCTTATCAACGGTGAGCCGGCTTCGTTAAAGACTTCTCAACTTATCGGTTATATGCCTGAGGAACGAGGCCTTTACGATAAAATGAGGGTTGAAGATCAGATTCTTTATTTCGGTCAGCTGAAGGGCGGCGACAAAAAACGTCTGCGTGAAGTTATGGCTGAATATCTGGACCTGTTCAACCTCTCGGACGATCGGCGCCGAAGGGTGAAGGAGCTGTCAAAGGGGAACCAGCAGAAGGTCCAGATCATCTCGACGTTGGTTCACGAGCCGGAACTTGTGATACTCGACGAGCCCTTCAGCGGTTTTGACCCGATCAACGGCCAATTGCTCCAGACTCTCATCGAACGGCTGCATGACAGGGGCGTGACGATTATGCTTTCTTCCCATAATATGCCTGCAATAGAAAATATGTGCAGCGACATTGCGCTCATAAATAAAGGGAAACTGCTTGTTAAGGACACCATCGAGAACATCAAGGAGAAAAATAAAGATAACTCTCTGATATTGACCACATCTTCTCCCCTTTCAATTGATATTCTCAAGGACTCCGGAATCATAAGCGATATTACGCCCGCCAAGCCTGTCAACTGGAGGAAAGGATATGCCTATAAAGTGAACAAGAACCCGGGGAAATCTAATATGGATCTGCTGGATGCCGTTGCGATTCAATCCGACATCGTTCATTTCGAAGAAGCTCTGCCCTCGCTGACGGATATTTTCATCAAGTACACATCACGATAATTATTGCAATATCTTCACGATCAAAATTTAAGGTCAACTATCCATAGCATGTCACAGTTAAGTCTAATTATAAAAAACGAATACCGAACCGACATCATGGCGAAATCTTTCTGGATTTCCACAATTCTCGTGCCGGTGCTTATGGTTGCGTTCGGAGGGTTCGCAGGCTATATGATGAGTCAATCCGAGTCTGCTATGTCTGTTTCTCAATCAATTATGGGCAATGATTCGGAGGAAATGACCCCACTGAAAGCAATCGGCCTCATGATGGGCATGTTCCTGACAATATTCATTATGATGTATGGTTCTCAGATTTTCCAGAAGGTTAAGACCGAAAAGACGAATCGGATCGTTGAGATTCTCGCGACGTGTGTTCCCGGACGGACCATGATGCTGGCAAAGATTATCTCGGTCGGACTTGTCGGCATGACCCAGCTTCTTCTCTGGGGAGTGATCATATTTATCCTTGTCGCGGGAATCGTTGTGGTTTTCAGCGCCGAAATCCCTTGGAGCGAAGTCCTGAATTATGATTATATCATGGCGATCGTATGGAGCATTCTCTATTTTGTCGGCGGGTATATATTTTTCGGTTCGCTATTTGCGGCGGTGGGCGCCATGACGGATAAGAACAACGAGAATCAGGAATATGTCGCCGTTCTGACCTTCATTTTGCTCATATCGTTCTATATAGGTGAATATGCCGTCGATCACGGCAGCGCGATGTTTGTCCGCATCCTCAGTTATATCCCTTTCACCTCGCCGACATTAGGCGCTGTAAATGCCATAACTCAAACCGCTCCGCTGTGGGAATCCATCCTGAGCGTCCTTATCCTCTATGTCTGCGCATGGGGCGCCATGGCTTTCGCCGGCAAGATCTACACCTCCTCAATCCTTCTCAAAGGCAAAAAATTCTCCCCCCGAGACATCATCACCTTCCTCCGCGCTAAGTAGAACTCTTGACCTCGTTTAATATTATTTACTATTTAGAATATTATACTCTTATAGTATAATATATTCTTTGAGGATAATACATTCTTTGAGGATAATACATAATTCAAGAGCCTATCTCAAAAATTTGAGATAGGCTCTTGAATTATAGGTTGAGTTCGTCTTTCAGGAAGCGGCCGGTCGGGGATTCGGTCATGGCAACCTGTTCGGGCGTGCCTTGGGCAACGATCCGGCCTCCTCCGCGGCCGCCCTCCGGGCCCATGTCTATGACATAGTCGGCACATTTGATAATGTCAAGGTTATGCTCGATGACCACAACCGTATTGCCGACATCGACAAGACGGTTGATGACCTTAAGGAGCACCCTTATATCCTCAAAATGAAGTCCTGTTGTCGGCTCGTCAAGCAGGAATAGGGTTTTCCCGGTCGCCTTTTTGGCAAGTTCGGTCGCTAATTTCACCCTCTGGTTCTCTCCGCCGGAAAGTGTACTCGAGGGCTGGCCTAATTTGATATATCCAAGGCCAATCTCCTGAAGCACCTTTATCTTCCTTAATATTGCAGGAACATTTGCGAAAAATTCAACTGCCTCGTTGACCGTCATCTCGAGCACATCAGAGATTGATTTCCCTTTATACCGCACCTCAAGTGTCTCGCGGTTATAGCGCTTGCCGTGACATTCCTCACATGGAACGAGAACATCGGGAAGAAAGTTCATCTCGATCGTCCGGTAGCCGTTCCCTTTGCACGCCTCGCACCGTCCGCCGGCGACATTGAACGAGAAGCGTCCGGGCTTGTACCCTCTGATTTTGGATTCAGGCAATTCCACGAATAGCTTCCTTATATCGGCAAACACGCCGGTATAAGTCGCCGGATTTGATCTCGGGCTCCTTCCGAGCGGTGATTGGTCAACTGTGACGACCTTATCTATATTGTCAAGTCCTTCCGCCTCGCGATATGGCAGCGGAGCCTGAAGAGAACGATAGAGTTTTTGAGACAATACCGGCTGAAGTGTGGAATTAATCAATGATGATTTCCCGCTTCCGCTCACTCCGGAAACACAGATGAAAGTTCCGAGTGGAAGAGTAAGGTCCACATCCTTTAGATTATGGCCGGAGGCACCTTTGATTTTAAGGAATTCTCCGTTCCCTTCCCGACGTTTCACGGGAATATCAATGCGTTTTTTCCCATTGAGATATTTCGACGTCAAGGTTTCCGAGGCGAGCATCTCTGAAGGTGTTCCTTCAAATACGACCTCGCCGCCGTTCACACCGGCACCCGGACCGATGTCCACCAGCCAGTCGGCCTGGGTCATAATGTCTTTGTCGTGTTCGACAACAATGATGCTGTTTCCGTTGTCACGCAAGGTTTTCAAACTCGAGATCAGACGGGCATTGTCGCGCTGGTGGAGTCCGATTGAAGGCTCGTCAAGAATATAAAGGACATTGACAAGCTGGGACCCTATCTGAGTGGCGAGTCTTATGCGTTGGCTCTCACCGCCGCTGAGGCTCCGGCTGGAACGGTTAAGAGAGAGATAATCGAGTCCGACGTCAAGAAGGAATTTCAAACGGGACCGGATTTCCTTAAGAATCTCTTCGGCTACTATGCGCCTCGACGGATCGATTTTGTCTTCAAGCGTAAGAGTCCATTTATATAGTTCCTCGATATCCATAGAGGCCACGTCGGCAATGTTTTTCCCGTCGATAAAGAAATGCAGTGAAATCTTGTTCAGACGTTTTCCGTGGCATTCAGGACATTCGGCGTCCGAGAAAAATTGATTGCTCCATTTATTGGCCTCCGCGCCGGCATCCTCACCTTGCTGCATCTCGATATATTTCACCAAGCCGTCATAACCGACGTCAAGACGGCTCGTAGAGAGGGTCTTGTTTTCAAGTTGAAGCCGGACGTCCGTCCCACCCAGAATATCATTGAGCGCTTCGCGAGGAAGGTCTTTGACCGGTGTCTTCAAATCATTTCCATAAAGTTTGCAAATGGCGTCGATTTGCCAGAATATAAGGGAATTCTTATATTTGCCCAACGGTGCTATGCCGCCGTCATAAATCGAAACGGAGGGATCCGGGATAACCTTTTCCTCATCTACCATACTGATCCTTCCGAGTCCCTTGCATCGTCTGCATGCGCCTTGAGGTGAATTGAAGGAAAAATCATGCGGAGCCGGTTCGGGATAAGAAAGACCTGTCGAGGGATCCATCAATGCCTGTGAGAAATGCGTGATCTTCTCTGTTTCCACATCATAGACCATCATCTGTTTGTCACCTTGCGCGAGCGCGTTTGAGACCGTGGACCTGATTCGCTCTATATCATCCCGGCTGACCCTCATACGGTCAACGACAAGTTCGACACTGTGATTCTTATAACGGTCAAGTTTCAGACCATAGCTCAGATCCATAAGCTCTCCGTCAACCCTGACGCGCAAATAGCCTTTCTTTCTGAGATTTTCAAAAAGCTCCTTGTAATGGCCTTTTCTGTTCTTGACCAAGGGCGCGAGTATATATATCTTACGGTCATCGAATTTCTCCAGAATAAGTTCTACGATCTTATCTTTTGAATATTTCACCATTTTCTCACCGCTCAGATAGCTTCTTGCCTCGCCGAGACGGGAATAGAGAAGGCGGAAAAAATCGTAAATCTCGGTTGTCGTGCCGATCGTCGAACGCGGATTCTTATTGACAGTCTTCTGCTCAATACTGATGACGGGACTCAATCCTGAAATGTTGTCGACATCCGGACGCTCAAGCGAGCCGAGCATATTGCGGGCGTAAGCCGAGAATGTCTCTATATAACGCCGCTGACCTTCGGCAAAAATAGTGTCGAAAGCCAATGAGGATTTGCCGCATCCGCTCAATCCGGTGATCACGGAGAGCTTGTTGTGTGGAAACCTGACGTTGATATTTTTCAGATTGTGGACTCTTGCGCCCTCGACTTCAACAGCGTCCGGAGCCACAACCGGTAGGTCTTTGTTTTGTATATTATTAATTGTCACGATAAATTATCTCAAATTTGTAGCGAACTATATAAATAACAATTTTCGCGCCAAAAATCCTGAAATTCTGTTAATCTGCGATATGCCGGGAACATATCTTACTGCTTAAGAGCCCGGTTCATAAGTTTTTAAGAGCCCATTTCAAAAAATGGGCCCTTAGATTCTTTGTTTCGATGTCAGAACTGTCACTCTCCTGTTGAAGGCACGGTCGAAGTGGAAGAAGCGTTGCGGTGGCGAAGGATATTGATATCTCCGCTCTTCTTATAGCGTTTGCCGTCGGCTCCTTCGGCCTGAATGACATAATAATAGACACCCGGTGGGACGAGCTTGCCTCCACGCTTTCCGTCCCATCCTAAAGAGGGATCCGAGAAATAATAAATCTGTTGGCCAAATCTGTCAAATATCCAGCATTTGAAGCTGAGAAGTGACCTGTAGCTTACCTTCCATTCATCGTTCACTCCGTCGCCGTCAGGCGTGAAAGCATTCGGACATTTCAGTTCCGACGCACCGATGTTAATAGTGTATACATCACTCGACGCTTCACAGGATCCGTCGGCATTCGCGCCGACAAAACGCATATAATAAGTTCCTTCTTCGGTGAATGTATAATCTATCTGCTTCTGATTGAAGCGATATTCTATGTCTTCGAAATTCGGGTCTCTTGTGAGTTGCCATTCGTCATGAAGGACACCCTCTGTCGTATACGCCGTGAATGTAATTGAAGCAGGAGCTGACCCTCCGAGGGCGTCGTCTGAAGAACTTATCTGATTGCTTCCGGTTTCAGTCCGGTTGCCCGTTTCTCCGTCAGATGCGCCTCCTTCACCGCTTTCATCACCGCCTTCCGGATTATCAGCATTCCCGGAATCCTCATCTCCGGCCACTGATCCCGATGACGAATCCCGGCCTTCCTGAATGGCCTCGGTCTGTATCATCACGGCCGTTGGCGAAATGACCGTGCTCTCAGCTTGCGAGCCCAGGTCCCATTGGTGAAGGAATTGGTCGCCTGAAACCGCGAAAGTGGTGCTGCAATAGACCGGCGGGGTGATGCGTAAAGGGTTTGTCAGACTCTCAAAGTATGTGACACTCTCAACGGTCTTGAATTCGGATGAGGATGAATCCCACACCTGTGTGTCAAACGAAACTGAAATCCGGCGGTCAAGAGTCCGCTGTTGGCCGTTGATCGTATAGAAATGGATCGGCTCGCCGGAGCCGTTCACATTCAGATAGGTCGCGTCACAATCCCGCTCGCCCTCTTCGACAGAATCAATCTGAAATCTATAAGGATGATAGTTGACAACCCAGAAGTAATATCTGTTGTCATCCTCTTCGACAATATATCCCATATTGCCTTCCATATTTTCGACGATGACATGATCATCCTCTATAATAAGGTGGTCAATCTGTTCTGCAAAACCGCCTCCGAGATTTGAGTAGCGGTAGATTTTTACGTTCTCCGGATTGCTGCTGTTATATAGGAGGTCGACATTCTTCACATCATATATGATGTAGATCCTGTCCAAACCTGTGTTTCGCTCCGGCGTTTCGGAAAGCACCTCCATGTCGCTTCCGCGAAATGAAAGTTCAGCCGCCGCGGCACGGGTTGTGAACAAACTTCCCAGAAAGAAGAAAGAACTTGCAAAAATATAACCCGGTTTAATATTTTTTAAATTTGCAGACATGATGTCACGATAATATTAGATCTCGTTACTTAAAACGATTTATTTCAATCTATATTGCGTCACGCCCATTGAGGCGACCTCACTTCGGAACAAATGTCTCGAAGGTGGAATCATCATAATAAATGGTGATTTGGACCACTTTTCGCGGATTTTGACGCATCTGCTCTATTTGACGCTTCAGATCCATGATTTTCAGGTCACTCTCAAACACCTCATTCTTAGATAAGTTATCATTCATTTGGGGGCGTTTTAAGGCCCTGACGTTTGAAAATTTGGCTCCTTCTTTAGCCTCACCCCGGGAATTCTGCAGTTTTGCGCCCTCGCCGGCGTCTGAATAACCCGAAGAGGACATGAAGATGCCGCCGTATGGCGCCTCTTCCTCAAAATCGGCGGCGGCGCTGACCTCTGACGGCTCATCTTCCGAACTGCCGATGAAGCCGGGCGCATGATCTGATGAACCTGACGCATGACTGACCTTAACGGGACCTTCACCGAACAACAGCCACATTATCGACAGCTCGGGGAATGCACGGTGAATCTGACCGACCAGAATATCGCTGATCTTTTTATTCCGGCCGCTCAATATCTGAGAAAGAGTGGGGCGAGGGATGCCACACTCATCCGCAAATTGCGTAGAGGTGATCCCTGTGGTCTGAATGAACAGTTTTAGACGAGTTGCAACACTTTCTTCCATTTTGTAGTTTTCTATGCTAATTAATTTAGAATGCAAATGTAATATAAACTTTTTACATATCCAAATTTATAATTGCAAAAGTGATTGTATTTGCAAATACATAAATTTAAAACTACTTGTTTACATTATTGAAATACTCATTTTTAAATATTAAACTAATACTATATTAAATCTATCTTTCTAATTAATATTTAGACAAATAATCAGTGATAAGCACCCAATTAAAAGCATTACGCGCCTAAATGACCGTATTATTTAAAGAACTGCTTTAAGTAATTTTATAAGATTAATGATAATCAGTATTTTATAACTTCTGTTAATAAAGGTTATTTGCAAAATTTGAAAATTCAATCGTTATGTAAATGCAAACGTTTTTCATTTGCAATCATCCCGATAATATGTGTTTGCGTTTAAATTATTTTATATTCGCAAATCGTAAATCTGTTAAATGTAAAGTTGAATAGCTATTTCTGTTTGCATTTTTATATCTCTTTTGCAAATTGCACAATGCCGGTTTTCTGTTCTTTTCAAAAATGTCCGTATTTGACCAATTTGCATTTTCATTTTGATTTCTCATTTTTGTGAGTTCTTGCCTCTTATTTTCATTGAGAGGATTTTTCAATTTTTTAAAACTCGATACTTTTCTCCCAAACTGCCCTTCTGTTTTCTTTTACCTTGCTTCTTTCGTCTCATTTACAGATCTCTGATTCCGGGGAGCCCGTTTTATAAGATCGTCAATCCGGAGACGGTTTGACGGCCGACAGATGCAGCTAAGTAAATTTTTATAATCCCATTTTGATAATGAGAATCGCATATTTGCGGGTTAGGTATCAGTAAACGGTTTTTCATTTGATTCTCAAAGCCTTTAATTTGCAAAATATCTTTCTAACATTTTGTATATCTTCTAATTATTTCATTTTTTAAATTCTTGTTTTGAATTTGCAAATAGAAATTTTAGGGTTAAATTTTAGAAATTTACAAAAAAATCAGGTAATTGTCTAAATACATATCTTGACCTTTGGTTGTGTCACCCCAAAAGGGGCTCCATGCGCTGAGGACCGCTGAACCCGGGTCGCGTCGGACTGACGGTCCTCCTTACCCGGGCCTACATTGTTAAGCGCCTACGGCGCCAATATACAATCGTGATGACAACGCAGGGACAAAATGAATGAGTAAAGTCCATGAACAAAAAAGGAGACCTGTTAGGGTCTCCTCTTTAATTATCCAATAAGTATTTCTATCCGTGATGATATTTCTATCCGTGATGATATTTCTATCCGGTCTAAATATCGAAATACGGGTAAAAAAATCTAATAGGGGAAATACTGCCAATCGGGGCTTGCAGCTATCGAAGAATCAAGAATGAGCGGCCGAAGCGTTCGGCGGCGGCCCGTTCGAGCTCTTCCCGGAATTCCGGCGCGGCGATTGAAATCATAAGTTTCGCACGCTCGGGAAGGGTTTTTCCCCGAAGGTCTACGATTCCGTGTTCCGTTGCGATATAATTGGTCTGGAAGCGGGTGGTGACTACTCCGGCTCCCTCCGTCAGTACGGGTTTGATTTTCGACATACCCTTGCCCGTCGTCGAGAGCATCGCAAGGAATGATTTTCCTCCTTCGCTCTGAGACGATCCGTAGACAAAATCATGCTGTCCGCCCACGCTTGAGAATATCTTCGTACCGATCGAATCGGCGCAAACCTGGCCTGTAAGGTCAATTTCCAGACATGAATTGATCGACATCACTTTCGGATTCTGAGCGATTATGAAGGGGTTATTGGTCCATGCCACATCCTTGAATATGATGTCCTTATTATAGTCCATATAATCGTACAGACGGCGCGATCCGAGCGCGAGAGATGCTATCGATTTGCCCGGCATTACTTTCTTTTCGGAATTGTCGATAATGCCCCTCTCGAGCAAAGGGAGAACGCCGTCGGTCATGGCTTCGGTGTGCAATCCGAGATGTTTATGGTTCTCGAGAGCGCGTATAACGGCGTTGGGGATGCCTCCCACGCCGATCTGGAGCGTTGCCCCGTCGGGTATATGCTCGGCTATAAAATTGCCGATTTTGATCTCTTTTTCAGTCGGAATCGCTGTCGGCACTTCAATCAGGTCCTCATCAACTTCTACGGCCGCCGCAAGTTGCGACAGATGAATGACGGGATCTCCGTATGAGAACGGCATCTTCGGGTTGATCTGCGCGATGACTCTGTCGGCACATTCAACAGCTGATGTAGCGAGGTCGGCCGAAACGCCGAAGCTGACATATCCGTTTTCGTCTGGCATTGAGCAGTTGATGAGCGCGACGTCTACGCGGCATGTGCCGTCACGGAACAAGGCCGGCACTTCGCCCAGAAAACGAGGCACCATCGATCCATAACCCTGTGCTATATACTCACGCACTGTGTTTGACACAAAGAAAGACACGACATTAAACGAATCGAGATATTTCGGATCGCAATAAGGCGCCGGTCTTTTTGCCACTGCAAAGGCCGAATAGAGCGTCACATTGCGCAGTTCATCGGCCCTTCTTGTGAGCGCGTCGACAAGAATCTCGGGGGTCGAGGTCGATCCTTGAATGAACACATGATCGTCGTTTTCAATCAGCTTCACGGCTTCGTCGGCCGTCATATATTTTATTTCCATTTATAAAGCAAACTTTTTTTTTTATAATTACTCTGTATAACTTTAAATTGCAATATCTTTAGATAGCTTTAAATTGCAATATCTTTAGACAGCTTTAAATTGCAATATGTTTTAGAGACCTTTAAATAGCCAAATAAAACAATATATACTTTAAAATCAAATAGATACTTGTTTATATAGCAAGACTTTTGGAGGCCGTCAGAACCTCCAAAAGTCCTCTTTATCATAATAGGTATACCCTTTTAAGTAACCCTTAAAATTAGTTTCTGCTTTTTCTAATTTTCAAAGTCGCTATTTTTTTGCAATTGGCTATTTTTTTTGCAATTAGCTTCTCAGTTAGAATTAGCTTCATTAAAGGCCTTCAGACGGTCGTGGAGCGTTGTCATTTGCTCGGGAGTGGAAACCATTGAGATCGTCACGCGGATCCCCTCCTGCTCGCTTCCTGTCGACGGCAGCGAGATTGAGGAAATTCCATATTTCATCAATTCCCGCTGGAGGTCCACACCCTTCATATCCTCATAGCCTATTGTGAAGAAGAAACCGTCGGAAATAGGCTCTTTGCCGTCAATTGAGTACACAAGATGAAAACCGTTGTCGGCAAATGAGCGTTTCACGATGCCGGCACGGCGTCCGTATTCCGAGGTGTGTTCAACGAAGTTAAGCTCACCTTTGACTGCGGCATCCATCATTCCGGCCATTGCATACTGCGCGGAATGGGTCGCACCCGAAGATGCGCAATATAGGACACCATAAATATATGCGTCGCCAAAGGCCGGCATCTCATAGAATTTCTCGAAGAAGGGATAATGGCGTGAATATACGCTCGGGCTCATGGCCACGACTGCTATTCTCTGGCCGGCATAGCTGAAGATTTTCGAAGCCGAGATGAGAAGGATATAGTTGTCCGTATATTTCGCTACGGTCGGGATATAAGGCGGTTCGAAAGGATGACCGAAATCTCTTCTGAAATCCATGCCCATATAGGCAAGGTCTTCCATTACAATCACGTCATATTTCGTTGCCAATCGGCCGATGATCTCGAGTTCCTCGTCCGTGAGGTTTGTCCATGCCGGATTGTTGGGATTGGAATAGATCATTGCGGTCACTCTTCCCGAGGAAAGTTCCTCTTCAAGCTTGGCTTCAAGCGCCGCCCCTCGATAATCATATATGTCGAACGACTGTGTCCTCATTCCGAGAAGTTTCGCCTGGTGACGCTGAGCCGGGAATCCGGGGTTCAGCAACAGGAGCGTGTCTTTCTCTTCAAGACGCTGTTTGAGAAGGAGCATTAGGGTGAAGCTCGCCTGCATAGAGCCGACGGTGGGCACTATGCACCTCTCTTCGACGTCAACGTCAAGGAAACCCTTGACAAATTCCTTGCCGGCTTTCTTCAGCTGTGGAATACCGGCTATGTCGGGATATTTGTTGGCGACTCCGGCTTTGAGAGCCTCGCCTTCACATCTGATTCCGATTTCTTCAGCCGGCAGACCGGGATTGCCGATCTCCAGATGAATGAATTTTTCGCCTGTGGCAGCCTCAAGTTCAGCGGCAACGGCACATATCTGACGGATCGTGGCGCTTGAAATGTCAGGAATTTCGAGTTTTCGGAGAATGCCGTCCAACACCTCGTCGGCTACGGGAAAATTACTTTTTGCCATATCTCTTTCTGCCGGTTATTTCTTGGTTATTTCAAGGGCTTTCTCTCTGCCGGCGCGGAAGGCCTTGAGATTGCTCTCAACAATTGCTTCTCCCTTGCGGCCGAAAATCTCGCGGATGCCGTTCTCGATGTCTTCCTCATTGAGTCCGTCGATGAAGAGTGAGCAGGCTCCGAGCAGAACCATATTGGAGCTGCGGGGGCCGGCAACCTCCTTCGCCACTTCCTCCATGTCGAAAGCCACCACATTTCCGGCTTTGTCCAGTTCGGCCATGAGCGCATCCATTTCGGGATATTTCTCGATGTTTATGAATGGAACCGTGTTGGTCACGATCCATCCTTCTTTGGCAAGATAAGGGAGATAACGGAGCGCCTCCATCGGTTCGAGAGAAACAATCAGGTCTGCTCCGCCCAACGGGATGAGGTCGCTCGCAATGGGATTGCTGCTCAGACGCAGATTTGATTGCACGTCGCCGCCTCTCTGCGACATGCCGTGAACCTCGGCCTGTTTCAGATAGAGGCCCTCTTTGAGCGCCGCACAGCCGAGAATTGTGGCGATAGAAAGAATTCCTTGTCCTCCGACGCCTGCCAATACTATATCTGATTTCATCTTTTTGTCTTTTTCTGAAATTTTGAATTTAGAGCCCGTTTTTTTGATACGGGTCCAATGGTTCTTGACTCATTTCTTTTTTGCCGAAGCATGACGGCGCGCGGTCTGGATACATTCGCGCCGTGAAATGATGACGGAGAGTCCGGGATATTCTATCTCTTTGCGGAAAAGTTCTTTCATCTGCTCAACGTTCTTCGGGAGGGAGTCGATCGTGCGGCAATGAGCCGGGTCGACACCGAGTCCGAGGCATATATCCTCGAGTTTTCCGGTTCCCTGCGAGTCCTGTCCGCCGGTCATGCCGGTTGTGAGGTTGTCGGAAATTATGACCGTGATCGGAGAATTTTCATTGATCGCGTCGAGAAGGCCGGTCATTCCGGAGTGCGTGAATGTCGAGTCGCCGATGATCGCCACCGCCGGATGCTGGCCCGCATCGGCGGCGCCTTTGGCCATGGTGATCGAAGCGCCCATGTCGACAACGGTGTCGATTGCGT
>CAYQQG010000024.1:0-19585 GCA_964419535.1 uncultured Sangeribacter sp.
CCTTTTTCGAATGCAAAGTTAATATGTTTTTTTTTCGTATTCAAATTTTTTGTCTGTTTTTTTTCACAAATCATCAATTTTTTTTGACATGGAATCCTTTTCATATGATTATCTTCCCTAAAAACTTGGGGAATGCTGCTATTTTTCACTAATTTTGTAATACAAGACCTAAATTTTTTCATTTCAGGTTCTGAAATATGAATTGCAATATGGATAAGCGGCAGAGGGTTGAGGATAAACTCTGGAATTCGGAATATGTGAAGGTGATGGTTTGCAACTTTCTCCTTTTTTTCTCTTTCTATCTTCTCACCCCGCTGCTCCCGATATATCTTGACCAGCAGTTCCGGGCCGACAAGGATATGATCGGCCTGGTCCTGTCGGGTTATGTCATTGCGACTCTTCTTGTCAGACCGTTCAGCGGATTTATCGTTGACAGTTTCAATCGTAAAAAGGTCCTTACGATCTGCTTTTTCTGTTTCTTTATCATTTTTGCCGGTTATGTGGGTGCCGGCACGCTGCTGATGTTCGCTGTCGTAAGGACGATTCACGGGTTGCCGTTCGGAGCGGCGACGGTGGCCAACAGTACGGTTGCAATCGACGTTCTCCCATCCTCACGGCGAAACGAAGGACTCGGTTTTTATGGTCTCAGCAACAATATCGCCATGGCGATCGCTCCCACCGCCGGAATCTATATTTTTTCAGCGACCGGAAATTTCGCTTTGCTTTTCTGGATTTCGCTCATTGTCGCAATGGCCGGATATTTTCTCTCCACGCGGGTCAAACTTCCGCAACGGGCTCTTATTCATGACAAGCCGAAACTGAGCCTTGATCATTTTTTCCTTGGCCGGGCCTGGCTGTTGGCTTTGAATATAATGCTTTTCGGCCTATGTTGGGGACTGCTCAGCAATTATGTCGCAATCTACGGAAAGGAGCGGCTCAACATAACCGACGGAACAGGCCTTTTCTTTATGATTCTTGCCATAGGTCTGGTGATTGCCCGTCTGATCGGCCGGCCACAACTCAGAAAAGGGCTGCTCACAAGGAACTGCACGTTGGGCGTCATTCTTTCCTCCATAGGCTATTTTCTTTTTGCAATGTCAGGGACATGGGGAGCATGGTGTTATTACGCCGCGGCCATGCTGATCGGTCTGGGCAACGGCCAGATGTATCCGGCTTTCCTCAATATGTTTGTCAGAATGGCCCGTCACGATCAGCGCGGAACCGCCAATTCCTCAATCCTCATCTCCTGGGACTTGGGAATGGGATTCGGAATCCTTATCGGAGGCGTCATCGCGGAATACGTTGGTTTTACGGAAGCCTTCGCCGTGGCGGCTGCGATGCAGATTGCCGGCGCACTTCTCTTCATCACCTTCACCGCACGTTTCTTCCTGAAACGCCAATTGCCGGAAACATAATTGAGATGGGAGAAGGTTAGGATAGGGTTTGTCGGTAGGTTTTAGGGGTGAGGCCGGTGACGCGGTGGAAGTATTTGGTGAATGTGGGCGCATCGGGAAAATTGAGGATGGCCGCGACGTCTTTTATACTTTTGCGGCTGTCGGCAAGCAGATTCTTAGCTTCGCTTATGATGACGGTCTCAATCCATTCCGACGGGGTTTTACCGGAATTGCGGCGAATGATTGTGGAGAAATATTTCGGACTCACGCCCGATCGCGAGGCATAGAAACGGACATCATGGTGTTGGAGGAAATTTGAATACAAGCCTATAATAAACTGTTGGAAAACTATGTCTTGATGAGTAAGATCCTGATCGTCCATCCGTATACTGGAAAAGTAGATCTTAATAACTTGTCCGATGATAAGGCTGCATTGAAGTTGAATCATATCTTTCAAAATTCTGTTGCATATGAAAATATTGGAGGAGATTCCGGCCTCTTCGATATATTTGAGATAAACTTCAATTGACCCGGTCAGAAGATTGAATTGAGATTGACAAATATGCACCAGCGGATTGTTTTGGATCGTGATGACATTGTTTGTATTTACCCACCGGTTGATCATTCTCGGAACATCCTCAAGCAAGAGATTTCCGAAGATAAGTTCGGTCGATTCGTAGACATCCATAATTTCAATGCTGACAAAAGGTATGCAAGTCAACAGACATCTCTCGCGAATTTCATATTCTTCGTTTAGAATTTTGACTCTGAAATGACCTTTGGTGCAAATAGCGAAGGCACAGGCACCGGCCATATCACATACGCGACCAACACTCGCGTCCGGACTTAGGGTTGTTTTGTTGATTCTTAGAGGTGGCTGCATCTTTTGATTTCTGAAAAAATGGTTCCGAGAACTTGTTTGATGGATAATTTCACATCGCCTATTGTACAAAATAAACATATTTTGGTTAATAATCCAATCTTAACGGACCGATATTGAACCAATTGACAATTTTATTCATATTGCAGACATTTCCCGAAGGCGGTATAACCTATAATTTTGCAGTTTAGAAATTTCAGACCTCCAATTTAGACCCCGTCTAACAAAATAAAAATATAGATAAAACTGCAATATGAATATTAAAAAGCCAGCACGGGTTTTAGCCCTGACCCTTTCAGTACTTCTGTTCTCCGCGTGCGGACATGATAAGAAAGACAATAATGATTCGCAGCCCTCGGTGAGGGTGAAGACAATGGCGGTTGCCGGCAACGGAGCCGATGAGAATTTCTCATATTCGGGCACGGTGGAAGAAGAAAGCGCGACAGTCGTGAGTTTTTCGACGGCCGGGACTATCAGGACTCTGACGGTCTCTGAAGGTGACCATGTGAGAAAAGGGCAATTGATCGGAACCCTCGATGACGGAACGTTGCGCAGCGCATACGATATAGCGAAAGCGACATTGGACCAGGCCAGAGATGCCTATAACCGTATGAAAATCCTTCATGACTCGAATTCTTTGCCGGACATTAAATGGGTTGAGGTCCAGAGCAAACTGAGTCAGGCGGAAAATGCGGCTCAGATTGCGCGTCTGGCCCTTGATGACGCCAAACTTTACGCTCCGGTTTCGGGTGTGATATCCGAAAAGACAGCCTCAGTCGGCCAGACCGTGGCACCGGGACAACCCGTCGTGAAGATCGTCGACATTAATTCCGTGAAAGTCGTGATCTCAATTCCGGAGAATGAGATATCGAAATTCACAACCGGAATGACCGCTGTGATCACTTCAAAGGCCACAGAGGGACAGGCTTACACGGGAACACTCGTTGAGAAAGGGGTTTCGGCCAATCCGCTCTCGCGGTCATACGCGGTGAAATATCAGGTCGGCAACAGTGGCGGCCGCCTGCTGCCGGGAATGATTTGTGACGTCCTGATCGAGAGTGTGTCGGAGGCAAAAGAGGTGGTGGTTCCGGTTTCGGCCGTATTGCTCACGGCTGACAATTCACATTTTGTCTGGCTCGACTCGGCCGGAATTGCCTGCAAGCGGATCGTTCAACCCGGCGCTATGCTTCCGGACGGGATAATGATCGAATCCGGTCTGAAGGCCGGTGACAACGTGATCGTTGCCGGAATGGAGAAAGTTTCTCAAGGCACAAAAGTTACATCCCTAAAATAATCTCCCGCCGCTATGGACTCTTCGAATAAAAAGATTGAGGGGGGATTACTTTCCAAACTTCCCCCCGTGAAGAACTCTCCGTTGGTTGAATGGGGAGTGAAATATGCGAATATCGTAATCTTAATGGTCTGCCTGCTGGTGATTTTCGGCATTTACGCGCTGAAGACCATGAACAAGAATGAATTTCCGACTTTCACTATCCGTGAGGGGGTAGTGGTGGCGGTCTATCCGGGCGCGTCATCGCTCGAAATGGAAGAGCAGGTGATGAAGCCTCTCGAGAATTTCGTATTCGGATTCAAGGAGGTGAATAAGGTGAAGACCACTTCCAACGCCACTAACGGCATGGTCATGATATTTGTGGAACTTGACGATAAAGTGACCGACACGGATTCATTCTGGAACACGTTCAGCCGCCAGATGAGCGACGCCAAGCGCCAGCTTTCTCCGGGAGTCTTGGCCGTTGAGGTCATTTCCAACTTCGGCGACACGTCGTCTCTGCTGATCACAATGGAGAGCGAGGATAAGACCTATAGGGAATTGGGCGATTATATGGACGCTCTTCAGGATCGGCTTCGCACAGTTGAGAGTGTCGGGACGATGAGTGTCTATGGCAAGCAGAACGAGCAAATTTCAATCAACATAGATCCGGAAAGACTCGCGCATTATGCAATTTCGGAAAAGACATTGGCCGCAAACCTGTTCGCCAAAGGGTTTCAGACAACAGGCGGAGAATTGAGGTCAGACACCTACACGTCGCCCATATATGTTGACAGTCCGATAAATTCAGTTGCCGACATCGCCGACCAGATCGTTATGTCGACTCCCGGCGGAGAGGTCGTCAGGCTGAAAGATGTGGCCGAAATCAAGCGGGAATATCCGGAACCCACGTCCTATATCACCAATAACGGGCGGAATTGCATCCTTCTCTCGGTGGAGATGAAGAGCGGCAACAATATTGTCGAAATGGGCGAAGAAATCCAGAAACAGCTCGATGCATTCAAATCGGAGATTCCCGAAGATGTCACCCTTTTCAAGATCACGAATCAGCCGGAGGTTGTCAACAATAGCGTAATGGACTTTCTGAGGGAATTGCTGATTGCCGTTATCGCTGTGATCATTGTGATCGTTTTGCTTCTTCCGATAAGAGTCGCACTGATTGCGGCCGCTACCATTCCGATCACAATCTTCATTTCGCTTGGCCTTTTCTATATTTTCGGAATTGAGCTCAACACGGTGACTTTTGCCTGCCTTATCGTTTCGCTGGGCATGATCGTGGACAACTCCGTCGTCATCATCGACGACTATGTCGAACTTATAGGTGAAGGTATGGACCGCAGGGAGGCGACGATCAGATCGGCCTCGGAATTTCTGAAATCGATTTTCTCGGCGACACTTGCCATTTCAATCACATTCTTCCCGTTCCTTTTCACCATGACGGGAATGTTCCGCGATTTCCTCACGGATTTCCCGTGGGCGATCACGATCATTCTGATGGGCTCTCTGCTCATAGCGGAGCTGTTGGTTCCTTTCTTGCAATACCGCTTCATCAAGCCGGCGAAAGTCGCGGCAATTGACGGCGACTCGCAGAATGGGAAAACTCAGAAGCACTTCTCCTTATTGCGCGTTCTTCAGGCAAGCTATGACAAAACCATCGCCCAATGCTTCAAACATCCTTGGGTTGTGTTAGTGTCAGCCACGGTGCTGACTGCGGGAGGCGCGTGGCTTCTGATGCAGCGTCCGATGCAGCTGATGCCCATAGCCGAGCGTAACCAATTTGCCGTGGAGATCTATCTTCCGACGGGAACTCCGCTTGAACAGACAAACATAGTGGCGGATTCGCTGGCAAACATATTGCGGAAGGACAAAAGAGTGGTGTCAGTGGCGAATTTCCACGGATGCTCCTCTCCGAGATTCCAGACGACATACGCTCCTCAGATCGGAGGCCCGAATTTTGCTCAATTTATCGTCAATACTATAGATAACGAGGCGACCGTAGAGCTTTTGGATGAATACACACCCAAATATCGCGACTATTTCCCGGAGGCAAAGATTCGATTCAAGCAATTGTCTTATTCGAATGCCGCCTATCCGATCGAGGTGCGCATCTTGGGAAAGGACTATTCTAAACTTCAGGCCGTCTCGGACTCCGTGCTGGCCATTATGCGTTCGATTCCGGAGATTAATCTCGAGTCAAGCAGCCTGAATTCTCCGCTCGTAGCCGCACAAGTATCGCCGGACTTCACGACCATGTCGCGACTCGGGCTGAGCGATATGATGCTGGAGACAAATCTCGCGATGCGGTATACGAGCTCCGGCATTCCGGTCGCAACGCTGTGGGACGGCTCGTATGCCACCCCGGTCGTTTTCCGGACACCGACCTCTGAACATTCCGATGTCAACGATCTTCGCAACGAGATTATGCCGGTGATGGGAGTCGCTTCGGCGCCATTGCGCCAGATGGCCGACGTTAAACCCGCATGGAATTATGGCCAGCTTTCTCACCGAAACGGAATCCCGTGCGTGACTATCAGCTCGGAAGTGGCACGCGACGCCTTGGCACTGCCGGTCACCTCGAAGCTGATGGAAAAGATGGCTGAATTCAAGGTGCCTGAAGGCGTGACGATAGAATATGGCGGCGATTACGCTCAGTCTGACGAGATGTGGCCCCCGATCATATCGGCTCTCCTCATGGCCGTGGTCATCATCTTCTTTATCCTGCTCTCGCATTATAAGAACGTGAAAACGGCCGCATTGCTTTTGGGCTGCATCGTCCTCTGCATCCCCGGCGCCGGCATCGGTCTTGCCATTCAGGGGGAAGTCCTTTCTCTTACGTGCACTCTCGGCTTCATCTCGCTTATGGGCATTCTTGTGAGAAACGTCATCATCATGATCGACTATGCCGAAGAACTTCAGCGTTCGGAAGGGATGACGGTCAAGGAGGCAATCTTCCATAGCGCTGAACGAAGGATGCGCCCGATATTCCTGACTTCGGCCGCCGCTTCGATGGGTGTGCTCCCTATGGTGCTGACCGGCACACCTCTATGGCGCCCGATGGGAACCGTAATCTTCTGGGGAACAATCATCACATTCTTCTTTATCGTCACCGTCATACCGGTTCTTTATTGGAAGGTAATGGCGAAAAAAAACGTAAAAGGTAACTCTGATTCCACTTCAAAATGAAAAAAATAATCAGCATAACCGCGGCCCTGAGCCTCCTTTGTCCGGGGCTTGCGGGCGCTCAGCAACTGACCCTTGACGAATGCGTGAATCTGGCTCTTGAGAACAACGTCAGAATGCGCACGGCGGACTATTCGCTTCAGGCTTCGCGCGAAACGTCGCGCGAGGCTTTCACCAAGTATTTCCCTTCGATAAGCGTCGCCGGACTCGCTTTCACGGCCAATCACGGAATGCTTCAGCACAGCATGAATCTGCCGCTCTCAATGCTCGTTCCGGTGCTCCCGGATATGGATTTAAACCTCAGCCTGCTGAAGAAAGGTTCTTTTGCGGGGCTCAATCTCATGCAGCCGGTGTTTCTCGGCGGAAGACTTGTCAACGGCAATCGTCTGGCGCATGTGGGTGAGGAAGTCAGCCGATTGCAGCAACAGCAGAGCGCTGACGAAGTCAGACGCGACGTCGAGCAATATTATTGGCAACTCGTCTCGCTTCACTCCAAACATCAGACAATAGACATGGCGATAGCCATGCTTGACACGGTCACCAATCAGGTGCAAAGCTATGTTGACGCCGGAGTGACAACAACCAATGATCTTCTCGAAGTCAAGCTGAAAAGGAATGAGATGCTTGAAAACCGGAGTGAACTCGACAACGGAATCTCCATAATGAGAATGCTCCTTTCGCAATATATCGGCGAAGGAATATCGGGCACCGTGGATGTGGCCGCTGAAATTCCCATCGGCATTTTGCCGGAGTTCCCATACGATATTTACCGCAATCCCGAAGATTGCGTTGAGCAGACCGTGGCCTACGGATTGCTCACTCAAAACGTTAAGGCCAAGGAGCTTGAACAAAAAATGGCATTGGGAGAGAATCTTCCGATGATCGCTGCGGGCGCGAGCTATAGCTATGAAAACCTGTTGGAACAGAGTCACACTTTTGCCAACGTGTATGTGACGGCGAGCATTCCGCTGACAGATTGGTGGGGCGGATCGCACAATATGAAGAAGAAAAAGATAGAGACCGAGATTGCGCGCACCCAACTGGAGGACAATTCTCAACTGCTCATGATTGCGATGACAAACGCGTGGAATGATCTCAAGACGGCCTATACGCAAATGGAAATCGCGCAAGAATCGATCGCACAGTCAGCGGAAAATCTGAGATTGAACCGGAATTTCTATAATGCCGGCACCGTGACAATCACCGACCTTCTTAACGCTCAGACTCTTCATCAGCAGTCTCAAGACAAATTTGTGGATGCATACGGCAAATTTCAGCTCAAGAGGCTCGCTTACCTCCAGGCGACCGGCCGATAAAACAATATTTTTCCGATATTTGTAGACATGAATATAGACTGACGCTAATAAACGCGACTGCGGCCTGCCTGAGAAAGCGGGCCGCAGCCGTGTTTAAATGGAGAGGGAAAAGCCCGGCTGACGCAGGGTACAGGTGAAGGAAAAAGATACCCGCACCGACCCCACGCTATGCAGGGGTCGCTGCGGGCCTAACCTAAATGCCTGCGCTGCAGACAGGCGTTGTGAGAGCAATCGATGGGAGATCGATGGGTTATTTGACGGCGATTTTAGTCGCTTTATTGCCTTTGCGGCAGATATAGATGCCTTTTGTGGGATTGAGAACGCGTACACCCTGAAGGTTATAAAAAATTGCAGGTGAATCATCCTCACTCACTTCCGCGATAGGAAGATTGACAGAATTTGTTTCGTTGCCAAGTTTGCCGATGCGCGCCGGTGAATAAGTGATTATATCATCATCCTCCTTCTCCATTGAAGTTGAAGGGTCTTTGGAATAAGACTTCTTCACGTTGTCAAAAAATGAGGGATCGTAGGGAGTACCGCCGACCGGACTCGTGCCATAAATGTCAAGATACATCACTCCGATACCCTGATCGCGTATATCGTCGGCCGTGATTCCGAGACTTGAGAGCGGGAATGTCCATTCGTAAAAGGTATGGGCTGAGGGAGCGATCTCACTGTATAAATCCACGAATCCGTCATTTCCCTTCAGGTCCTCAGGATCATATTCAAATTTTTTCTGACCCCAGATCTGCGTGATCGAAGGGAGCAGTCCGTCGGCATAACCGTAATAACTTCCGGGAATGCTTTTGCAATAAGCGGCATCATAGCTTGCGTGACCGTCCGGAGTGGGGAAGAAGAGACCGGGAACGCCAACGCCCGGTTTCGTGCTGCCGACCCAAACGGCATCAACTCCATTTTCAAACTTGACACCTTTCTCCGTATCATTCCATATCGGACCGCGGCCGTCTATACGTCCGTCAAATGATTCGGCCGGATCGAGATCAAAGGCCCACATCAAACAGCCATCCATATTATAAGGCTTCGATTCCCCGGGCTGTTTCCCTTCGCCATATTGATCCCACACAGTATAGACCATCTGGACACCGAGATAAAGATTCTTTTCATCATACGCCCCATAGATTGCGTATGAATCAATAACAGGCCGCTCGTGCTTTCCCTTGAAGGCCATGCAAACATCACGCGCGACACCCTGGGCAATAAGGTCTTCCGGACCCCAGTTCGACAAAGCTGTGGTTGTCTTCTGGCCGTTAAACTGCATGTTGACGGTCTTGAACGAACCGACCTTTCCGTCCGGATTGACTTTATAATAATCCGTTATAAGATTGTTGGAGGTCTGAACCGGAATCGGGTTGCGTTTGGTGTAAGTAAAAGAAGCCGAAGAGGTTACGCCTTCGTTGACGGCGAGCGTATTGATCGTCGTTGTCTCGGTCAGTTTGATTGGAGCGACATAGATCGTGGAAGAGGTCGTGGCCTCTGTGCCGTCGAGAGTGTAATATATTGTTCCTGCCGGAGCGACGTTGAACGAGACAGTTAGTTCGTCGGTAAATTTAGCCCCGGAAGCAGGATTGGCAGTTACGGAAGGCATGTTGGGATCGACGATATAGAGTCCTTCATCTGTCACCTGACCCTTATTGGACGCACCCTTATATATGTGGTCTGCGACGGGAGCCTTCGGATAGTCAGCGGTCTGGGCCGAGCCTGACTTATTACAAAAGAGGAAGCCCGAGAGCGATGAGGCGTCTCCGGAGAAAGTATATTTCCAAACGTCGCCTTCAACCTTCGTCATCCCCACACCGGGCCATGTCGTTTGGGGATTGCTCCAATAATGGATGTTGACCTGATCCCATTGAGAAACGGAATTGTCATAATAGATTGTCGTGTCGGCCATGAGGTCCGCAACAGACAAAAATCCAGTCGCGGCCAACGCCAATAACAATTTCTTCATAGGTAAAGAATTTAAAAGTTAAGCAGTCAAATAATCGTTAAGCCTTATAATAAATATCGCAAAATTAATAATATTTGAAGAATATGCAAAATTCTTTTAGAGCCTTTTTCATTCTAATAGAGCCTTTTTCATAAGCGGAGTCTAAAAATTATGAACCTTTTTCTGGGGGCGGATGTTATAATATCAGAAAGACGGAAAGAGATCGCGGAGAGAAATCGCAAAGAGGAATTCAAGGTGAGATCCGGAAGTCTTTCCGAAAGCATTCAACGCGAAAAAGAATTCATGATGTTAGGTTAGTTTGATTAAGTATTATGGAAAACACACGACTGCGGCCCGCCTGAGAAAGCGGGACGCAGCCGTGTTTATACCGTACAGTTGAAAATAATATTAATTAGACAGATTTACAATAAAAAGAAATCCCACGTTGCCTAACATTAACAGGATTTTTATATCTTTGTGTTTAGATAAATATAGCAGTAAGTATATGAAAGAATTATTACTTTATCCCGTTCGAAAAATTAAATATTACTGGGGTGGAATAGCAATAATGCTGATTGGCGGCATTGTTTTGAATATGCCTGATTTTCTCTTCGGCGTTGGAATTGGAGTTGCTATTTTATACATAGGACTTATAATATATAAGATGATGCAATAACTACCTCATATCCCCCATATATCGGAATTTGCAGTGAATATTCATTGTTGTGTGTGCCAAGGCCTAAATGCTGTTCCGACTAACGAGCGTAATTATCAGACAAAGATCTTGATTTAATGATAATTTATTAGTATCTTTACACACTGAAACTTACTGAGAATTATGTTGGGAATATATGTTTGGATAATTCTCATTGTCATTATGATGACAATGATATATCCCGAAATATGGATTTTTTCAATTATAGGCGGGATCCTAATGATATTAGGAGACTTTTGTATCGAAACGCTTAAGGATAAGTGGGAAGAATCCCGAATAAAAAACAAAAATAGGAAACAATCCAGTCGTCTAAAATCGATCCAAATCCCTGCGACTCAGCCTGAATATCCTGAAGTTGATAAACTTATCCAACAGGCGAAATATTATGACTGGTCTGAAGATCATGACAAAGAAAGAATTGCTTATATAAACGCAATTAAAGTTCTTATGGAAAATAACGGATTAGCGAACCTTTATTTGCCGTTCGTCAATGCGTTTAATGATCCATGCCAAAAACCACCTGAGTCAATATCGACTGACGAAAATATCAACCGGACTTATCAGAAATTACTCACAGGAGCAAAAAATGCTATAATAAAAGGAAATAGAAAACTTTACGCCCGCAACTTAAATTCAGTTTCATAAAATTTGAACTCACTCTTATGAAATTTGAGATGAATTAATTTCATCGAGGTATCTATCGGCAATATATAGGTCACCGAAAAGATAAAGGCCGGTGGCTCTGTCATGAAATTTTAAACATGTGGTGCTTCTGTAAAAATCTTTAAGGGCTTGCAGAGGTGCAATCTTAAGTTTCTCAGCTATCCTGCAAGCAATTGAACCAATGCGTCCCCACCTTAAAATATCATTTATTTCCTTATTATAATAATCCATTTTCCGGAAGTGTTATACATTCTTTAAAAATTAAATATTTATCAAGCAATTCCTGATTGGTGATACATATTTGATTATTGGGTTTGAGGTATCGAAGATTGCTTAAGGCTCTTTCTTTTGATATGAACCCTTGAACATATAAGTTAACCGTGTTTATTACGCGATCATTAGCCACACCTCCTTCTATATAGTCATAATCATTCCATACCGGCTTACCGGATCGGCAATCGACTATAAAATCAAGCCAATTATCATCATATTTTTCAAAGATAAGATTCTTAGATTCTTTTAATATCTGAGATTTGTTAAGATGATAAATATTGATTTTAGCCGGAAGTTGGCGGTCTATAGATCTTGCTCTTGCTAAATTTAACGCTTGATCATATACATCTGTCACATAGAAACCTTCTCCAAAATCAAGATTTTTACGACCACGCTTGCAATCTGGAGTCTCAATAATATCTGTGCCGGCGTGATAAACTTCAATAATGGAATTATTGTCTTTCATTTTCCCAACGATTTAGAGTTTCAATAAGGCTTGAGGTCAGGTTTTCACGACTTTCTGTATGAAGAGTTTCATAGCAAGGATATATGTATTGATCAATCATATTCACCTTTTCCATGCGGTCAAAAACTTCTATGTAGGGAACATTCAATCGGTTGGCGACATCCTCGATACATGAGGCCACAAACGCCATTTCTATTTCATCTTTTGAGGGTACTATATATTTTTCTTGCATTATTTGCAGTCTGTTTATCAAGTTAATGTTATTTGCATCCAGACATAGTCTTTAAGAGCTCGTTTCATAAAAATTTTTGCATGACTCTATTTTTCCACGAGGCAGCCGGGGGGATCGAGTTATTATTCGGAGCGCTTCGGGGGGACGGGATCATAGCCGCTGCCGCCCCATGGATGACAGCGGAGAATGCGGCGCAATGCGAGCCATAGGCCGCGCAACGGGCCGTGGATCCGGATCGCTTCAACAGCATATTGCGAGCATGTCGGAGTGAAGCGGCATGCAGCCGGAAGCAACGGCGAGATAGCAACCTGATAGAATCTTATCGGAAGAATCAGCAGGAAGCTAAAAAAGCCCATTATCATTTTTGCCGGATTTTTTAGCGGCATTTTTTTAGAGCCCATTTCTTAATTTTTGTTAGAGTTCTGAATGACCTTTAAGTTCTGAATGACCTTAACGACCCTAATGACCTTAATGACCTTAACGACCTTAACGACCCTAAAGACCTTAAAGACCTTAAATTAGAATCAGAATTTACCGGTCAGCAGAGACTGGAGGTCATGGAGGGTTGTCAGAGCCTGAAGAGGCGTGAGATTGTCGATGCTGAGGTTGAGAAGCCGGTCTCGGATCTGACTGAGAAGGGGATCATCGAGCTGAAAGATCGAAAGCTGATAGCCCTCACGGTTCTTGGCGATACTCCCGACGTCGGCTTTGCTGACAGAAGGACCGGACTTGGAGTCTTTTTTTGTGCCCTTTCCCGACTTTTCATAATCTTTCGCGGCTTTCGCCTCCGGCGTCGACGCTCCGGCTTCGAGACTCTTCAGCACCTGGTCCGCACGCTTCACAATCGACACCGGCATTCCGGCAAGCCGGGCCACATGGATGCCGAAGCTATGTTCCGATCCGCCGCGGCGCAGTTTGCGCATGAAGACCACTTTTCCGTCAACTTCGCTGACCGAGACATTAAAATTGGCTATCCGACGGAAGGATTTCTCCATTTCATTAAGTTCATGATAATGGGTTGCGAAGAGGGTCTTCGGCTGACAGCGACCGTTCTCGTGAAGATATTCCACGATGGCCCAGGCTATCGAGATGCCGTCGTATGTGGAGGTGCCGCGCCCGAGCTCATCGAAAAGGATGAGTGAGCGCTCGCTCATGTTGTTGAGAATCGCCGAGGCCTCGTTCATCTCCACCATGAAGGTCGATTCTCCGGCCGAGATATTGTCGGAAGCGCCCACGCGCGTCATTATCTTGTCGACAAGCCCGATTTCAGCCGAAGCCGCCGGCACGAAACTTCCGGTGTGAGCCATAAGCGCGATCAGGGCGGTCTGGCGCAAAAGTGCCGATTTACCGCTCATGTTCGGACCTGTGATCATCATTATCTGGGTCGAATCGCAGTCGAGTTCCAATGAATTTGCAATATACGGCTCGCCGGGGGGGAGACGGCGTTCAATAACCGGATGCCGGCCTTCTTCGATTTTCAGATGAAGGGAGTCATTGACGACAGGCCTGACATACCTGTATTCTTCGGCACAAGCGGCCATGGAAAGCAGACAGTCTATGTCAGCGACGGCCATGGCGTTCTTCAACATGTCGTCAATGGCGTTCATCAGGTTCTCTATGAGTTCGCCATAGCATCGGCTCTCTATTTCGTTTATCTTGTCTTCCGCGCCGAGAATAGCGGCTTCATACTCCTTGAGCTCGGGCGTGATATATCTTTCGGCGCCGACGAGGGTTTGACGGCGGATCCAGTCGCCCGGCACTTTATCCTTATGGGTGTTGCGCACCTCTATATAATAGCCGTGGACATTATTGAAGCTGATTTTTAGCGACGGGATTCCGGTCGCTTCGGTCTCACGCCGGCGGATTTCTTCAAGTGCCTCATGACTGTGGCGCCGGATGTGGCGAAGGCGGTCGAGTTCTTCGTCGAAACCGTCCGCGATATAATTCCCTTTGGAGGTATTTACGGGAGCATCCGGGGTGATCGCGCGGTTGATGAGCAGTCGCTGAGCGCGCGTGTCGCCCATTCGGGCGCCCAACCCGGCGAGAGGCGGGCAATCAATTCCGGCGAGCATTCTTCCGGCGACATCGGCGGCCTCGAGCGAGGCTGAGAGCTGAATCATCTCACGCGGCGTTATGCGCTGGGTTGAAAGCCGTCCGGCGAGACGGTGAAGGTCGCCGACACGGCGCAGCGTTTCGGTCAACGCCTCGCGCAACTGCGGGTCACGGAAGAAATATTCCACGGCGTCCTGACGTTCCGAAATCTCCTTGAGGTCAAGCAGCGGCATCGCGATCCAATGACGCAGCCGTCTCGCGCCCATTGGCGTCACGGTTTTGTCGAGAACCTCGATCAGGCTCATGCCGCCCTCGAAGGCCGGCGCAAGGATTTCGAGATTGCGCATCGTGAACCTGTCGATATACATATATTGGGACGAATCGATTCGGCTCAACGACGTGATATGCCGCGTGTGGGTGTGGGAGGTGAAGTCGAGATAGTGCATTATGCTTCCGGCGGCGATGACCGCCTCCTGCATGTCTTCGACTCCGAATCCTTTGAGGGAATCGACCGAGAACTGGCGGTGAAGACGCTCGCGCGCCGCTTCGGGAGTATAGATCCAATCCTCCTGCTCATTATATATAGTCTTGACCGAGGTGACGGTTTCACACAGGCGGCGTGTTCCACGCATTCTCAGTGTCTCGCGAGGCGAAATCGCAGTCATCAGTTTGTCTACGGTCGCCGGATCTCCCTGTGCGCATAGAAATTCACCGGTTGTGAGGTCAAGAAAAGCCACTCCGACGCTTATGTGGCCGTCACGCGAGGGCTTGCTGAAATGCAGACCGGCAAGAAAGTTATTCTCCCGGGGAGGCAACGAGGAGTCGTTGAGGTTGAGACCGGGGGTGACGAGCTCCGTGATTCCGCGCTTGACCAGTTTCTTGGCTAACTTCGGGTCTTCAAGCTGCTCGCAAATCGCAACGCGTCTGCCGGCGCGCACAAGTTTTGGAAGATAGGTGTCGAGAGCATGATGAGGGAACCCGGCGAGTTCGACGCTGGTCGCCGCTCCGTTTCCGCGGCGTGTCAGCGTGATGCCTAAGATTTCGCTGGCCGCGATCGCATCTTCAGAGAAAGTTTCATAAAAGTCGCCAACTCGGAATAACAAGATCGCGTCGGGATGTTTTTTCTTCATCTCGGCATATTGTTTCATCAGCGGAGTCTCGGTTATCTTTGCCACAGGATGCTTATTAGGTTATAGGTTATAAGTAATAGTGAATAGGAAATAGTGAATAAGTTGGAGTCGGCGGATAGCGCCGGAAAAATTATTGGAGGGGGATCAGCGAGAGCATCCATGTCGACATGGCGACATAGATCAGAAGGCCGACAACATCGTTCGTAATCTGGATGAAGGGACCTGTCGCCAACGCGGGATTTATCTTGAGCCGTTCGAGAGTCAGAGGCACGAGCGTTCCGAACACCGTCGCGAAGATGACGACACAGAACAACGAGGCGGCGACAGCGAAGGCGACAGCGTATGCATGCGGCTGGGTTATGAGCACATATGCAAGCACGGCCCCTGAAATCACAATGGCGTTCATCAGGGCCACGATGACCTCACGGCCGATCTGGCGCCCGGCGTTCTTGAGTTCCAGTTTGCCGTTGGCAAGGCCTTGAACGACGATAGCCGAAGCCTGAACGCCGACATTTCCGCCGGTGCCGCCGATGAGCGGGATGAAGATAGCCAAAACGGTGACCGCCGCGATCTGGGATTCGAATCCTGTGAGGATAACGGAGTTGACGATTCCGCCTATTATGCCTATAAGAAGCCAGGGAAGACGAGCCTTTGTCTGTTGGAACACAGAGTCGTCGGCGTCAATGTCGCTCGAGATACCGGATGCGAGCTGATAGTCACGTTCGCTCTGTTCGCGCACCTCGTCCATGACGTCGTCGACCGTGATCTGACCGACAAGACGTCCGATACTGTCGACAACCGGCATCGCCACGAGGTCATATTTCTCGAAGTCTATGGCCACGTCCTCTATAGGCGTGTCGGTCCGAACACTGACCGGATCACTCTCCATCACATGCTTGATTTTCGACACCGACGGATGGGTGACCATTTTCTTCAGCGGCAGAACGCCTTTCAGCCTCTGGTCGTCATCGACAACGGCTATATAATAGATGTCATCGAGATCTTCGGCCTGACGCCGGATCTCCTTGATGCATTCGGGCATGGACATATTCTCATTGACCTCGATCATCTCGGTGCCCATGAGACCGCCGGCCGTGTCCTCGTCATATTTCAGAAGATCGACGATATCGCCGGCCTGCTCAACGTCGTCTATATGCTGCATGACCTCCTCGCGGTCCTCCTTGTCGAGTTCCTGGATAAGGTCGACGGCGTCGTCGGTGTCGAGAAGGTCGATGAAATGGCCGATCTCTTCGGGATCCATCTCCTCGAGGATTTTCTTTCTGTCCTCCTCGTCGAGTTCCATCAGCACGTCGGCCTTCTTCTCGTTGTCGTCTATGAGATTGAAGATCCATTCGGCCTGGCGAAGATTGAGATGATCGAACAGTTCAGCGATGTCGGCCGGGTGCAGCTCACGCAACTCGCGGCGCGCCCCCTCTTCGTCATGGTTGTCGGCCAATAGCTCGATCTTGTCTATGTTTTCTTCGTTAATCTCTTTCATGGTTCAGTTGAAAGTTGATAAGTGGGTGTCGATGGGTAAAACCTGACGCTTCTGTTTTTTCTTAATATTTAATTTTTCTGATGCCTTTAAATGGTCCCGTAGACGCCTCACTTCAATAATGGAATGATGAGCCTCCGAGAAATTCCCTCAACAGGGATGTCGTCGGAACCTGGTCGGCCGGAATGGGATCAAAATAGCTCAGGAATTTCAACAGGCGGTAAGCCTCCGTGTATTCTTCCGAATCATGGGGCACACGTCTGAGCAACGGTTCGGCATAATTCTTCATCACTCCGAGTTCGAAGATGAGAGAGGAGTTGAAGGTTGCGTCCGCGTTTTCCTGATAGGGGAATATCCACCGTTCCTCGCCCCGGCGGACACTCGGCCAACGGCGGATTGTCTCGGTCGCCGATGTATGGCGGTATTTGTGGTCGCGAACGATCCGCCGGAGCAACCGGTTGTCGGTGGTCGATATCCAGTTGTGGTCATCAATGCTGAGCGAGGTGAGGGCCGAGACATACACCTTGAAAATCTTATCCTGCGGCAAGGAGACCGTAAGCTCCGGATTCAGACCGTGGATCCCTTCGATCAGGAGCACTTCGTCCGGTTCAAGCCGCAACGGCCTTTCCTTTTCGACTCTGGCGCCAAGCTGAAAACTATAGGTCGGAAGGTTAATGGTCTCTCCGGCAAGCAGCCGCCCGAGATCTGAATTGAGACGTTCGAGATCAAGCGCATAAAGGGATTCATAGTCATAATCGCCGGCCGCATCCTTAGGAGTTTGCTCGCGGTTGACGAAATAATCATCCAGAGAGATCATCTTCGGAGTCAGAAGGTTCGTCATCAGCTGGATTCCGAGGCGCTTGGTCGTGGTTGTCTTTCCCGACGAAGAAGGCCCGGCGAGCAATATGATTCGCGCGCCGCCCTCTTTATGGAGATCGGCGATACGCGCCGCTATGCCGCCGAGATATTTGTCATGCATGGCTTCGGCGACGTTGATCAATTGAGAGGTCTCCTCACGCCGGACCGCCATGTTCAGTTCGCCGACGTCACTGACTTTGATCGCGCGGTTGAAGCGGATATATTCATTATACGCCCCTAACATTTTGTCCTGAGTCACCGGCTGTTGAGGCATGTCGGGATTGTCGGTGCCGGGCCCGAGCAGCAGAAGCCCGTCGTGATAGCTCACAAGATCGAAGACCTTCAGGAACCCGGTTGAAGGCGCCAGAGCGGAATAATAGCTGTCGGCGACTTCATCAAGAGTATAATATGTCGTATAAAGATCCGGACTCGTCTCGAGCAGTCTGACCTTGGACTCAAGCCCCTGACGGCGGAAAATCTCGATCACCTCTGAGGTCGGCGCCTCTTTCTCGATGAAGGGAAGATTTTCGCGGATCAGTTTTTTCATGGCTTCAAGCAGCGAAGCGATGAAAGACTCCTGAGGAAGAATCCTGTGTCCTTCGGAATCTGACAGATGACAGAAAATGCCATGAGAGATGGAATGTTCAATTCTCAGGCGCATTGAGGGATCGAGTGAATACAGCGCACGGTAAAGCACCATACACAACGAGCGGACAACAACCCGGCGGCCGACGGATGACTCCGCGGGGAGAAACTCGACCTGCTTGGGCTGATAGAGCATGAAGCCTAAATTCTGGGTCTTATTGTTCACACGGGCGCAAATCGGCGTGAACCCCAGCTCGCCGGCCAATCGGGCGGCAAGATCCATAAGCGTAATGCCACCCTCAATTTCGATATATTTCTGCGTGTTGAGACAAAAAATCTTAATCATATCGCCTAAAAAGAAGGTTTATAAACCTAAATTCACACAAATTTAGCAAAAAAAATCGAATATTTCACCGAAAAATTTGTAGGAATTAAAAAAGTTATATAACTTTGCAGTCGCAAAATGCGTCACAGCCAATGTCGCGCCGGGAGGCAGCCGCCGGACCGGAAGCGGCCGGAAATGAAAAAATCCGGCGGCAGACGTTGAGAATCAGAGATGCAGTTGCTTTCAGTGGCCCATTCGTCTATCGGTTAGGACGAGAGATTTTCATTCTCTAAAGAGCAGTTCGACTCTGCTATGGGCTACCAATATTTATCTTCCGGCGTCAAGGCCGGACCAAAAAAGAATTAAAAGATAAGATGGCAAACCATAAATCGTCATTAAAGAGAATTCGTCAGTCAGAAAAAAGAAGACTGGAGAACCGTTATTGGGCAAAAACAGCCCGTAACGCCGTGCGCAACGTGCGTAAACTTACTGACAAGGCTGAGGCAACTGCCGCTTACAACAAGGTGAGCGCCCTTCTTCAGCGTCTTGGCCGCAAGAACATCATCTCCAAAAACAAGGCCGCTAACCTTTGCAGCGGCATGATGGCACACATCAACAAACTTGGATAAAACCTTCTTTTTCAGCATAGGCTGATAACAAAACAACTTGCGTGCGCGAAGCGCCCGGCGTCACGACGCCGCGAAAGTCGCGACGGCACAATGCAAGTTCAAGGCCGGCCCATTCGTCTATCGGTTAGGACGAGAGATTTTCATTCTCTAAAGAGC
>CAYQQG010000025.1:0-18355 GCA_964419535.1 uncultured Sangeribacter sp.
CACGGTAGACTTTGATATCATCCACTCTCACGACTGGCTCACTTATCCGGCCGGAATCCACGCCAAGCAAGTGACCGGGAAACCGCTCGTCATTCATGTCCACGCGACGGATTTTGACCGCTCGCGCGGAAATGTCAATCCCACCGTTTTCGCAATCGAGAAAGACGGCATGAATCAGGCTGACCATATAATCACCGTCTCTGAACTCACAAGGCGAACCGTAATCGATAAATACGGGATCAGCCCCCACAAGGTCACAACGGTTCATAACGCCGTCATCCCTCTGAGCGAAGAACTCCTTTCGATCCCCAAACCGGAATCGAAAGATAAGGTCATCACCTTCCTCGGACGCATAACGATGCAAAAAGGTCCGGAATATTTCGTCGAAGCCGCCGCCAAGGTGCTCGCCAAGACTAAGAACGTCCGTTTCGTCATGGCCGGCTCCGGAGACATGATGGACGCGATGATCAAGCTCGCCGCAAAGCGCGGAATCGCCGACAAGTTCCATTTCACCGGCTTCCTCAAAGGGAAACAAGTCTACGAGATGTTGGCTGCCTCTGACGTCTATGTCATGCCCTCGGTTTCAGAACCCTTCGGAATCTCACCACTCGAAGCCATGGAGATGGGCGTTCCCTCTATAATATCGAAACAGAGCGGATGTGCCGAAATCCTTGACAATGTCATAAAAACCGACTATTGGGACATCGACGCCATGGCAGACGCCATGCATTCAATCGTCACAAACCCCGCGCTCCACACCACTCTCCGCGACCGCGGAATCGAAGAGATCCACGGAATCACCTGGGAAAAAGCCGGAAAAAAAGTCATCGACATTTATAAAAACGTAATCGAATCAAGAAAATAATAACCCAAAGCTGAAAGCTGAAGGTCAGAAATTCTTCACGCCTGACGCCCAAAGACAAAGACTTATATATATTATGAAATCAGTCTGCTTCTATTTCAAAATCCACCAGCCGTTCCGATTGAAACGCTATCGTTTCTTCGACATCGGCAATGACCACTATTATTACGACGACTTCGCCAACGACGAAATAATCAACCGTCTGGCCGAGCAATCATATATCCCGATGGCCAACACACTGTTGGAGATGATCAACAACTCCAACGGTGAGTTCAAATGCGCAATCTCAATTTCGGGCACTGCCATCGAACAGCTTCAGCTCTATGTGCCGGAATTCATCGATCTTCTCAAGAAGCTCGCCGACACGAAATGCGTCGAATTCCTTTCCGGAACTTATTCCCATTCCCTCGCTTCGCTCGAGGACCCCGAAGAGTTCCTTCGTGAAGTCAAGATGCATGACGCAATCATCAAACGCGAGTTCGGCCAGAAACCGAAAGTTTTCGCCAACACCGAACTCATCTATGACGATGACATTTCTCTTCTCATCAAGTCGATGGGATTCACGACTTGTCTCACTGAAGGCGCCAAGCACATACTCGGCTGGAAATCTCCCGACTATGTCTACAGCTCCAGCGTTGCCCCGGACCTCAAGCTGCTGCTGACAAACAATAAGCTCGAAAACGACATCACCCGCAATTTCAATAACCCGGAATGGGATGAATATCCTCTGACGGCTGAGAAATATGTCGATTGGATCGCCTCATTGCCCGAAGAGGAGCAGATCGTCAACCTCTATCTCCCAATGGACACCTTCGGCACTTTCCTCCCCGCCTCGACCGGAATCTTCGACTTCCTCAAAGCCCTCCCCCATTTCGGAAAGGAACGCGGAGTGGAATTCACGACTCCCTCAAATGCCGCAAAGCGTCTGAAACCGGTCGATTCACTCAATGTGCCTTTCCCGATTTCTGACATCAACGAAGCCGCTGACGTGTCGGCATGGAAGGGCAATGACCTTCAACGCGAGGCGCTCGGCAAACTTTATGCCGTCGGAGAACGTGTGAACCTCTGCACAGACCGCCGCCTGAAGCTCGACTGGGAATATCTTCAGAGCTCGGACCACTTCTATTATATGTCGACCGGCAAAAACGCCGCCGGCGCTTTCTCCCCCTACGATTCTCCATTCTCGGCATTCACAAACTATATGAATGTGCTTGCTGACTTCATCGTCCGTGTCGAGGAGCAGTATCCCGAAGAGATCGGAAACGAGGAACTCAACTCGCTCCTTCTCACGATCCGCAATCAGGCATCCGAAATCGAATCTCTCAATAAAGAGGTTAAACAGCTCAAACAGAACATCCTGACGGCTGATGATTCCACAAACGCCCGCGTAATCGAAGAAAAGGGTGCATCCGGAAAAGAGGAAATCCTTATAGAAGATAAATCGAAAGCCGAAACCGCTAATGCAAAGAAAAAGGTGACAAAATCGGCCACAAAGAAGACATCTTCATCAAAATCTAAGGCAAGCGCTTCAAAAAAGACAAAATAAGAGAAAAAAGCTATTAAATTAATTGCTTTTCTTTAAAATAATATATAAATTTGCCGTGTGGAACTATCCACGCGGCAAATTTTATCAACAAGCCTATATAACTTATCTTAACAATATGAATAGATTCTACTTTTTATCCTTGGCACTGATCGGAGGAATCTCACTTGCCAACGCGGATGATATTACTTCCGATTACACTTATACATCTTACTGCAAAGGCTCACCCTGGGACTTTGATCGTCCCGTCGAAGCGGTTTCGCAATCTCCTAAATCCAACATTTCCAAGGTGTATGCTAAACCGTACGAGTCTGCAGAGCCGGCTTTTGAACTATATTACAATAATGGATACCTCGAAATTAAATGGTATAATATTGAGAGTGACTGCGGAACATCTAATATTACCACCGAGGTCAAGAAGATTTCCGACAATCATCTGAGAATTTATCTCAAAGATGAAGATCCCGATGCGCCTAAAGCCGATTGCATCTGTCTTTATGATGCCTCATCATACCTATCCGGCATAGAACCCGGCGAATACACTCTGACTCTATATGGAACGGATTTCAATGTCAACCTTCAAAACGGATATCACGAACTTCTGTTGATAAATACCAAATACAGGGACGAAAACACGGTTTCTCGTGGTGTCAAACAATCCACCTGCAGAAGTTTCAGTTATACCGCTTATGAAGAAGACCCCTATCAATTCACGCCCCGCTACGAGGTGGAATATGCCGACGGTCATCTTTTCGTGACTTGGAAAAACGTCTCGGAAAATTGTGCCGCCATATTTCGCCATGCTGATATGATAAGAGAAGGGAATACGTTGACATTTAATCATTATACTGTCTTCCCCTCCGAGCTTATGACATGTATGTGCCTGTTTGATGTCACAGCTGATTTTGAAGGCATTGAACCGGACCATTATAAGTTGAAATTCTACGGCAATGAATACGATCTCGACTTAACCGCCAACACTTCTGAAGTATTGCTGACAAACGGTGAAATCTCCGGCATAGACTTCACGTTAGAAGAGAATAATATGCTAAGTTTCGGCCAGGATAAGATTCTTAAGGTCCAAGCTCAGAATGCCTACACTCTCGATGTATACAACGTCGACGGCATCCGAATCGCAACGCTCAGCGGCAACGGATCTGACGAAATCGACCTCAATACCCTCCCCAAAGGCGTCTACCTCGTCAACCTGACCACCGACGGACAAACCCAATCCCGACGCATCATCATCTAATTACAGCTCGCAAAGCGAGTGTATACGTTAAGCCCGTATCGGCGTCCGCATAGCGCGTTGCCGATACGGGTTAACATTTGCTCCACAGCGAGTTATACCTGCGTGACGGGGTCTAAGTTCCGATGCTGTCTTACAGCCACAAGGAAACCTATATGTTTATCCTTTTAAGAACGATGCTATTATCCGATCCCCTTCTATTACATAGATGCGCGGCACCACTGCGGATGCGAATTTATGATAAATCTTGCCACCTTCATCCAATGCCACCGGCATTGTCAAATCATACTCTTTCCAAAACGCTTCTACCGCCTCCTTGTTATCATCGCGAGAAATGCAAATCACTAACGGTGACTCTCCGCCGGATGAATTACTTAGCATCTCCCGATAGTTCTCTTCAAGAATTGGCAATTCCCTTCGGCAATCACCACACTTAGTCGAAAAGAAGATGATAGTCCCTTCTCTACCATAGAAAGAGCTATTGCTGATTACCACTCCCTCCTCTTCCGCACCGAATTCGAGCGTAGTAACGGAAAATTCAGGCAACGCATCACCCGGTTTGAGCGACCAATACTCCGACGGCTCATCCTTCACACACCCTATCAACGACATAAACAAAAGCAGAGAGAAAAAAACAATTTTCAACCCTGCCTTATTATATCTTCCCGATCTATTCCTTATCATAAAGAACAATACATTTATATACTATTCATTTATATGCTATTCATTTGCGTTCAATCAGCCATTCGCTTAGACGACGCGTAGTGGTGTCAAAATTCGCTCCGACAAGGATTATCTCTTTTCCGCTCACGGCGTCTCCTTGCCAATATTTCTTACTCCTTATCTGTTCGAGAGCTTCAGAAGCCGTGGAATCAACCTTGAATTCAAATATATAGACATATCGATCTGTTTCTACCCGCAAATCTATACGTCCGTCTGATGTGCGCATCTCCATCTGCGCGAAAAAGCCCAGCAGCGTAAACATCAGATAGACCGCATTCTGAAAATGACTTTCTGCCGAGCCCTTATCACTGTACGGAACCGCAGCGATCAGACTCTCCATCCTTTTCATAAAGTCTTCGGCGTCTCCTTTGCGCACCGCCATAACAAATTCAGGAATGGAAAAGCCTGAATTGCTGGTCATATCCGGTATATAGGAACGCATCAGCGAGTCTAAAAAGCCGCGTCGAACCTCTTCGTTGGGAAAATCGAGAACGAAGCAATCAAGGTCTTCAATGTAGTCTTTAATCGTTAAATATCCTGTCTGATACAAAACCGGAACAGGATCCGGACTTAACAAGCCGGCCGACTCCAAGTAGTTCCTTTCTATGGTTATGGGCACCAAGTCTTTAAATGGGCGACCTTGCTTGCGCAGGAGTTTTATAAGAAAGGTCGGCGTGCCCGAGCTGAACCAGTATCTCCCTATGCTATTCGCTGCAAAACAATTCAACAGGCTGAAGGGATTATAGATATCCGGCGATATGGCGCTGAAATGATAGCCGTCATAATTGACGCGCAGTTTCTCGCGGGCCTGCTCAAATGTCCATCCTTTTGTCTGTGCAAGCTCCTCAATTCCGGGCTTAAAATAGCTGTCAAGTTCCTCGGAGGTTATGCCGCATATGGCGGCAAACTTATTCTCAAACGTTATGTCGCGGAGATTATTGAGATCGGAGAAAATGGACACTTTCGAAAAGCGGGCAACCCCCGTCAGCATCGCCAACTCTATGCACGCATCCATCGTTTTAAGATTCGAATAAAAGGCCTTAAGCTGTGATCGATAAACTTCTGCTAATTCCGGCTTATCTATTGTATTCAGAAGCGGTTTGTCATATTCGTCAATCAAGATCACAACCTTCCTCCCGGTTTGCTCGTATGCGATGCGGATAACGCGCCCGAACCGCACGCTCAGTGTAATATCAGCGCCATCGGACGCATTATCTATTTTATATATCTTTTCCCACTCCTTCAAATGATAATCCAAAAGGACATTCAAATCTGAAGGTGAAGCAAACGTGCCATTATTCAGATCGAGGTGCAGGACAGGCCGCGGATCCCAATCATCAGTCAGCTTATCGAGAGCCAATCCCTTAAAAAGATCGCGCCGTCCTCTGTAATACGCTTCGAGTGTAGACAAAAGCAGACTCTTACCGAAACGGCGTGGACGCGAAAGAAAATAATACTTTCCGTTTTTGAGCTCAAAAATTAGAGCCGTCTTATCTACGTAAACATATCCATTTTCTCTCAGTTCGGCGAATGTCTGGACACCTACCGGATATTTCAATTCTGCTCTCTTATCTTTCATAATGTTATAAAATCAATTTCAACTATCTCTTCAATAAGCCACTTTGAGCTAAACGCTTCTGTTTAACTCTTTGTTATTTTTGAATTATTACATGCGTTCAATCAGCCATTCGCTGAGACGACGCGTAGTGGTGTCAAAATTCGCTCCTATGAGGATTATCTCTTTTCCGCTCACGGCGTCTCCTTGCCAATATTTCTTACTCTTTATCTGTTCGAGAGCCTCCGACGCCGTTGAATCAACCTTGAATTCAAATATATAGACATATCGATCTGTTTCTACGCGCAAGTCTATACGTCCGTCTGATGTGCGCATCTCCATCTGTGCGAAAAAGCCCAGCAGCGTAAACATCAGATAGACCGCATTCTGAAAATGACTTTCTGCCGAGCCCTTATCACTGTACGGAACCGCAGCGATCAGACTCTCCATCCTTTTCATAAAGTCTTCGGCGTCTCCTTTGCGCACCGCCATAACAAATTCAGGAATGGAAAAGCCTGAATTGCTGGTCATATCCGGTATATAGGAACGCATCAGCGAGTCTAAAAAGCCGCGTCGAACCTCTTCGTTGGGAAAATCGAGAACGAAGCAATCAAGGTCTTCAATGTAGTCTTTAATCGTTAAATATCCTGTCTGATACAAAACCGGAACAGGATCCGGACTTAACAAGCCGGCCGACTCCAAGTAGTTCCTTTCTATGGTTATGGGCACCAAGTCTTTAAATGGGCGACCTTGCTTGCGCAGGAGTTTTATAAGAAAGGTCGGCGTGCCCGAGCTGAACCAGTATCTCCCTATGCTATTCGCTGCAAAACAATTCAACAGGCTGAAGGGATTATAGATATCCGGCGATATGGCGCTGAAATGATAGCCGTCATAATTGACGCGCAGTTTCTCGCGGGCCTGCTCAAATGTCCATCCTTTTGTCTGTGCAAGCTCCTCAATTCCGGGCTTAAAATAGCTGTCAAGTTCCTCGGAGGTTATGCCGCATATGGCGGCAAACTTATTCTCAAACGTTATGTCGCGGAGATTATTGAGATCGGAGAAAATGGACACTTTCGAAAAGCGGGCAACCCCCGTCAGCATCGCCAACTCTATGCACGCATCCATCGTTTTAAGATTCGAATAAAAGGCCTTAAGCTGTGATCGATAAACTTCTGCTAATTCCGGCTTATCTATTGTATTCAGAAGCGGTTTGTCATATTCGTCAATCAAGATCACAACCTTCCTCCCGGTTTGCTCGTATGCGCTGCGGATAATAAATTCAAATCTTTCTTCCGGGGTACGGTCACTCTTCTCGTCACCATACAGCTTCTCCCAAACCTCCAAGGTAGAATTCAATTCTGCTTCGAGAGACTTCTCATCTTTATATTCACGATTATTCAGATCGAGATACAGGACTGGCCGCGGGTCCCAATCGTCAGTCAGCTTATCGAGAGCTAATCCCTTGAAAAGATCGCGCCGTCCGCTGTAATACGCTTCGAGTGTAGACAAAAGCAGACTCTTACCGAAACGACGGGGACGTGAAAGAAAATAATATCCTCCCCTTTCGATAAGAGCATATAACATCTGTGTTTTATCTACATATACGAAGTCCTCTTCGCGAATTTTGGCGAATGTCTGAACACCTACCGGATATTTCAATTCTGCTCTCTTATCTTTCATAATGCGAAGATAGTCAATCTTAATTAATTATGCAAATGTGATAAAAATATCTGAGCTCTGATTGTCCGTTAAAATAAAAACGCGGCGGTAAATTCTTACCGCCGCTAAAGTATTTCTTCAATTATTAAATACTGTTTAAGAATAATAAAATAACACTTTATGATTAAGTTTTAGAGCACAAAATGTTAATTTCCCTCTCTCATGTTTGCGAATTCAGGAGCTCCTATTCCTTGAAGGCCGGGAAGAATGTGACGCCGTCTTTCTTCTCGGTCACACGGTCAAGCTCTTTAAGAGTTTCGGCCGCTTCCTCAATGCCTGCATTGAGCGCTTTCTGAGCACCGATCCGCGCCGTTTCGTAATCACCTTCCATTGCTGAGAGAATAGCAAGCGCATATTGAGCTTCGTCTGAGTCAGAAACGCGGTTGAGCAACATTCTGGCACGCTTATAGTCACCCTCGTTCATGGCTGAATTGGCAGCGTTCATATTGGCGATGTCGCTCGTCGGATAGTAGAGCACTGCCAGATCGAAAATGCTGTCATATTCCTCAGAACCGACGGGATAGGAAACCGCAGCCAGGAAGAACTCGTTAAGGCTCAATTTCTCGGGATGCTCTTTGAGAACACGTTTGATCTCTTCGACATCCGTATACTGTCTCAATTCATAATCGATCAAATAATTCGTATGACGTAATGAGGGATATACATTCTTCAGAAGATAGGCGTACGATGTCGGGAATTTCTTCATGAATTCATCGTTCTTGCGTTCAATTGAAACGCCGGGATTATCGATGAAGTCAAGCATCTGCTGACGGTCGGCAAGCACACTGTTTGCAATCGAATCTCTCAAACCGGCCCAGTCCTCCGGTACATAATCTGTGCGGAAAGTCGACGCGGGGAACGTATATTGCTTTCTGACATATTCCTTCACGGCTTCCGTACGGCCCTTTGCCAACCGTACGTTGTTTGAATAGGGACCTTCCGGAGAAGCGAAGCCGACAAGCTTGATATAATTCACGGTTGCATCCGGGTCGAGACGAACGGTGTCGATACTCGAAGTGATCTTGCGAAGCTCAACCGGGTTGACCATATAATCAGGATAGATCTCCGTGCGGTTGACGGGGAAGTTCACATATGCCTTGCCTTCAATCTGACGAATCTTTCTTGTCTCCGGCTGAGGAACTGCATAATGGAACATAGGCTTGAACGGATCCGGACGAAGGTCGATTATGGCTGCCGGGACATCAATCTCTGGTTTGGACGGAGATCCGCAGCATCCCGTTGTCTTGTCAATGAAGTCCAATTGACAATAATCCATCCAAGGTTCCCACGGTATATCGGCTACATATTCAACCGGCTTCCCCTTTCCGGATTTCAGGATATAGTTCGTGTTTTTGCCTTCTCGTTCGGTGTTATACCACTGGTTGCGTCCGGCAATAATGATTGTGGGCAAAACGACATTATCGTCCGAAGTCTTAGACTGCAGATATGGAGTCAGTTCAAGACGTCGGTTAGTTCTCATATGGTATGCTGAGGGATCAATGATCAATTTCAGTCTCATCTGGTCATAAACCTTACCGACTGACATCCCGGAGATCTTATACTCCTTATTGGATTGAGCTGCCACCGGGAAAACAGATCCCGAAGCCACGACGAGCATTATCGCGGCGAGAAATTTAAATATATTCTTCATTTTCGTCACGGCTTAAAATATATATTCTACGTTAACACCGAGCTTTGTGGGCCCAAAATAATTATGAGGCTTGTTCGAGGCCTGCTTGGTTCCGCATGTCGCACAAGGATAACTGTCATATCGGGTATAGAGCCAACCGATGCCGATCTCGGCTTCGATATTCCAATGTTTGTGCACAGGCCATGCATAGCCATAATTCAGACCGGCGCCTGCGGCCCAACCTTGATAGCGCATATCTTTCAGGTTATGAAAATCCGAGCCGAGGAACTTGATCGGGATATTAAGATTGCCGAAGTTATAGAATCCGCCGATTGCGTGCAAACCGAGGAAATGTCCGGCGAAACGCTGACAGAACCAATATCTTGCTTCGGGGCTGATCATCGAATGCTTCCATTTTCTTCCGTCAACATCCCAAAGGTTTACCTGACCTGTGAGCTGAAGAGTCCATTTCGGTGCGACTCCGACTTCGATGCCGAGGTTCGGACTCAAAGCGGCGTCATTTATCAGATTTGTCTTCAGACCGACTCTCTGAGCCGAAGCCGAGACAGCAATCGACATCAAAACAGCTAAAAAAGCTATTTTTCTGAATATTTTGAATTTTTTTCTCATATGGGAGATTTTTTGCCGAGAATTATCAATATTTTGGGTTATTTTATTGTATGAAATTAGTAATTATTAATGACAACAAAGCCGGAGTGAATCTTATAGCTTCTCTCCTGCTTTGTCACATATTCTTATTCGCGGATAGGTCGAACAGGTCGTCCCATAGCTTTACGACCAACAAAGTATGAACAGATTACATAGATGTTACCGGATCTGTCAACTTCTTTAGGTTTAGTCACATCCTTAATATATTGAGTATCAATACCAAGAGCAAGACCATAACTCTGCTGAGGAACTTTTGTCACATCGTCATACGACCATAAATATGCTATCGTAGGATTAAAATTATCTCCACCCTGAAGCGGATTGCCGTTAGTATCCTTCAAGGATGGGTGGCCATCAGCAAACCAACGGTTCCCGGTAGCTGTCAACCATATTGTATAATTTTTATTCCTAGCCGTACTGGCTCTTGTGGATACCTGGAAAATATACGGGTCATCATTATTATTGATCTTTCCCTGAAAGTTTTTCAATGGTAGACTGTTGTCTGAATTACCATTATCAGTTTTTCCATTATTTGCAGCTCCTATGAACTCAAGACATTCTGCGGGAGGAACTTTATATCCAGCTGGACATGGATCGTATATCGACTTTGACTTACGCCAATAATTTGAATTTCTCCAAGTATCATTCAACCAATCGTCTTTTGATTTATCGGTAACATACTTTGCCCCGTAATAAGCAATCTGGGGATTTTTTATTCCGGTTGCAACTGTTACAGGCTGAACACCCTTTGCTTGTTGTTTGGGCCCGAAATTTCGTTTATTTTGGTTATTATGATCGACAAATCCTACGATTGGATCCTTCCGGCCCCATTGATAATAGGTATTGTTACCATACAAATAATCTATTCTTTCTCCGTCCTGAATAATTGGTAAAGTTGCGGTTTTACCTGTTGCTTTTCCATCTTTATCGTATTGGACGAACTTCATTGTTCCGGTACGCTTAAGATAATCAATATCCTTAGGGTCACACCAACCGATATTATACGGTGCCATCCAATAATTCTTACTGGAAGCTACATAATTATTATTTATCAGTAGGTCTCCTCTGTTTCTCATTCCACTGGCAGAAGCTTCATATGCCCATGTTGCGGTATTTGAACTAAGGGCATTACTTAAACCAGTAGAAGGATCAAGCCAATGTTCGTTAATCCAAATATGCCAGCTCCACACAACGCTACCTCCTGAATTAGCTTTAGAATACAATGCTATAACGACATTTCCTTGCTGCATACTATATTTATTAGCCTTAAAGACTATATAGTATTCATTTCCAATCTTCTTAAGACTGACATCTGAAATTGCATTATATACATCAGACCATACAATATCAGCACTACCGTAGAATGAACTATTAATAAGGCCTGCGGTAATTTGATTTCCCTCATGATTAACCCAATTTGAAGGGAATGAATTTTTAACTGTACCTTTAGTTACTGCATTTCCGTAATATAATGGGAATGCATACCATCCTTCTCGATCGATCACATAACAGTTAGCTGTATTTCGACTTTTTGATGAACCTACCTTAGCAGCTCTTGACAAATCCCATGGAGCTGATTCCGAGTTTCCGGAATATGCAGACTGATTTTGCATCCACCTGTCTCCTTCCCATGAAGAAAGTGTTGAATGCTCAAGCATAGTGATATTTTTTTTCTCACCCGGAGTTGATGCACTTCCATTACCTTTCAATGCTGATCGAGTTGGAATCCAAGATTCTGCAGATACATCACGTCCATCTACAACTTTTCCTGCGCCATCATACTGATGTGTGTCACCATGAGAAGCAGTCCACGGAAGCGCTTCAGTGTATGTTTGATTATTTGTCCTATATCGATAACTTGTCACTTTAAAATAAGCATCATCACCATAAGTATCATGATTTGAATTTGAAGGTGAATATACATAAATTTGATCCCCGTCAACATTATGCTTATTGTTGGATTTCTTGTGATTGCCTGTTGCAGAAAGGACATAAGTCCAATTCGTCTTTGTCGTAGAGATCGTGTAAACATATTCATGACCGGGTTTCCACTCAGTCACGTTGTTGTCAAGGATCTTTCCTTTCAGTGTGACATCAGCAAGATCTTTACGCTTGAGCGTCACCGTGATCTCTGCGTCGGCAGGGATCTGCTGAGGGATCATCATAAACGTCTTCTCAGGCATCTTCGCGTTGAGAATCTCGTCTTTCGTGTCATCTTTGGTGTCGACAACATTGCCCGCAACCTTGTAATTGAAATTCTGAGAATAGGTTTCAGAGCCTTGCTGACCTGTCCAAACAACCTCACCAAGACCGGTGTCGGGGTCGGTCGTAAAAGCACACGTACCTGACGATTTAACACCGGAGATCTTAACATTCACTACTTCTCCTTCAAGAACGTCGCGGACTGCGAATTTAACAGCTGACATCGCGTGATGAAATTTCAGCGGAGCGCGTCCGTTGTCGCTGCCCTCTTTATTGCATGCCGATCCGGCAAGAAGAAGGTCGTGCTGCGCCTCGGCATCCCTGTCGACCGCGCCTTTTTTCGCCGTATATCCGAATGAGATGACATCCCCGTTCACACTGAGTGACTTCAGATTGTCAAATTCAGTTGCAGGAGAAACGGCGCTGAAGGTCAAGACGTCTTTTCCGGGCCAGTATTCAGTTTTGTTTGTAAACCAAATATTGTTATCAGAACCGTTATGGCGTGTGTCACACCAAGGAATATAGGAAACTCCGTCGGCGCGTCTGGTCGCAAGGACTTTAAAGTTTTTGTGGAAAGTCACAAGGCCCTGTGCGTTCACCACCTGATTTGCGCGAGTCGGAGATATAACTTCATTGATGTCATTGCTATATCCGTCGCCCGGTTCGAACCCGATACGCGGCGAGTCATACGTATGGAGGTAAAGAGGTTTTTCGGTGGCGTCGCTTGTGAGCTCCAATGGCTCATAGAGCGGTTCCTCACCTCTCGTAAGGTCGTTGTCGGTGGAAGGCATCGAAAACGCTGTGAATGTCACGGCATTCGGATCGCCCGGATCTGCCTCCACATAGAGTTCTTCATCCTTGCACGCACTGAAAATCAGCAGTGAACCAAGAATGGGAAGTACAAATTTATGTTGATTTTTCAAAAAATTCATTTTCTGGAGGTTTATTCAAGATCGATATGCACTTTTCCGCCGAATATCCATTCACGGAATGAAATCGTAAATTCAAGCTCGGCAAGGTCAATGATGAATTGATAATCATGATTGCGGACCAATCGGGGGAACGCGGATGACATTACCGGTTTCCCGGACGTGTAATCACACAGATAGACTTTTCCTTTGATCGGTAAGGATGAACCATCAGCCCGCTCGAGAGTCACATCGAAATATGGAGGCATCCCCGAATTATCTTTTTGGCATATCATTTCCGGGAGATAAATTGTGGTCTTTGTCGAACCGCTGTTATATCTGACTTTGGGAGATGGACCTTGCAATCCGTCTGCCGACTCATTAAAACAGCCTTCGATTGAAAGAGCCTTTGTCCGATATGCGCTCTCGCAACCTGTCGGATTGCAATTTCCCTCCAGTCTGAAATCATTGCGTGGACTTGAAACCGAGGTAATTCTATATTTGTCGGAAATATTGTCAGCAAGCTCGAATGTTAATTTGGGAACTGAACGAAGAAGAACTATTTCTCCTCCGTCGACCGTTTCCTCGGGCTTGAGCTCAACATTGACATATGATGTAACACCCCACATCGGGATATATTCATCATTGTCAATATCTGCACTTTTGAACTCCAGATATTCGAATGGAGATGCGGGCATTGCTCCTTTCATATTCGCAAGTGCGACTATCCTTCCCGAAAAAATATATTTCCCATTTGAAGCCGGAGTCACATATTCATTATCAAGACTCAAGGTGATCTTATATTCTTTCACCCCATTCTCAGCATTCAAGAATTTAGTTATCAATGGAAATATATGATTGTCCGAAGTAACAACATACATGAAAACATTGTCAATTGCATTCTCGAATGTGTTTGCATCGGATGAATCGTAAGGATCGCCCCATGTCTCGCCAGCCCTTGTCGATATGTCCCTTTTCTCTATCGGTGTGTCCGCAACAAGCGATACCACCAAATCGCAAGAACCTTTATAGCCATCACCTGAATCCGGATTGATGGGCTCATTTTCGGATGAGCACGATCCGAGCATCAAGGCAATAAGCAGCAATATGTAATGGTATATCTTCACGGATTGTTATTATTCTAATTCAATCAAAAGCGAATGGAGTATTTGTTAGCTTGGATTGGCGTTAACAAAATGCTGTTTTCGCTAAATGGAAATAAGTTTTTTCTTAATCTCTAATTTCCTTAAAAAACGTCAGGCAGTCTTTAAATTATAATAGTTAGGTATGGTGATGTCATTGATTCTGACCACCCAGTCCATAACCACGATATTCATTCTTATCCAGTAATTGTTCTCGTCAAGGAAGAATATGAGGTTATGTTGGTAGGCTCGGTCGAGATATTCCTGATCGCTCATCTTCGAATGATATGAACTCTTCATAAGAAGAAGGTAATTGATCAGGGGAAGATCGGCAATAATTTTACCGTCTGTCTTGTCCTTGATTCTCAACCGTGGACCCTGACGCGTTTCGAGCTGTCCGTTTTCTCCGGCACGTGTCCAACTATATTTGGATTTAGCCATTAGTCTCGACATGGAGAACTCTGCGAACGCCACTTGAACCGGCATTCCGACGTCGGAACGCGACATATTCTCTTCGGGAAGGCCATATTCTCCGGCGATAGCATTGTCTGAGCTCCAAGGAGTATACTTAACCTCTTTATGCTCGAGAACATTGTTTGCATAATCGAAACGGGTGTTGTCATCCGTAACTTCAAATTCGAAGTCTTTGTAATCAACCGGAGCGTGATTCAGATGTTGGAGGACAATTCGAAGATTATTAGTGTTCCGCATCATCTCAACAGTTGCCTCGTCGTATGTCGGAGTGTTTTCTGAAACCGTAAAGTCAGCCATGCCGTGGAAATGATCATGAAGCGGCTCTGAAGGCTTGTTATCGCTGTCGCCGATATGCAGCAGGTTTGTCCGAACCTCAAGATCAGTCATCTTCTTAACGTCGTCAGGTCTAACCTGATGTTCAAATGAACTCTTGTCACATTCCATTCCGCCATAAGCGATTGCTGTGTATTCTCCCGCAGGAAGATCGAATGTCATGCGCCAATTCTCGTTCTTGAGAACATCGCTCGATTCGGTGCGGTATTCGACCTTATTGCCCTCGGAATCAAAGATGAAGACCGAAAGGCAATCAACCTTTGAATGGAATGCATTTGCGAACTCAAGGTTATAATCAAATACAAATCTCATAACCACACCTCGGGGACATTCCTCAAGATCGTCATAGACAGCGTCCTGACAGGATGAGAAACCCGTGGCCAGGATTGCGATAGCCATTATGACCGCAACGCGTGTTTTGAAAAATATGTCGCTAAATGTAGTTTTAGTCAGTTGCATTTTTATATCGTTTTATGATTTTTCCCTGACGGGATCCGAGGAGAAATATATGTTAGTTTAAAAATTGATTTCTTTAGAAAATATCCGTCATAATATTCCGGATAATGTCATGGAGAGATATATTTCGAGCGAGAGAAGAAAATTTAAATTTTAAAAGAGAGATTATTCTGAAATAGATTAAAGAGAGAGCTTGGAATTATCAATAATGGATTGATATGTTACATCACTCAATTAATATTCTGCAAAAGTATGTGAATACAGAAATGATTTATTGAAATATTGATAATTCAGAGGAAGTGGTAATGTAAAAAAATGAAATAAATTGATTTTAATAATTTGCGGGAGGGATGTTACTCTCGGAGGATGATCCCTCCCGCAATAATATTCGGATTGTCAGATTAGAATTCAATGTTGTTGACCTTTACAGACCAGGGAAGTACGAGGCAGCTAACTGTGAAGTAAGCGTTCTCTTTCTCGTCGGGATCTTCCGGAGTCTTCGGAGTAGTGGGCTCACCGAATGTGCCGCACTTAGTCACTTTGAGCTTGTAGACATTGTTGCGGACAACGCCGAACTCGTCTGTACCCATGACTGAGGGCTTGCCGTTAGAGTTGTGACGGTTGTAATAGAAATAATACATCACATACTGACCGTTCACAGGCTCATAGCATTTGAAGCCGTGGAGCTGATTGTCGTTGAGGTTCTTAATGAGACTCTTAGTGAGATCTACTTCAGAAGCATCTTGACCGAATGCATCAACCTGATTGAAGTCAGATGCAACGATGGAAGTGGGGTTAGTCTCAACATACTCTTTCAGCTTTGCGTAGTCACCGAACACAACGTTGTTATGAACATAAACAGCGTTACCATTCCAACGGCCTTTTGAGGCTTCAGTTGTCGGAGTGAAGACACCTTTGAACACAACACCGGTTGTGATGCCGACCTTCTGAGAAGAAGTTGCTTGACCATCTTTGGCGCCGGGGATTGTATTCTCAGTTGCATAACGCCAGATGCGATAGCTTGTCTTTGAATCCTGATCGGGTTCCCATGCGGGATTGTCCTCGGGGTGTTCGTCGGGCTTGTTAGTGAAGTCGCTAAGTTTAGTCCACTTCAAAGCGTTATCACCGGAAGTAGAAGTAAGGCTGTTTCCAACAATATTGCTGAAGAAATACTGGCTTACGTTCTCAAGGGGAACATTCTGCTTGAAGTTGTTGACATTGTAGCTGACAACATATTCAGATTCATCGCGGCCGCTGCAGAGCGTGATATTGCCTGCATCCCAGTCCCAAGCGGAGCTTGTGCGGGGAAGATAATAGAAGCGCTTTGCGATATTGAACATTGCCATTTCAGTAAGTTCAACTTCACCAACCTCAGTTTCACCGTCAATGTCCTTGATGACATATTTGTTAAGACCTGCTGAAGTCGTAGTCGGCTGGAAGTCAAAACGTGCTGCAGCACGCTTAACCTTTACTGTTCCGAGCGGGAATGCTGTTTCGGGAGTGCCGTGCTTGTTGATGAGATCCTCACGTGAAGGGATGGGCTCAGCCTCGACAATCTTATAGTTTGTCATGAGGAACTGATTGGGCTGCCACATTGTGGCATTGTCCTTATTGTCAATCGTTGCGACAATATCCGTGAAGGGCTTGCCATAAGAGACATTCTCGTTAAACGCGTTGATCAACGCCACTGACGGATTACAATATACGAACACATATACAGGATCCTTCTTAGTGCTGGTGCTGGGGATGCTGCTCCCGGGTTTGTTCTTATCCAAGGGATCCGGGCTCATCTCCTCGGAAGAGAAGTTAAGAACATACTTCACAGTGTTTTCGGGAACATCTGTATAGTTGGGCTTTGCGTCAGCCTCTGACCTTGTAAGGAATAGATATTCCCCTGTATTCTCATCCTTTGTTGCGAGAACAACCAATACCTTGCCGACATTGTTCTCATTGTCCTGACCGAACTCGTGATTCATGTCTGTCCAGTCTTCTTCATCCTGATCTTCGTTTGCACGAGTCGCACTGCGGGTCACACCGGGAAGTTGAATTGCCAGGCTTGCGAATACATCCTTCTCAGAGGATGTCACCTGATCGGAACCGCCGGGAACGAGGGGTTCCTCGTTGCTACATGCTGTCAACGCAAGAGCCGCGAGCAGTCCGAATGTAAGTTTTCCTAAATGTTTCATTTTAGAAAAGTTAAGTTATTGAATTGATTTTATTTAATTTTTTCTATTTATTGCATAGCATACCGCATGTTAAGTTCTTCTTGATTCAGCACGTCAATGCATTTTCGTAAACCCTGACACATCCGTTCAAAGATTACGGCCGGAATAAAGGATTGAACCCTAAATTTTGACATGTAAGTCAAATTTCATGTAGTAGCTTTCAAATAAGTAAAATCTTTTTATAAATCTTTTGGGTTATATCGTGCAAGTATTTATTAGGTAATGTTGAAATAAAGTGCACTCATAAACACAGAAATTTATGCAAAGTTACTATATAGATTGCGATTAACCAAATAATCTATCATCAAATTAAGTTCATTTTGCGTATTGTTAACAAATTCACTACAAGTTTCACTGAATTTTAACAGAATTTGCAAGAAAAATCAACTAATTCACAAAATTGAAATTTCTTCCCTTCAAATACACCAAATATTATTTTAACTGACTTATGACCCATTACGGATATTTAGCCTGCTGTTGATTAGAAGGAAAATCAAAATTTAAACGAAACCAACATCCTTATATTATTCTCAATTATGTATTTTCACAAATATTAATACTAAATTATCAAAATGGACCAAAATGAACCAAAAACCTCTATTGGCAAATTAAGACCCCGTCCCACAAAAAATGTTAAATTCAGGGCGGTGGATTTTCGAGGGAAT
>CAYQQG010000026.1:0-18096 GCA_964419535.1 uncultured Sangeribacter sp.
CGTTGAGAGCCTGAAAGATCAGCCGAATATTGTTCCGACAGAATCCACCTCCAAGCGTATATTCTCACGCCTGCGCCATATCTTCAACAAAGAGAATCGCGGCGTTGAATAAACGAATCAAACAAAAATATATATATTAAAAAACTTAAAGGCCACCCTTTGCAGGTGGCCTTTAATATTTAGAGCCTATTTCTAAATTTTTGAAACGGGCCTAATAATCAATATCATTCAATTGTTTACTTATGAAGCAATTTGAATGCGGAACCGGAACTGCGGACAATATAGATTCCTGAAGGAAGGGATTCCGAGTCGCCCGGAGACAGAGTCGTGAGCTGTCGTCCGGCAAGATCATAAATGTCCAGTGAGCTTGAATTCGATCTGTTCAAAATGCATCCGTTGACGGAAATTGCCGGTGTCGTGTCGCTGAAGTCTTTCGGTGAGTCAATTCCGAGTTTTTCACCTTTCACATTGAATGTGATCAGTCCGTTTTTCTCTTCATGTTCGAAAATGTCTGAGATGTCGGTGACGATCAGTTGTTCGCCCTTCCAAGATCTGAGACTTGGGGAAGTCTGGAATCCAAAATCCCGGATTGTGCTCGTTCCCGGGAAAGTGTCAGCGTTGCGTGTGAGGTCAGACTGTTTATTGTCGGCCTCCACAATATCGACATATTGGTGAGTTCGGTCATTGTTGACCCAATTGCTATCCCAAAGTCTTTGCTGGAAATCAATATGCCAAACAAGCATCCCGTGGCCCGGAATGAAAGCGTCATTTCCAACTTTCTGACGATTTTCAATCAAGAAAAATTCATCCTGATTTTCTGTCGGAATTATATATCCCGTGTTTGATTCCCCTAAAGGCGGCAATTCATGCTCACCCTCGCTTTTGATATATTGCGGTTCGGCCCAACCGACGCTCATTCTCTCAAAAAGGGAATAATTAGCCGGTGTCCTGCCATTATTATTATAGCAAGCCATGTCGAGAGTTGAATATCTGCCGGGTGTGAACGCTCCCGAATAAATTGTCGAATATAAGTCCGGCAGTCCGAGAACGTGGCTGAATTCATGAACGAAAGTTCCGATTCCGTCGGGGATTGTAGAGTTGGCTTTAAGCTCATTGCTCATTGCATAGTGGTTGAGCAATTTGCCGTCAAAATAATAATCCTGATCAAGATTAAAATCAAGGATGTCGGCTGAATGCGGCCAGAGCAGAGTTCCTGTGCCCGCATCCTGCTCGCCATATCCGGCATAGAAAATATAAACGTTGTCGATGACTCCGTCATAGTCTGTGTCATATTCCGAGAAGTCAATTTTGCTGTCAAGTTTGGTCAGCGCCTCGATCACCATTTCTTCCGGGTGCATATCGTTCCCATAATAATCATTCTCGCCGTAATGGGACATTGGGTTGGTCATTATGACCGGTCCATAAACATCAAATTGAGGCGAGAACACGCCCGATGAGTTTTCAATAAAGAAATCACGTGCTGATCCGGTTGCCATATTGTCACTGAAACCCTCTTCATTGAGCATTCGTGTGTAATATTCAACAGGATTCTCCATGGAGAAGAACCGCTCGTGGAACATCACGAGTATGACAAGGGCTTTTGGGGAACCGACGGTGGGGAAATAAGTGCCCGAGATGAGATATTTCCGTTTGTCCTGGACCGCGCGGGTTGATCCTGTTGTAGCTCCCGGAATTTGAGAAACGGGCCGCAGAAAACCGACTTGGTCAAATTGAAGTTCCTCGCCGTTAGCGTCCACCATATAATGGGCGTTCTCATCACCGAGCATACGGAATTCTACGACCGTTCCGTCCGGTTGAGTGTGCTTCAACAGATCCGGTGAGGCCGGGACGGCCATGGCCGTGAGTGAGGACAAAAGGATGATTCCGATTGTGACGGCAAGTCCGAAAGCCTTTGTCAGTTTCTTGACAGCATGGTGATAAGAAGCCTTCAGGGCTCCCACGGATGTGCCGAGGATGTCGGATATCTCCTCATATTTCATTTCGTCAAAATATTTCATGTTGAATACAAGTCTCTGTTTTTCGGGAAGTTTTGAAATCTCTTTGAGAAGGTCGGCCTGCAGCTTGTCGCCGTCAAAAAATTCATCGGCCTCGAGATTGTCAAGCAAAAATGAAGTGTCTTCAGTGTCTGCAGAGATGTTTTGTCTGCTTTTTTCACGATTGATGAAGTTGATAGCTTCGTTGACGGCTATTTTATAAAGCCATGTTGAAAGTTTTGCATCCCCTCGGAAGTTATGGATATTGTTCCATGCCTTGAGGAAGACATTCTGAAGAAGGTCATTGGCATCATCGTGGTTATAGACCATTTTTCTGATTTGCCAGTAAAGAGGCTCCGAAAATGTTCGCATGAGCAATTCGAAGGCTTTTTCAGCCGTGGATTCCCTCTGCAAATCTTCGATAAGTTTTTTCTCGTCTATAGCCGTGGAAAACGCCATGGTTCAAATATTGGTTGATTTAAGAATCCCGTTCTCAGGGAGATTAAGAATCCCGGTTTTCGGGATTTACAGGCGTAAAGTTAATAAAAAAACGTCAAATAACCGCATAAATTATTTTAGAAATTCAGCAAGATGTTAAAAAATATGTAGACAATCAATTTAGACCCCGTCTCACAAGAAATGTTAAAATCATAAAAAATACATGTGTGATTAAACTTTAATCTCATAAGCGGGTCACATCTATAGAAAATTTTGTAATCGGCATTAAATCCGGTTTTTTTGTAAACTGATTAAGTTATTATAAGTGTTAGAATAAAAAGAAATTATCATAAAGAGATGGGAAAGGAAGAGAAACTTTTGAAGCATGCCGGGCGCCACGCGGGAATGAAGGTTCCGGATGGATATTTCGAAGAATTTGTGGGCAAAATGATGACCGCGCTTCCGGATTATCCGAAGAAGCCGGAGGTGCCTGTGCTTTCAATGTGGCAGCGCGTGAAACCATACGTCTATATGGCCGCCATGTTTGCCGGTATATGGTGCATGATGAAGATGTTCCATATCGCCTCTCAGAATTCGTCATCTGCCGATCTTGATAATCCGCCGCAAAGCGTTGTGCTTGCCCTGGATGATTCGGAGACATTCGATTATTTTTATGAAGCCAGTTCGCCGGATGATATCAGCGATTTCGAGGTGGAGGAATCTGTCGTGAGTCAATATCAGGATATGGATGATTTTGAGAAGGATTTTGGTTATGAGATAAAACCTGAATATTCAGACATGATATGAAGAAAATTTTATTATTGCTTATAGCTCTTGTCGGAATCGCCGGTTCCGCCTTAGCTCATCCTGACGGCAAAGGACCTGACGAAAAGAAACTCAAGGAACTCCGTGAATACAAAATTAAGTATCTTGCCCAGGAAATGGAGCTTACGGACGAACAGAAGCCGAAATTCGTAGAGTTGTATAATAAGATGAGCGATGAGCGGAAGGCAAATTTTGATAAATTGAAAGCTGCCGAACGCAAATTGAAAGGGAATCCTTCTGAAGCGGAATATAAGACTCAGACCGATATCATCTCCAATTGCAAACTCCGTGACGCTCAGATTGTCAAGGAATATGACGCTAAATTTGAGAAATTTCTGTCGGCCAAACAGCTTTACAAAATGAAGGAGGCCGAAGAGACATTCCGTAAGCGGATGAGGGAGATGCATCAAAAGCGAAAGCATGACAAGAAATAATCAATATGAAATGCTTATGAATATCATAAAACGTCATACAAGAGGAGTGCTATCAGTGCTTCTCTTGTGTTTTTTATTTTTCTGCCCTCCGGCTGTTGCTTTCGGATCCGGCACATTTGAGAATCCGGATTTCGCTTTTCCTGCCGATGTCAGGCAAGACGCTGAAAAAGTCTTTGACAAGGCGATGCGGTCGTCCGATCCTTCTCTGGCTCTTAAGGCTGCTATGCAATTATATGTGGCCGACCGGCTCGTCTCTTCGGACAGTATTGCCGTGAGCGTGGAACGCTATCAGAAGATTGCGTCAAAGTTCGGTGCGCCATGGAATGCCCTTGCTGAAATTTTGACCGGTAAGGCTTACGCAACATTGTATGTTTCACATCGAGGCACGTTTGACCGTCGGGTCCTTCCCTTAGATGAACTTAATGAGGACCCGAAGTTATGGAGCGGACTGCAGTTCCGGGATCAGGTTATGAAATGTTGTGAGAGGGCCCTGAAGAATGAGTCCTCCCTCTCCTCTGCTCCTATAAAGGATATTTCATCGGTTCTGACTTCAACGCAGCAGGCTGAGGAATTCGGGCTGTCAGTTTTCGATTTTGTTTCTTATCAGGCTATCGGTTTGCTTGGAATGATTGAAAATTCATCATCATCGGGCAATCCCATTCCGTTTGTCTGCAAAGACGCTGTTCGTCCTTCGGACAATAATGTCTCTTCAGATATCTCGGTGGAAACGATTATAGAGAGATTGATTGAAGCGGATTTTAAGAGAGCAAGTTGTTCCGATGCACTCCGGGACGGTGCCGGAGCCCTGATGTTGGCTCGTTTGGCCAAAGTGAAGCTGTTGTCTTCCCGGAGTCAGAAAAATTCAAACGAGCTCATAACGGGATATGCACGTGAAGTTTTGGATATGTATCCGGAAGATTCCGGGTTGCGGCCCTTCGTGGTCATAAATCTTTACCTTCTGGGAAAATTCAATTATTCAGACAACTCACTTAGCCGTGAGTTCTATGACCTGTTGATTTCGACGATTGACAGAACGGAATCAGCTTCCGAAAAGAAGATTTTGGTTAATATGGCTGATCAGCTCCTTGTCCCCTCTTATTCTCTATCGACACCTTCTCAATGGTTGCCGGGCAAAGAGGGCAAGATTTCCTTGACAGCGTCGAATATAAGCGACGGGTATCTTCTTCTTGTACCCGTCGAGAATAGTCTTGCGGAATCTCAGAAGTTGACTAATTCTACTCTAAGAGCTTCATCCGAACCGACAGTTCTGAGACATATAATTCACACTCAAACAGGTCCGTCCGTATACACGGACACAATAAGTGTCAATCCTCTCCAATCCGGATATTATGCTCTCGTGATGTCAAAGACATCTGATCTTGGCGGTTTATATCCTGAATTGAAATCCAATCACCCGGATATGATTCTGGTGAGCGGTCTCACGGCGTTCTGTTCCGATGAGGCCACAGTGTCAAAGAATATGGATCCGGGAAACAAAGGAGGTCAGTATTCAGTATCGGTTGATACCTATCTGTATGTGTCCCGTGCCACTGATAATTCTCCGGTAAAAGGTGCCAAGGTGGATTTCACATCTACTTATTATCGCGGAAAGGGTGAGAAGAAAACTTCCATTACCGACCCCGATGGGAAAGTTGCATTGCCGTTTGAAAATTGCAAGGCCTTGATAACGCTTGGAAAGGAGCGCCTGTTATGGGACGGAGGAAAGGGTTATGCTTCGCCCCCCCCCGGTGCGGTGCTTTCTGCCTCAATCATGACCGATCTTGCACTTTATCATCCCGGAGATTCAATAAATGCCGTTGTTGTCCTGAGCCGATGTGAGAATAATATTGTCAATGTCGCATCGGACAGAAAATTTAAGCTGGTTCTTCGCGATGCTAATTATAAGGAGGTGCAGACATTAGATCTGAAAACGGACGATTCGGGGCGTGCGGTTGCGTCTTTGCAGATTCCGGCCGAAGGCCTGACAGGCCGATTCATGCTCTCGGCACGCGACGGAAATGATAATATCGGCACGACATTTGTCGATGTCGCCGACTATAAGGCTCCGAGTTTCCGGGTGATTCTCGATAAGCCTGAAATAACAGATTATGAATATGTCTCTGAATCGGAGAATGGCGAATCATCTTCAAAGGACAGGAATGGTGAACGGATTGAAATATCCGGTTCGGTCACCACATATTCCGGAGCGCCTCTTGCCGATGCAAATGTGACGCTTTCGTTCAGTTATCGGCAAATGTGGCGGCCGTGGTTCAATTATTCTGTTCCGGCAACGGAATATGGAGTTGAAGTTTCAACAGATGAGCGTGGGAATTTCATGACCGAACTGCTATTGAGTAATCAGAACCTCAAAGATTACATGACTGGTTATTTTACGGTTTCCGCAACCGTAACTTCCGCGGCAGGTGAAACTCAGTCGTCATCACCCGGTTCTTTCACTTTAGGCGAGGGTTATGAAATTGTCTATGCCGGGAACGGGGATGTGGAGATCACCGGAAATGAAGTGTCCTTGCCGGTTGTTGTCAATGACATGTCAGGTAACAAGATTGTCAAAAATCTGTCCTATAGCTTGACGCGATTGGATTATTCCGGGAAAAAGGAGGAAAAGGTTGTGGCGTCAGGTGAATTCCAATCTCCGTCTTTGAAACTTCGGTCCGGCCTAATGCCCTCAGGTGTTTATAACTTGAAAGTCATATTGGCTGAAGGCTGCAAAACCATGAATAATGAGGGAGATTATGAATGGCGTCCGGACACACTTTCACAGCGTCTCACAGTCTTTCGTCCTGATGATAAACTGCCACCCGTCGAAACGCCTCTTTGGATTCCGCAATCCGTATATTATGCCTCTCCGGGAGAATCGCATGTCGAAGTCACATTCGGAAGCGGTTTTGCCGACGAATGGATTTTCTGTCAGACGGTTGACAGATTTGGAACCATTCGTCGCGAATGGCTTCGGCCTGAGGGAATGAATATGACCGTCAAGGTCGAATCACCGCGAGAGGGCGAGATGAAGCGTATCTTCCTTTGCGGAACTCATGATCTGGACAATACGATAAACTCCATCGCTATTTATCCCGCTGAAGAGAATCGCAAAACAGAATTCAGGGTAGAGACATTCCGTGACAAACTCGTTCCGGGAAGTCTGGAGAAGTGGCGTTTCAAACTCCTCAGCGGCTGGTCTCCGGAGGAAGGGAAAAACGGTAAACAGGGAATGTCTGAAGTTGAAGGAGCATCCGTAATAGCCGTGCTCTCAAATGAAGCCCTCAATGCGATAACTCCGTTCCGGTGGAACTTCTATCCGAGAAGTGTTATTGATAATAATACCGTCGGACGTTTGAGACATTACATTTATGGTGAGACTTATGCAAATTATCGTCTTTCACGCTTTGTTTCGGCCGATTATGACGACGCGAGATTTGAACTTCCTTCGTGGCTCTACAGCGGTGAATTCTATGACTACGGATATATGGTTCCCTACGGCCAAAGCTCGCGGATAATGTATAAATCGATGTCGAACCGTTATATGTCTTCGAGAGCTGTCACTACGGGTGCTGTTGAAGCATATGAAATGGCGGATATGGCTGTCGCTGAGGCGGCACCTGAGATGGAAACGGCCTCGGATAAGATTTATGTAAGAGGAACCAAAAGCGTCAACGGAAGCCTTAAATTAGAAGAGGAGGTCGTTGTTGGCGGAGGTGAGGGCGCGGGAACAGAATCCGGCGCTGAATCTGATGTCAATTTCAGGTCGATGGAGATGCCTCTTGCGTTCTTCAAACCTCTTTTGACAACCGATAAGGACGGAATTGTTGACATCGAGTTTGAGGTCCCGAATTTCAATACGACCTGGGCGCTTCAGCTTGTCGGCTATGACCGGAAGTTGAATTCGGCCATTCTTCGTGAATCTGCCGTCGCTTCCAAACCGTTAATGGTTTCAACTGTCATGCCCCGTTTCCTCCGGACCGGCGATAAAGCTCAGATCACTTCGTCGGCCTTCAACAATACGGATGAACCATTAGATATCGATATGACTATTGAAATCTTCGATATCGTTTCGGGTCGCGTTTTAGAATCACTGGCTCATACCTATAAAAATATGGGCGGCGGAGCATCCGAGAATCTGACAATCGATTTCAATGTGCCGTTTGATTTGGATCGGGTTGGAGTTCGAGCGTTTGCTGTTTCTAACAAGGGCAAAGACGGTGAGCAATCGATGTTGTCAATCCTTCCGTCTTCGACACCGGTAAGGGATGCCTATACGTTCTATATGGAACCGGGATGTGCCGAAACCGAGTTGAAGCTTCCTGTGATGAAACCGACGGACCGGGTGACCCTTAATTTCTGCAATAATCCCGGATGGTTTGTTCTGACTTCTCTCTCGGGGCTTGTCGAGACGGATTCGCAATCCGCGATTGATCAATCGGTCGCTCTTTATTCGCAGTGTGTCGCCACAGGTCTGTTGAATAACAATCCGGAATTGCGCGAAGGGTTATTGAAAATGCTCGAGTCTCATAGTCCCGATCTTGTCTCGCCGCTTGAGCAGAATCAGAATCTGAAGGCCGTTCAGCTCAATTATACTCCTTGGGTGAATAATGCCGAGTCTGAGACCGCGAGAATGGCCAATTTGCGGAGTTTGACTGAAACGGAGAGTGCGAAAAAGTCTATCGCTATATGTATAGAACGCCTGTCGAAACTATATAATTCAGACGGTTCCTTCAGCTGGATGCCGGGAATGCCGGGGTCCGAATGGATGACCCGTCAAGTGATGAGTTGTCTGGGTGATCTAAGAAAGACCGGGAACCTGCCTGATGATAAGAAACTCCGTTCGATGCTTAAGGGGGCGGTGAATTTCACCGATTCCTCAGTGGCAAAGAATTATATGGAAATCACAAGGAAAAATAAAGGAAAATTTCCCCTCGGATCTGAAATCTCCTATCTCTTCGACCGTTCGAATGCAACAGATGCGAAACCTTCCGGCACAATTTTGGAAATGCAGGAGGATATGATGACACGTTTGCCAAAAGAGTGGCGGGAATTGACGCTTATGCAGAAATCGACCGCCGCAATCTTGCTCAATCGAGCCGGTGGAAAAGCAAATGAGGATCTCGCCCGCGAAATTCTGGAATCTGTCCGTCAATTTGCCTCCTATAAGGCTGACAAAGGTCTATGGTTTGATAATATCAATGAAGGTTATTTCTCACCTACGCCGTTATTGCTGACGTCGAGATGCCTGGCTGCGTATCGCGAAGTTCTTCCTGAAAGTGATGCTATAACCGGTTTCGAACAATATCTTATCCTTTCGCGCCAGACTACAGACTGGAATCTTTCTTTGGGCGAGGCCAGCGTGGCGAGCGTAGTTAATTCCGTTCTCGGCGATAACGGTTCCGGCAAAAAAGTCACTTCTGACCGTGGACCCTCAACTGTGGAGATCTATCTCAACGGTAAGCCTCTTAAAGTTCCGTCGGATGAAGGAACTCTCTCCGGCAATTTCTATATGGATCTAAGTGCTGAGGACGCTTCGGGCGCGACATTGTCTATACACAGGCACGGTGACGTTCCGGCATGGGGCGGAGTCCTCTGTCAATATGTCTCGCCTATAAAAGATGTGAAGGAGAATTCCGTTCCACAACTGAAGATTGAGAAAGCACTTCTTCCCGTTTCGACCGGAGTGTCAGGGAAGAAAGCCGGATCAGCAACCACCAAATTCAGTAAAGGTGAGCGCATCCGGGTGACTCTGACCCTGACGACGGACCGAAATCTTGATTACCTCTTTATAAGTGACAATCTCGGAGCATGGATGCAGCCCGTTGAGCAACTTACGCGCTACACAAATCAGGACAACCTGTGGTATTTGAGGGAGACTCGTAACTCTGCGGTCAACTTCTATATAATGTCCGTGCCCAAAGGGAAATACGTCTTAAGCTATGAGGTTAATGCCGACAGGGATGGTGAATATTCAACCGGTATAGCGGACGCCCAGTGTCTGTATTACCCCATGATTGCATCTCACAGCGGCGGAATGGTTGTCAAAGTTGAATGATACGCCCGTCAAGCCCCGTCTCAATAATTTTATGGAATTTTTTGAGACGGGGTCTAATTTTTAACCGCATAATTTGGGAAAATGAAAATTTTATATTTATTTTGCCAATTAGAGTGTAACATTCACTCTTTTTAGAGTGTAATACGCCTTCACTTCAGGGTGTTGCAATAACTCTTTTTGACAGTAATTTGGACCGGGTGCGAATTTTTATCGGCGCATGCTGGTCTGACCTTGGAATATTAATAATTACCATAAACTTAATTCAACCAAATGAAAAAGATTTTACTTTCTCTGGCAGCGGCCACGGTGACACTCGCAGCGTCGGCCTACACGTTGGAGACCCCTGTCTTTTGGGAAGAAAATTTCCAAAATATGGGTGACTATCCCACTGACGGATGGATAACACTCGGAAACGGAGCCAAGCCTGTCGGTGTGGCCGCAGATGTATATAACCCGAATGGTGACGGTCCTCATTACATCATCTTCGATTATGGCTCAGTCTCTGTGCCTATGGCCAACACGGATTTCGTAGGCGGCGCTCAGGCCGACGAATGGCTCATCTCGCCTGAGATCGAAGTCCCCTATAATGTTTCTTCACTTCTCTTCAATGCTTACGCTTATTGCCCGAGCAGCCTCGGAGCTATGGATCCTGTCAAGAAGCATGATTTCAAAGTGTTGGTTTCAGAAGGTGGAACCGATCGTTCTGACTTCACGGAAATCATGTCAAACTCCGTCACAAGCAAATTGGGAGCTAACTTTGACAGCGCCGAAAAAGTTTGTTCAATCAATGGCTATCAAGGGAAGAAGATCCGCATAGCTTTCGTCACTGTAGGTTCTATGCAGGGTTTCACAGGTTTCTCAAATCTCCGTTGGGGACAGTATGCACTCTATGTCGAAGATAACCTTTCTGCAGAACTCGGCGAAGTCGGCAAACCTCTTGTGATTGATTATAATATGAAGGTGAAGGCTCCGACAACTTGCCCGAGCCTCAAAGCTGAACTTTATGTAAACGACCAGAAAGTTAAGGAAGAGACTTTCAAAAGAGCATTCGGGTCTGCAACTTCGTATGTTCCCATTATCGTCCGTCCGGACTTTTCAGACGCTTACATTCCCGAGACGAACGAGGCCATCACATACAAAATCGTTTTCACTCCGGAATTTGAAGGTGCAGTTCCCAGCGTGCTTGAAGGCGGAATGGGCTTCCCGAAAACTATGTATAAGAGCAATGTCGTAATTGAGGAATTGACCGGCGTTGCTTGCGGATTCTGTCCTATCGGAGCCGCAGCCCTCGAGTATTTTGCAGATACTTATCCCGGAACTGAAACTCAGGGTAAAGCCATCAGCATCGCTGTCCATAACTCAAATCTCGGAACCGATCCGATGGCTCCGGGCAATGAAAGATATACAACATCTCTGTTTGAAGTCACAGGTTCAACTAATCTTCCCGGCGCTGTGATGAACCGTGCGACAAGAGGTGCAATGCCGTGTGATGCTAAAGCTTTCTCAAAACTGATTGCTGAAGAATCTCACAACACCGCAAAGATCCTTTCTGTCGGAATGCCCGAGGGTAAAGACGGTTATGAACTTGAAGGTAAGAAGGCAACAGTTGAGTTCGAAGTCAGAAATGGTTATGATGCTTCGTTCCGCAGCCTTAACGCCGCCATTGTCTTGATCGAAAACGATGTCAAAGGCACCAACAGAGAATACAATCAGCTCAACAATCTCGGCAAAATGTATAACAATGGTGCCGAAGTTGCATCTCAATACGCTCAGGTCGGCGCCATTCCTGCTATGGCTCCTTATTTTACTCCCTACACAGGTTCCGGCGACCTGAAATCCGAGTCGATTCCGTTCTCAAAAATGGTCTACCAGCACGTTTCACGCGGAATCTTCCCCTCGTTCACCGGCAGTCCCCTCACTTCTGTTTGGGAGGCCGATGTGCCCCAGACAATAACAATGGATTTTGAAATCCCCAACACTGTCCTTGACATCAAGAACACTGAGGTTATTGTTCTTGTCTTCAACAATGAAGACCGCACAATTGTCGCTTCCGATATCTTCCCCGCTTCTAAATATACAGAGGTTGACGCTGTTGAATCAATTGAAACTGATAGCAATATCAACATCTCACGTAACGGCAATTCAATTGTTGTTGACGCGGCTGAAGGCGGCTTAGTCGAAGTTTATGCACTCGACGGCACTAAACTCGCTGAATATGCTGTCCGCGGCGGTCACCTCGAAGCTCCCGTTTCTTATGAAGGTGTCGTAATCGTCAAGGTCGTTTCTGACAACGCTGTGAAATCTGCTAAGCTTATCTTCTGATCGGCTTGAGTTAACAGAAGAAATTCAACAATCTATAAAAAGGCTTCCGGAACGAATCCGGAAGCCTTTTTTGTTGATTAATCAAACTGTCAAACTGTCAGATTGTCTGATTGTCAATTTGTCATAATGATATAATGACATAATGACATAATGACATTTTGACATAATCTCAAATTCTTTATTTCCTATTTCTCAATTCTTTAAGATCTATCACGAGACCTTCATTGTTTAGAATGACATTTGGAAAGATTTTTCTGGCTTCGTTCAGGAAAAGTTTGTCATCATTATAACGCGACGAATAGTGACCCGTCAGAAGATAGCGCGCTCCTGATAGCAGTGCGATTTCAGCCGCTTGCGCTGCGGTTGAATGTCCGCGAGGCCCCGCCAAAGCGATATCTGTTTCAAGATAGGTCGTTTCATGAAACAGAAGATCGACCGGTCCGATCTTTTCGGCCAATGTGGGTTTGAAGGCGGTGTCCGAGATATGGGCGTATGACAATTTCGGGTCGGAAGGTTTTGTCAACAATTCGTTGGCAATCACCGTCCCGTCAGGTTTGATAAAATCTTTTCCTCCTTTGATATTGTTGAATTGCGAGACGGGAACACTGTGGAAATCACACATCTCTCTGTTCAAATGGCGCGGTTTCTCCTTCTCTTCGAAAATATAGCCCAATGTGGGAACACGGTGGCGTAATTTTACGGTTCTGACGGACAGCGCGTGGTTCTCAAAGGCAATTTCATCTCCACTTGTCGAAAGAATATTGAAGCGCACTTTGAAATCCGTATATCCCGCAAAAGATTTGATAATAGGAGACAATATTTTCTCACCCTCGGCCGTGGTGTGGATGTATATCTCGCCGCCTCCCCCCTGAAGATCAAGGGTGGAAATCAGACCGGGCAATCCGAGAACATGATCACCGTGAAGATGTGTCAGGAAGATGTGCCCGAGACGAGTCATCTTCAAGCGGTTCCTCATCATGCTCAGCTGAGCGCCTTCGCCGCAATCAATCATGAAAAGATTATTGCGGAAGTCCACGATTGTCGATGATGGTTGATGCCTCAATGAAGGCTTTGCGGACCCGCACCCTAATGTTATCACAGAAAAATCAGCCATCTCACATCTGTTTGTAGTCCTTTGCCAGACCGCCCGCCGACGTCTCCTTATATAAAGAGGGGAGATCATGGCCGGTCTCTTTCATTACTGTCACAAGTTTGTCAAAAGACACGCGGTGGTTTCCGTCAGTGAAGCTGGCATAGATATTGGCGTCGAGGGCTCTTGCGGCGGCGTATGCATTTCGTTCGATACAGGGAATCTGGACCAATCCGCAGACCGGATCGCAAGTCATTCCGAGGTGATGCTCAAGTCCCATTTCGGCGGCATATTCAATCTGGGCCGGACTGCCGCCAAACAATTGGCTTGCGGCCGCGGCGGCCATAGCGCATGCAACCCCGACCTCACCCTGACAGCCAACTTCAGCTCCCGAAATAGATGCATTATGTTTGACTATATTGCCGAAAAGACCTGCTGTCGCCAGTGCGTGCAGCATCTGCATTTCCGGAAAATCACGGCTTTTCCACAGGTGATAGAGGACTCCCGGGACGACACCGCATGAGCCGCATGTCGGTGCGGTCACTATCGTTCCGCCCGAGGCGTTTTCCTCACTGACGGCAAGTGCGTAAGCGAAGACGCGTCCGCGGGATTTCAGATTGTCGCGATAGCCTCCGGCTTTTACGTAATAGGAATTTGCTTTTCTTTGAAGGTTCAATGGGCCGGGAAGTCTCCCTTCGCGGGCAAGTCCACGCTCAACTGCAGCTTTCATTGCTTCCCAGACCTCGTGAAGATATTCCCATATTCCGGGTCCTTCGCATTGTTCGACATATTCCCAATATGAATGGCCCGTGCGTTCGCAATATTGCATAATCTCGGTCAATGAATCGAGATTGTAAAGTTCCGGCGACCCAATGTGTCCTTTCCCTTCTTCCTCGATTGCTCCGCCGCCGACGCTGTAATAAGTCTTCTCGTCGGTCGGGAATCCGATTTCGTCAAGCGAACGGATTGTCATTGCGTTCGGATGATAATCGAGAAACTCCTCGGGTTTCCAAATGAATTTTACCGGCATTTCGGATTGTGAAAGCACGTCGTGGATTGCGACGTCTGTCATGTGTCCTTTGCCTGTGGCGGCCAAGGAACCGTAAAGAATCACTTCAAAACCGCTCGCGCCCTTATGGTCGGCGAGAAACAATTCGGCCGCCTTGCGCGGGCCCATCGTGTGAGACGACGACGGACCGGTGCCGATTCTGTAAATTTCGCGTATCGATTTCATCTCTATAAGTATCTTCTTGCGAAGATACAAAATTAATTTGATTCGTGCAATTCCCGGCGACCGCGTTTTGTCGGCTCGGGAAATTTTTTTAATTTTGCAGTCAATAATTTTGAATCTTCTTGAAAAAGCCATATATAAATATCTTGCGTCGGATCTTGGTCTGTACTTTCCTTATGGCCGCACTTTTATCTGCGGCCGAGGAAACTGATTTTTCAGAGAACGCCACGACTTTGGATGAACTTGATGTCGTGGCGGCCAAAGGGAGCACAAATTTCCGCACCGGGGCTATGTCCGGCAATTTCGTTTCGAGGTCTCAGGCCGAGAATCTCGGCATTGTGGGTGTGAAAGGGATGAGCGACGTTGTTCCTAATTTCTATATGCCGGACTATGGCTCGAGAATAACCTCCTCTATATATGTTCGCGGAATCGGAGCCCGAATGGATCAGCCGGCTGTCGGACTGACCGTTGACAACGTCGGTCTCCTCAGTAAAGACGCATACGATTTTGACATTGCCGACATTTCTTCAATGGAGATGCTGCGTGGCCCTCAGTCATCTCTTTTCGGGAGAAACACGATGACGGGACTGATTAACATCAGGACGCTCACCCCCTGGGAGTTTCAGGGCTGGAGGGCGACGGTCATGGCCGGACTGAATTCACTCTTCAAGTTCAACATCGGGTGGTATCATCAGTTCAACACCGATGCGGCCATGTCAGTCTCAGGCAATTTCTACAGGTACGGAGGAAAATTCATAAATGAATACAACGGAAAGACCGTTGACAAAGAGGTCTACGGAGGGATGCGCATAAAGAATTATTTCAATCCTTCGTCAAAGGTTAAGATTTCGAATGTCGCTTCTTTCTCTCTTCTCCGCCAGGGCGGTTATCCATATGAATCGGTTGAATCCGGCAAAATCGCTTATAACGACACATGTTTCTACCGCCGGTTCATGGTGACGGACGGATTGACCGTGAATGCTCATCTTCCCGGGAATATGACTCTTATGAGTGTGACCTCCGTTCAGTATCTCCATGACAATATGACTCTCGATCAGGATTTTCTCCCGTTGCCCTACTTCACACTGACCCAGAGAAAGGATGAAGTTTCGCTGACAGAAGACATTATGCTCAAAGGTCAGACATGGAGCGGGAAATATCGTTGGATGACGGGAGTTTACGGTTTCTATCGTCATCAGCATATGCAGGCGCCCGTGACGTTCAAACAGACGGGAATAGAACGTTTGATTGTCGCTCACCGAAACGAAATAAATCCTTATTATCCTATAAAATGGAATCAGGATCAGTTGCCTCTCCACAGCCGTTTCAAGATGCCGGCAGGAGGATTGGCGCTTTATCACGAATCTCAGCTTGAGCTTGGCCAATGGCTGCTCACGGCCGGATTGCGTTTCGATTATGAGAGGATACACCTTAACTATAGCAACGATTGCGATGCCTCTTACACTATCTATAACAATCCGTCGGGAGAGCTGCCAATGCCTGAGGATGCTGAAGTTTATCGTCTGATGCCGGTTCAGATTGCTATGTCCGGATCTTTGTCATCCCATTATTTTGAATGTTCGCCTAAAATAACGGCGATGTATCGTCTGATGAATATGCCCGGCAGCAATCTTTATGCCTCAATTGGAAAAGGGTTCAAGGCCGGAGGTTTCAACACCCAGATGTTTTCAGATGTCCTTCAACAAAAACTCATGGAGGTCATGGGACTTGCCGCTCCATATTCAGTGGAGGATATTGTCAGCTATCGTCCGGAGAAGAGCTGGAGTTTTGAGATCGGAACTCACCTCAATCTCCTTGAGTCCCGGTTAAAGACGGATATGTCCCTTTTCTATATTGATTGCCGTGACCAGCAGCTGACGGTCTTCCCTCCGGGCGAGACAACCGGACGTATGATGACCAATGCCGGCCGGACCCGCAGTTTCGGGGGTGAACTGACTGTTGAATATACGCCGATAAAAAATCTTGATCTCCTCGCGACTTACGGATATACCAACGCACGGTTCCTTGAATTTTTAGACGGAACGAATAACTACAGAGGGAAAAGAGTGCCATACGCGCCTTCAAACACGCTTTTCCTTCAGGCCGCATTTCAGCAATCCGTCAATAAGAAAAATGACCATTTTGTGGAACTGTCTGTAAATATGAATGGAGCGGGCGATATTTATTGGAATGAACAGAACACGCTCAAACAGAATTTCTATGCTCTTTTGGGTGCGTCTATCTCATACAGCGCTCCGAAATGGAGTGTCGAATTATGGGGCAATAATCTTACAAACACCCGATATTCGACCTTCTATTTCCTGTCTATGGGCAATGAATTCCTCCAGCGGGGTAAATCCACTCAGGTCGGCATCACCGTACGCGCCCACTTCTGATCTGAAATGTTTAAATTTGGATAATTGGGGAAAAGTTATTAATTTTGACGCATATTTCGTCAGCTTAACGGACTGAAAAGTCTATAGCTTCAAATTGTAATATCCTAACATCATGAAAATGAAAAAAATAAGTTTGATTTGCCTGATTGCGGCAGTGGCTGTTGTCATGTCTTCCTGTTTAGGTGATCCGGAAGATAAAAGGACATATTCGATAACCGTCAGCAATATGATTATTCCTGACGATGTCAACGCGCCTGTCACTGTTAGCCACAACTGCACATATAATCTGAGTGCTGATTATATTTCTCATAAGTTGACGGTCAACACGACAAACCTCTCGCTTCCCGGCATGAGTGATCTCTCGTTTACATCCAATGTGATGGATTGCACGAATGTCTCTTCCGGTCCTAATTTTTCCGGAAGTTTCGGACGTGGGTCGGCTCATCTTAGCAATGGTATGGACATCACCGGACTCAACGGTTTCTATACCTCGTTGGTATATTCTGTGGAAGTGACCGGCGACCCGTTCCGTTTCTACGTCACAAATCCTATGCTTGTGATGAATTATCATGCGGGAAACTACACCGTGAAGACGTTCTCCATGAATCCTTTCTTCCGCGGAACCACAATCACAAAGTATAAGGCGAGACCGGAAGAAGGTGAAGAAGAGGGAAGAGAAAAGACTTTCTCTTACGGCGACGCAACCTATCGTGTAAACTTTGCTCAGGATATGAAGACAGCCAATGTCATTATATATAATGCGAAATTTGCATTGGAGATGCCCAATGCCCTTCAGGCTGTCGTGCTTAAGGATCTGCCGGTCGAACTGACTCATTCAGAATATGTGATCAAGGCCAGCAATGTCATTCCCGAAGTTCTTGAAGGTGGCGTCTTGATCCCCTATCAGCGCTTTGTGTTCAACAATTTCACTCTCACCACAACGTCGAATGACCTGACCGAAGTGCAATGTGAATATCAGGTTGCCGGAATGTACAGGGGGTCCTTCACCGGAAGTTACTGCAACTATTATTCCGCTTCCGCTCAGTGATGAGATTCATAATCGTCCCTGCATAGAAACCGGCCTATGTGGCGGAGTTCTCTTTCGGACAGCAATGCTGAGGCATGAAATTCCTAACTGAGAAATCAATAAATCTTGAGGAAAGAGTGAATTTTTTTTGAGATTTAAGATTTTTTAAATATCTTTGTGGATAATTTACGAACCGGAAGTGAATAAGATTCGTAAATTTAGATGTAAATACCTAACTATCAATAGATAAAATGAGTTTATTATTGGAGATCGGCAATGGAGCG
>CAYQQG010000027.1:0-17721 GCA_964419535.1 uncultured Sangeribacter sp.
CCTGCGAGATAGACAAAATTCCCTCGAAAATTCACCGCCCGGAATTTAACATTTCTTGTGGGACGGGGTCTAAAAATTGACTACAAATATTGTAGAATCGTAAAGAATTAGCTAAATTTGCATTTTGGAGTTCGATTTTTTCCAATCCAGAGCTCGATGACCCTTGATAATTCAAATGCTTATGAAAAAGCCTCATAAAATTTTAGCTGAGAAACTATTGCATATCAGCTCAATAAAGTTGCAGCCCGAATCTCCGTTCGTATGGGCGTCAGGTTGGAACGCTCCCATATATACCGACAACCGTGTCGCACTCTCCTATCCTGATGTGCGCAATTTCATAAAAGTTGAGCTGTCGCGCCATATTCTTGAGAATTTCCCCGAAGCGAATGCCATTGCCGGTGTCGCGACGGGCGCCATAGCCATCGGTGCGATTGTGGCCGACACACTCGGAATGCCATACGTCTATGTGCGTTCTACGCCCAAGGATCACGGACTGGAAAATATGATTGAAGGCAATCTGAAACCCGGATCGAAAGTTGTCGTGATTGAGGATCTCGTGTCGACCGCCACTTCTTCGCTTAAAGCTGTCGAAGCTGTCGAAATGGCGGGTTGTGAGGTCGTCGGAATGGCCTGCATCTTCAATTTTGAATTCCCGGAGGCCGTCAAACGCATTTCAGATGCCAATCTGACACTCGTCTCCTTGCTGACATACAGCGAAATGCTTGAAGTCGCCTCTGAAATTGATTACATCACCCCGGCCGAACTCGAAGCGCTTCGCGAATGGCGCGAAGATCCCGCGTCATGGACTCCTGAAACATTTTAAGAACCCACTTCATAGTTAAACCGGGTTAAATAATGATCTAAACAACCATGCCAGTATATAAATCAACAGGACGCCTCGTGAACGCATCTGCCGAGGCTGTATATAACAAATTGTCTGACCTCGAGGGTTTGAAATCCGTGATTGCCAACATTCCTGATTCCGCAGTTCCGGCCGACAAGCGCGAATTGCTTGAAGGAATCAAAGTGACAGCCAACAGCATCTCATTCCCGGCCGGACCTGTCGGCGAACTGACCCTTGTTGTCAAGGAACGCGTCTCGCCGACTCTCATCAGTCTTGAAGGCGTCGGAGCCCCGGTTGCGCTCGGGATGGCGCTTGAGATCGCCCCTCTGAGCGAATCGTCGTGTGAAGCCGCCGTGTCGATCGACATCGCCATTCCGAAGATGATGGCGCCCATGATCGGAGGGACCATTCAGAAAATGGCAGACCAGTTTGCCGATGTGATCGAACGTCTCAATTATGCATGACCCGAATTATGCTTGATCCGGTGGCGAAAACAGCATTCCGTCTCATACGCATGTTTGCGGCCGCGGCTGTTTTGTCAATTCTGGCGATTGCCGGCGGATGCGAGACCGTCAATGATTCACGCATTCCGGCGATGCCTGTGAATATCAACTTGGCCGACAACGGAATGTGGACAGCATACGGCGTGTCCGGCTTTGGAGACTTCCGTTATTTTATTTTCAGCGCCTCGGCACCGCGTGAACCGTCCGGCTTCCCTTATACGGACCGTTCGGCCACAGGATATGGCGGAGTCTTGCTCATCGAAGGGATCGATCCGTTCAACGATCAGGCCGTCTGTCCGATGGCTTATGACCTTTCGTGTCCCGTGGAGAAATCTCCGAATGTGCGGGTCGCCATTGACGTTAAGACCCTTGAGGCGGTGTGTCCCGTATGCGACTCGCATTATAATGTCGTGTCGGCCGCGGGCTCGCCGGTGAGCGGTGAGGCCGTCACTCTCAGATACGGCCTGAAACGTTATTCATGCCATGCCGCCTCCACAGGCGGCTATATCATCACCGACCGCAGATAAGCAACTCTTATGTAACGCTTGGAAATCAGAAATACTTTATTTTATAATTGAGATAGAATATAAGGAGTGAGTCCGATTGAATCCATAATATACATGATGTGGCGAGGGTTCGCCATCGGCGTGATGATCTCAGCGCCGATGGGGCCGGTCGGCATTCTGTGTATTCAACGGACTCTCGACAAAGGGAGAAAGGCCGGATTCTACACAGGGATCGGGGCGGCCATCTCCGATCTCTTCTATTGTCTGCTCACAGGATTCGGACTCTCATTTATCGAAGATTTCCTTCAGGACAATCAGAATATTATTCAGCTCCTTGGAAGCATCGTCCTCATTGCGTTCAGTATCTATCTGTTCAAGAAAAATCCCTCCTCCACCCTGCGAAGACCCGTACCTCAGAATGTGTCGGCAAAAAAGAATATACTCGGCGGTTTCCTCTTCACTTTCTCCAATCCTCTGATTATCTTCCTCATAATAGGCCTATTCGCGCGATTCAATTTCACCGCGCCTGAAATAAAGGGGGGATTCTATGCAATTGGCTATCTCTTCATAGTCATCGGAGCCTTAAGCTGGTGGTATGGCATTACTCATCTAATCGCGAGCGTGCGCACCAAGTTCAACATGCGCTCAATGAAGAGGATGAATATCGGAATCGGAATCGTCATTCTTGCATTCGCATGTGTCGGAATCGTCACCAGCATCATGGGCCTAACCTCGGCCGAAGCGAAAGGCGCAAGATTCCTTCCGGCGGTCAATCTCCCGTTCAAAGATTCCGATGATGAACGCTTATCGGAATATCAGACTTTCACCAATTCGTCATCCTCATTCAAAGATATTCTTCTGTTCTCTTCGGATTCAGAAGCGATTCCCGAAGATTGCGACCGGGATTCGATATGCGTCTTCAGACTTGATTTCAAACTGAAGAACCTCAGCTCTCACCCGATGAAAAGCTATCCGTACACGGACGACGCCGGCATGACCAAACACGTGAAATCACCGTCGTGGGGAATCGTCATAAAAAGCATGTCCGGAGAAGAGACAGTCCTCAAATTTCATCCCGGCGAATCGGACCCGGGCGGCATCGGTTCCCGGCGGGCGCTGTTCTGCGAAGCTGAATTTCCCGGTGTCTCATCTGAGAGCCGGGAATTATATTCTGAGGCAGTTCCCACATCCGAAGCGAATCATTTCCGCATCGACCGAGATTCTCAGAACAGATTGACAATACGGGCCGGACATCGGAAACTCTGCTCTCCGATCTCCTTCAGGCCCGGGATCTCTCAGAAACCGACCGACATGACCGAGCAAGGATCCGTAAAAACGATCTGTCTCAGACAATGGCCGGGATCAAAGGTTGAAATCGGACGCGTGGCGTTGTCGCTTGAACCTTCTCCGGCAGCAAGACGCTCCTCATTTTCGGAAGAGGAGATTGCCTATCGGCTCGCCCATAGCAAAGACCCGACCGAAGGCCGGTGGCGCCAGCTCGATTACACCCTTGAAGAGGATCTTCTAAAATCAGGTGGTGAATATGAAATCATAATCCTCAGAAGAGAGGACGGAAATTACGAACTCATATACTCGGAAGGCGCATCAATAAACCGCAGCGAATGGCAAACCGGTATGCTCAAAGGGCTTCTCCGTCCGACCGGACTCGAAGGGATCTATAATGCCGAGTGGCGGGACGCTATGGGGAGATCCATCGAGACAGAAATCAAGGCCCAGCGCGAACCCGACAATATACTCACTATATTTTTCCCGCGCCAATCCTCCACTCTCCGCTTCGCCCGCATGACATAATTCTGCCGCAGACGAGAATTTCGCACATGAGAATTTCGCACATGAGAATTTTATGTAACAGACTCTAAATTGTAAAAAATAATAACCATTGAAAAATAATCCTCACTTTTGAATTTGATGTTATGAAAACCGGTGGAGCAATGACAAGGAAACGGCTGCTTACGGCGTCTTTGAAACTTTTCACTCAAAAACCATACGACAAGGTCACACTGCGGGAGATCGAAGCCGCCACGGGACTCAGCCGCGGAGCGCTGATGTATCATGTGCCCAACAAGGAGACTCTGTTTAGAGACGCTGTCGAACTGTTTGTTTTCCGCAACAATACGCTTACATCGCTCAGCGAGGAGGATAAGACTTCTCTTGAGATGACGATAAGAAAATTCGTCGAAATGCTCGAGGAAGAACAACGTTACTGGCGCAACGAAGGGATCGAGAGCATCAATTATGCCCTCGTCAACGTTCAGATGTCATATTATAACCTTTACAAGGAGAGCCTCGTGGCCGCCGGCGAATGGTATGACAACGAATGCCGAATCTGGCGCGAAGTGATTGAAGCCTCCATCGGGAACGGTGAGATCCGCGAGGTTGATGCAGTCAAGTTCGCCCATATCTTTGAAGACACTTATCTCGGAGCGGCTTACGCCGGTCTGCCGAGCCCCAAAGGCTATTCCCCAAAACACGTCGGAGAAGAACTTATGGGTATCTACGAGCTCATGAAAAAGTGACAAAAAGATAGAAATTCATTCAATTCTATTGTAAGACCCCGTCCCACAAAAAATCTTAAAATCACCGCCCTGAATTTAACATTTTTTTGGGACGGGGTCTAAATATTATTAAAATTAAGTTAATTTTTGTTAAACGGGGGGGGTAATAGAATTTTTCATATCTTTGTGTTAAAGAAATATTGAAAGGATTTTGAATTTCAAAAAATCATTATTAATTTTGCGCATATAGACCGCTCGGTCGGTTTATATTGAATAACTATTTTATTAACTTACATGATATGAAAACTAACCTTCATTTCAGGCTGTTATGCTTAGCGGCGGTCATCATGGCCGGACTGAACGCCTCTGCAGCCGATTCACTCCTTAAATTTGTAGGAGTCGAGCCCGCCCCCGGCTCACTGATCAACTCGCCTGATTTCAAGTTGGTATTCGACATTTCGGAAGTTGTCGAAGCCAACGGGCCGGCCGAATACGGTATCGGCTACTATGGAGCATCCTCAAGATGTACTAAACTCTATCAGGGCACAGGTTCTGATAAAGTCCTATTAGGCTCCGCACTGAATAAAACAGTGAGTGGTTCTAAGGATGGGTTCACCGTCGGCAACACAATCTCCGTCAGCTTCCCGGATGTCACTTTAGTTGCAGGAGAGGCTTATACTCTTGAGTTCATGAACCGCTTCTCGGTCTATGTCAAAGGTTCGAGCACGGCGGTAACCAGCACCACCTATAACTCTACCTTTGACCCGATCGAGTTTGTATTCATCGGAGGTGGCGACGAAAGCAAGATGCTGTATATCGAAAGCTGCAGTCTCCCGACCGATCAGTCGATCCCCTCGCTCACTGAGGCCGTTTTCAATCTCAGTGCACCGGCCACACTTTGTGACGGCGCGAAGGCCATGCTCATCGAAGACGGAGAGACCATAGCATCAACAGATATGCTGACTCTGACCGGCACAGGCAAGCGGCTTGCCGTCTCATTCGGGAACATCACCCTATATAACGACCACACATATTATGTCGCTATTCCGGTCGGATCGCTGGCACGCAAGGACAATGGGGAGGTGACGAATGTCGCCTACAACTGCAAAGTCAGCGGTGCTCAATACAAGATCTTCGGAGTCAAGGAGGCGACCCCGACCAATGGCGCCGTCTTCTTCCCGAGCACAATGAGCATGACTTTTGATCTTCCGGAAGGCGCGACAATCGTATCAAGCACAGCTCAGGGAAGTTCCTATAAGGCCTATCTGTATGAAAATTCAGTCAAGCCTAAAAATTTGGCTTTGACCTATGACGGAACCGCCGACTCGGATAAACGAGGATTGACATGGAGTTCAGTAAAATTCTCGCCGAAGCCATCGACCGACTACATCCTCTGCATCCCGGCCGGAGCACTGAAGGCGAAGAGCGCAGCCGGCAAATATGATCTTTCATGCGAGGAGATCCAAATTCCGTTCCGGAGCCCTTCGATTGAAGAATTCGGCTGCCCTTCTATCGAACTCGCCACTCCGATTAATGGCCTCATCAGCAAAAACGGTCAGAAACTTATAGCAAACGCCAAATATGAGGAAATAGGACACATCCAGATTCCGATGGTGGGACTCAAATATGAGTATGAAGGAAAGAAATATGACCTCACATATAACTCCACACCTTGGTATCTCTATGATATCACTGACGGCGAGGAAGCCCTCTATAAAACAAGTGAAGCGTACAGCTCCGGCTTCACCACCTCACAAGTTGAGATAACAGCCTCCAACACATATAGGGTTGCTGACATCGATCTTTCCGCACCTCTGTTTGAAGGACGAAAATATCGTCTGGTGCTCCCCGCCGGATGTCTCGGCATTGGCTACGCGCCGATAAAGAACTATGCCGTCAACAAAGAATGGTCAATAGAATTTGAAGGCGCGAGCGCACCGAAATTCGAACTGCACCGCTGCAACCTCCCCGAAGAGTCTGAACTTTACGAATTTTGTGGCGCCAAATGGGTATTCAACGGATATTGGGCTGTAAATCCGGCCTATCATCCATCATTGCATAGTTATAATTCTGAATTGAATTACTGGTTGGGAGGTGGTCTTACATATACAGTAAAATACGACCCGAGTTGGACCACGATTCAAGCATACCGAGAAGGGATGAAGAGCGAAGATTTTGAACTTGACAAGAAATATGATGACTGGAAAGTGATTCTTCCCGCCGGTTTCCTTTATTATCCCGCAGACCCGAGAATCGCAAATGAAGAGATTGTCCACAAAATCAAGCGTATCGACAAACCCTCTTCGACTCCGGAGTTCCTCAACCTCGACATTCAGGTCAATGGCCTGACAACTGTCAGCTACAAGGTAGTCAAATCTCAGCCTGCTACTCTGACATTCGCACCTGACGAGTATTGGGAAGTTGAGAATATCAAGCTCAACGATGAAGACAGGACAGCCGAAGTGAACGACGGAACCTTCACGACACCGGCCCTTGAAAACGACTCCAAGATCGAAGCCAATCTGCATTATAAAGGCCTTGTGATCAACGATATTCCTTCGGAGATAGTTGAGATTCCGCAATCAGCGCTAAAGGTTTATGTCGACGGCGAATTTATCGTGGTTGACGGCGTGGAGGCTGATGACGAAGTTGCTCTTTACAGCGTCAACGGTCTGAAGATCGGCAACCGCACAGTGACCGAGACCGGCAACAAGATCAGTTTCTCGGTTCCGAACCGCGACATCTATATCGTCCGCATCAACAACCAAGCAGTTAAAATCCGCTACTAAACTCTTCTCTGCTCCCAAAATCTATACAGTATTCCCGGTGACCGACCTTGCCACCGGGAATACTTTTTCCATACTCCATACCTAATCTCCCTTCTCCTTTAAACCTCTTTGATATTTCACATTTAGATTCTAACCTATCTAATAATAATTATTATTCCTATAAAAGTTGACTAATATAATAAAATTGACGCTAAATTTGTTTATGATTATATATTGTACTAATTTTGTAATCTAATTGATATCAATATGGAATTTGCATTAGAGAAAAAAGCACACGTATTCCGTTTGCCGACCTATCTTCTTGATAAACTTAAAGAACTCGCTGCTAAAGATCGAAGAAGCCTTAACAACTACGTTGAGGGCATCTTGCTCGATGCAGTTTATCATGAGCCAAACGAAATAACAAAAGCATCCTTTGAAGAAGCAAAAGCGGGCAACCTCGAAGGTCCTATCGATACTTCTGACGTAGAGTCGATGCTTAAATCAATGGGACTATGAAAGAACTGAAATATACAAGCCAGTTCAAAAAGGATTTAAAGCGTTATCTTAATCAACCAAAGAAGTTAAAAGCGTTGAACGAAGTTCTTGACATGCTTTCAAAGGAGATTCCGCTTCCTAAAAAATTTAGACAACACGCTTTAAAAGGAAACTATGCCGGATGTCTGGAATGCCATATCGAAGGAGATTTTTTATTGATTTGGTATGACGCTGAAAATAATGCTATTGCTCTTTTTCGCCTTGGCTCTCATTCCGAACTATTCAAGACATGAACATGATAATTCAATTGCCTCGATGAACCCCCTTTCAAACATTGCTGAAAGGGATTATTGTTTTTTCGTTTTTAAATAAGACCTTAATTGCTTTGGAGTGAGACCGGAATGCTTTTTGACATACTTCCCGAAAAAGGCCGGGTTGTTAAACCCCAAACGGCCTGAAATCTCTTTGATAGATTCATCTGTATGGATCAGTGAAGTCCTGACATCCGTCATAATCGCATCCACAATCCACTCCCTTGCGCACTTGCCGCTTGTCTGTTTCACAACTCTTGCAAGATAGTTCGGAGAGACTGAGAGAGCCGCCGCATACCATTCCACATCCCTCGGCTTGGGATATGACTCAATAAGCAGAGTAGAAAAACGTTGATATAGTCTGTCCGCCGATTGCCTTGCAGGCGCCTTTCCGGCCGCAGCCCCGGGGAGTGTCACGGAAGCGAGCAAATCTTCCATCAATGAAATTATTGTGAACCTCACATTCTTAATGCCCATAGAATATTTCTGAATCAATAATTCACAATATATAACAAGAAGTGCCGCCATATCCTCACTTAGATTAAACACCATGCAATTACCCTTTAAGGATGTGAGCTGAGGGAAGCCAACCGAACTTCGGCTTTCAAAAGGCACCGTAGCTTCAATTCCGCAGAGCATTCCGTCACTATCGGCTGAAAAAAGCACGTCTGAAATAAAATCACCTGCTTTGAAGAAAATAATCTGACCGGATCCGGCTCTGAGAGTAATATCATTTAGAGTGATCGCTATTTTTCCGGTCGTCACATAAATAAATCCAACAAAATTCACTACGATTTTGCCGGTAACCCTTTTTAAAGCGGAAAAATCACGATAAAATATAAAGTCAGAGCCAAACATCATCCCCTGAGCTGCGGAGTTGAGATCTCTGATTGTCCATAGTGGAGGAAGGACATCTTTTTTCATTTCGAATCTATTTTTAAATCGGAGCAAAGAGTCCATTTCAAAAATTTATGAAACGGACTCAAATATACAACATAATCACATCGCATTAGTTGTCAGAAATAAAAAGTTTTTAGCATTAAAATATTCCATTTATTACATAATACATTCCATTATAGCCTTAAGGATTCTTTGATAGAACCAATCTAAATCCTGAATGGTTATCTAAGTATAATAACGAATCAACAATATAAAAACACAAGACAATGAGCAATTACAGCAAAACACACGTAGAAGAAAGCGCACCGCGCACAGAGTTGCATGACATTCTCGGACTTACAGGTGCTGAGATATCCGTAAACCACCTTCCTGCGGGAACAGTGATTCCTTTCTATCACAGCCACAAGCAGAATGAGGAAATCTATTTCATCGTTTCCGGCAAGGGCTTCATGGAGGTAGACGGTGAGAATGTACCTCTCGAAGCGGGTGATTGGCTTCGCATTTCTCCGGCCGCAAAGCGCAAAATCCATGCCGAAACAGATATGACCGAAGTCTGCATTCAGGTAAAAGAAGGCAGCCTTGAAGAATGGACCGCCAACGACGCTATCGTGTCATAATATATCCCGTGTCCACTCCTTATAAAATAATATATTTATAATTAACAGATTATGGTTCAATCTGCACCAACGAGCCTTAAACACCTTTCCACAAAAACTGTCAATGTGTCTCTGGCATTAACGATTTGCGGAAAGGGGTCTCTGATCAAAACTATGATAAAAGAGGAATAAAAAATCGGCTGAATCATAAAAATTTTGATAAAATTTATGGTTCAGCCGATTTTTTTATTTATTTGGACCCCGCTTCACAAATTTATATGCAACAGGGTCTCAATCGTACGAATAGCAACCTATTATTTGATCAATTTCTTATAGGGGCGGCCATCATAAATGATGATATATAAACCTTTTTCTAGATGTGCCTCAGAATATATGCCCTCATAAAGTAGAGTTCCTGCTGTATTGAAGATTCTAACTTCCTGTTCATAATCGTGAATAAAATCTATGCCGGAGTCATCGGCAACCTCGATAATGCAACATGTGGACAATGACGAAGTGTCAAAGTTTCTGACCGTTGCCCAAATCTCAGTACTTCCTATGTTAAGGAGTTCAACCTCTCCATTTTCGTTGACACTCGCAACAGAAGGATCCATGCTTTCCCAAGTTGTCCGCAGATATTCAGAGTCAGCAGGTTCAATCGAAAGGAGAAGAGAATATTTTTCACCGATTGTGCCTGAAATATAATTTGGCGTAACGCTAATATCCTCAGGTTTCACTGTGGATTCTTCAAATACCCGTACCAAGGCATTAGCCTTCACTTCCGAACCGTCATAGTTAATAACGGTCACAGTGATCACGGCCTCGCCCGGTTTCAGCATTTCCACATGTCCTTCGTCACTGACTTTTGCCACCCTGGGATCAGAGCTTTCGTAAATTATCTCTTTATAAGTGGCGTCATCCGGAGTTATTTGCGGATAAATATCGAACGATCTCCCCACATGCCATAAAGTATCATCAAACCACAAACCAACACTCTCCACTTTCACACCCGAGTCTCCGTTGACCGAAATATAGCAAAAAGCTTCCATCCAAGAGCCATCAAAAGAAGTGATCTTAGCGGCCAGAGTCGCTTCGCCATCCTTCTTGAGCAGAAGGCGAACTTTATCAGAATTCTGTCCGGATAGTATCTCTACGCACCCATTCGAATCTTCAATCGACCACTCAGTGGTGTAGTATGCCAAATAAGGCTCAACATTAGCCGAAACTTCAACAATTTCGTTCAACTCTCCATAAACTCTATACTTATCAAGAGTGGCACTCATAGCCGGAACCTCAATGGGCTGCAATATAACATTCGGGTATGCGGCTTTATACATATCCATAACGCGATTGGCCACGCATACGGTGGCGCCAAAAAGACTTGATTGATCGCAGCTCGGCGGATTCGGCGGCAACATATATACTTTGCCGGAGAACCTATAGAAGGCATCCTTTCCGATTTCAGTTACTGTCGTCGGCACCAGTACCTCCCCTTGAGTCTTGTAAAACACATCTTCCCCTATTCTTCCGATTCCTTCAGGAATCACGACAGCCGCATAATATAACGAATGGCTGAATATATCATCTCCAATATAATTCTCAGAAGCATCCCCTTCAAACACGTAATTCTCCGGTATTCTCCAACCGAAATATTCCAGTCTTGATCCGGAATATTTTCCTTCAACCTTCAGACAACTGACCGGAAAAGAAACACCGCGCAAGCTGCCGTTATAACATTTTATATTACATTTTTCAACGCCGTCGGGAATATAGAGCTCCTCTACAGAGGTATCTGAAAGATAGGCTGCTATCTCTTTGGTGCCGGGCTTGAATGTTATCTGTTTCAAAGAGGGTCCAAATGGCCCTTTGGCATACATCAATTTAGAGGACAATGAGGTTGGGATCTCCACAGATGAAATTGATGTTCCATAGAAGGCTTGCACTTCAAGGTTTTCCAACTTTTCCGGAAGTTGCACCTGTTCAATGCTTGTGCAATCTAAAAAAGCTGCGGTGCCAATTGAACGGCACGACTCGGGAATTATAAGATTTGACGGCATTTTCACTTTCGAGAACGCATAGCTGCCAATCTTCTCTATATTTTGAGGCAATGAAGGGATTGTCAAGAGTTCACAACCATTAAAGAGGCCGTCTGGAATTTCTGTCAACTCTACCTCATCAAATAAATTACATTCAACAAGTGCTTCGCTTCTCAGGGCCGCTTCTCCTAATTCTAACTGCCGACCGTCTCTTGGCTCAAAACGAACGCGACGAACAGTTGAAGGTAAAAAAGATTTCGGTATAACTTCAACCGTCTTGCCGATAACGACATGTGACAGACCGGAAAAGCCTCTCAGATTTCCTCCGAAATTTTTCGCATTCAAATTAACACGGCTGACCATCGTGCACACGAATGAATTATCAAATCCTGTGCAATTCTCCGGAATCGTTAATTCCGTTATCGATCTGCAATCATAAAAAGCATTTTCACCTATATACTCCAAAGAATTCGGAAGAGTGATTTCCTCAATGGCGTAACAATTCCGAAATGCTTGACTTCCAATCCTTTCCAATCCTTCATTGAAGTCAACCTTTTTAAGATTTGCGCATCCGTAGAAAACAGAATTTCCGAGTTCAATCAAATTTGGCGGAAGGGTCACAGACTTCAGACGTTCGCTTGCGTAATTCGAAAACATTCGATATCCATTTCTTTCATCTCCGATATAGAGCAACGATTCGGGGAATGAAACACTTAGTCCTTTTTCCGATTTTTTAGCATTGACATAAAAATTTGAGGAAATTGAGACAGTCCCCGATCGGAAAATGAGATTATCAATTTCTATATCTGAGTTGCATTTATAAGCAACATTACCGAAATACCCGATATTATCAATCATCCTCAGAGTACTTGCCCCTACGTTTGGAAGAGCGTCTCTCCCAAGTCTAATTAATGCCGAGGGAACATTCATTTTGACGGTCTTGCTGCCTGATGAAGAAAGAGCGTTCTCCCAAATTTCCTTGATTCGGTCGGGAAGAATTATCTCCGTAAACAAATTATTCTGAAATATGCCCGGACCAATATAATCGAAGGGATATTGTGATAGATCAAGGGTGCCGGTCAATGGCACGTCGGAGAATGCATAATCCCCTAAAAATTCCAGTTTCCGAAGATCGGGAAGCTTTGTCAGTTTCGTGCCATAGAACGCTTCATTACCTACATATCTGAATTGGCCTTCATATTCCAATGTTTCCAATCCTGAGTCATAGAAAGTCCGATTCGGAATACTGTCAATTCCGGCAGGCAATTTAAGTGATTTGAGATTCTTGGTGTACCGGAATGCCGCATATCCTATTTTTTTCAGATTCGCTGGAAGAATAACATTTGATACGCTCGAACTGGAGAAAACACTTGACCCCAATTCTTCCCTTTCCGGCAATATGATTGTCTCGTATGCATTCACACCGAGGAAGAATGCAGACAGGTCATTACGATAGTATTTATACACTTGCTGGCCGACACCCAGACCGCTCCATGAAAAGTCCTCCTCCGTATGAGGATCATCGGAGAGATAATAAATTTCGGTTATTGATGTATTTGTAATTGAACTGATACCGGATGTATATGAATAGTATGGTTCATCCCCGGGCACGAGTGATATCCCGGAAATATCGAGAGTCTTTACTGTCAAAAGTTTACCGGTCGGGTTTCTGAGTGTTTTTACGTCCGCTGCGTTTATCGGTCCGGAAATTGCGAGATAGTCGATTCTCGAGGATTCGATATCTAAAATCAGATCTTGCAGCGTGCCAGGCGACGTGACGGTGATATTCTCAATTGAGCCTTCCGCAGCCAAGAGCGCATTCAGACAAAAAACACAATTTAATAAAAGCGCAAAAATCCTTTTATTCATTATGTGATGTTGGTTAGGCCGATGCTCCCTTCTCGGCAGGTGAAAAAAAAGAAAAGCGCGAGAGCCTTACTTGTTGCCCGTCCTTACATTCTGAGGCCCTGGAACTGCCCGATACAGTAGAACGAGCAACACGCAGAGACCTCACGCAAATATGTATATATCACTATTCGGAACGCTCACGCGCACCGATTGCGACAGGATATACATATCCACATAAGCCATCCGCTTGTTGCTTCATTCTTGACTGTATCATGTAAACTTTCCAGGTTTCAGAATGTCAAGAAAGAGCGTAAGCAAACGCTATTCAAAAAAATGCCCCCTCATATATTAAGGGATTCAATAACCGCCCCGCCCGCAAACCCGCATCATTGAAATAGTCAAAAAACTTTTCAACAGGTCTCTGCAGGACGTTATACGGCTACAAATTTATAAAATTTTATTCACAATAACAAAATTTCCCTATTTATTATATCCATTTGCTACGTAATATTTGGATTTTATTCGATCTTTGTGTATATTTGCAACATATATTAAAATAATATGGACAAACTGATTGATCCTTTATACGACATAGGCTTCAAATTGCTTTTTGGACGCGAAAAAATATCCAATGATATTCTCAAGGAGTTTCTCAATGCAATATTTGAGGGTGATGAGCAATTGTCGGGAATTACAAGCATACAATACCTAAACACCGAACACTCCGGAGAGTGGGAAAAGGCCAAGGGTATACGGTATGACATCTTATGCGAGACATCAACCGGACATCGGTTTATAGTCGAAATGCAGAAAAGTTGGCAAGAAAATTTCTTGAAAAGAGCTGAATATTATGTCTACAGAAGCATCGCCGAGCAAGGGAGACGCCAAAAGAATGAGGATAAAACTCCATGGAATTATAGGCTCACTCCGGTCATAGGCGTTTATCTTTGCAACACGTTTGTCAAGGGGCTTGAGAAGAAACTTTTGACGCGAGCCCGCTTGATGGATGAAGATAATGGTAAACCGGTCAGCGACGTCGCGCGTTTTGCATTTATACAATTACCTTGCTTCGCAAAGGATGAGGCAGATTGTGACAGTTATTTAGAAGAATGGATTTATAATTTGAATAATATGGGAGCAAGTCAAAGAGTGGCGTTCCGGAGCCGCAGGGAAATATTTAACGAGGTTGCAAAAGTCAGCAATGTTGCCTCATTGAGTCCGGAAGAGAGATGGAATTATGAGGCTGATCTGAAGTTGGCACGCGATTATTATAGCGAAATGACCAGCGCCCGCAAGTTAGGCCTCGAAGAAGGCCGCGCTGAGGGCCGCGCTGAGGGCCGCGCTGAAGGCCGAGCTGAAGGCCGAGCTGAAGGCCGCGCTGAAGGCCGCGCTGAAATGCAAGAAGAGATAGCTCAAAAGATGAGGAAACAAGGCCTTGACGAGAAGACCATAAGAGCAATATTATCAGGACAATAATCAACTTTGTCACATTAAATATTTGTCCACCATTTGAATAAAATTAACCTCATTAGAATTGTATGATACAATTCTAATGAGGTTAATTTTATGGCGGAATATATGATTTTCGCAGCCCACTGCATAAATCGGACTCTTATTTCAAAGCGAGGCCGTCGCGAAAGGCATTGCCGACACGTGAACCAAGTTCGATGTATCCATTATGGACGGGGTCGAACGTAATCAGCTTCATTTTCTCCACGTCAGGATCGCCATCCTCGGCCAGATAGGCCTCGTCACATTGGATGTTAAGAATTTCCGCTATCATATAATATCCAGTCTCTGACTCAAATAACTTTTCCTTAATACGACATTCCATTGTCATTGGGAAACAATTAAATACCGGAGCATTTACCATCCTCCCCTTTTCAGATTTCCAACCGGTTTTCTCTATCTTGTCGGGTTGCTTCCGACCGCTAACGACGCCGACATAATCTGCGGACACAAGAGTATCGACAGTTGCGAAAGCAACCGTAAATTCCGGACAACGGTTAAGATTGTCAGTAGTGGCGTGACTGCCCAATGATATCATTATCTCTTTCCCATCCCATTGACCGCCCCAAGCGGCATTCATAGCATTAGGTGTCCCGTCGGCGTCATACGTGCCGATGATCAACACAGGCTGTGGAAGCAACCATGCCTTCGGTTTAAAACTTTTCATAGTTAATCATTTATCTTTATTATAATTATGTTCTGAATTAGTTATGTAAGTCTGTTTAGAAAACTTCTTTCCTCCTAAGAAAGTTCATGAAGAAGATGTATCAAAATGATGGATTAATCTATTTGTAGGGACATAGAGGGCCATGTCTAAAAGTGTAGCGTTCTGAGAATCAATTCATACATGGCACGTCATGTCCCTACAAATCTTGGTTCGTATTAGAGCTCATTTCATAACATTTTTTGGGAAAATGTTTCGGGGTTGCGAATTTTTAATTAACTTTGCCGGCGAACATATTTAGGGGTGCATCACTCCTCGGCCGGCCGTAACGCGAATGACGTTAATACAGCTTAGCTCAATATGAGATTCAGCGTAATGCAAAATCTGCGTTTGGTCATCGCGGCGGCTTTCGAGAAAGTGGGGCTGAGAATATACCCTTTGAATTTGATCCGGTTAGTACCGGCGTAAAGAAAATTGACCCATGAAAAAAACATTTTCATCGGCAACGGCTATCATTGCATTAGCCGTATTGCCCAGTGGTGTCGCATTCGCGACAGAGTCCGCAACCACCGAATCAGCCGATAGCCTTGTGCGCGAGCTGACAGGAATTGAAGTCACGGCCAACCGGGCCGGAATGAAAACTCCCGTAGCCTTCACCAACATCAGCAAAGACGAAATCAACCGGTCCAATGACGGCCGCGACATCCCGGCATTGCTCGAAATGAGCCCATCGATCATCTCCACAGGCGACGCCGGAGGCGGAATCGGTTATTCCAGTCTGCGTGTCCGCGGCAGCGACGGTTCCAGAATCAACATCACAGCCAACGGCATTCCGATCAACGACAGCGAAAGCCATAATGTCTATTGGGTCAATATGCCCGATCTCGCATCTTCGCTTCGTGACATTCAGATTCAACGCGGAGTCGGAACTTCCACCAACGGAGCCGGGGCCTTCGGTGCATCAATAAATATGCTAACTGACATGCCGAGCCACACTCCTTCAGCGACTGTCTCATTGGCATACGGCTCCTATAATTCCAACAAAGAGACCCTCAAAGTCTCTTCCGGACTTCTCGGCAATCATTGGAGCGTCGATGCACGACTAAGCCACATCGGGTCGGACGGTTATATCGACCGCGCATTCTCAAAGCTATGGAGCTATATGGGGCAATTGGCCTATCAGAATGACAACACGACCCTTCGTCTTCTCATCTTCGGAGGTAAGGAACGGACTTACATGGCCTGGGATTACGCATCTAAAGAGGAAATGGAGAAATATGGCCGCCGATATAACCCCTGCGGGAAATACACCGATTCCGAAGGACGCACAGCTTACTATCCCGACCAATGCGACAACTTCACGCAACACCATTTCCAGCTTCTTCTTAATCAATATTTAGGCCGCGACTTCACTCTCAATGCCGCGCTTCATTACACCAAAGGAGACGGATATTACGATCAATATAAGACCCGACGCACACTTATCGAATACGGGCTCAAGCCCTATCTTGACTCTGAAGGCAATCTCATAGAGAAATCTGACCTCATCCGTCTCAAAAGCAACGATAACGATTTCGGCGGTAGCACCCTCAACGTCCGCTATCAGCACGCCGATCTTTCCGTCACGGCCGGCGGGGCGGCCAACTGGCATCGCGGAATCCATTTCGGTCAGGTCAAATGGGTCCGGAACTTCATAGGCGACATCAATCCTCTGCAGCAATATTATCGCAACTATGGACGAAAGTTCGACTCCAACATCTTCGTGCGCGCCGATTATAGCTTTCTGAATGATTTTTCAGCTTATGCAGACCTGCAATACCGCCACATCCACTACTCTATCTCCGGAATAAGCGACAACTTTGATTGGAACACCGGCGACATGGCGCGTCTCGACATCCACCGCGACTGGAATTTCTTCAACCCGAAGCTCGGCCTTGCATATAACCATGACGGACACCGCGCATACGCTTCGTGGAGTGTGGCCCACAAAGAGCCGACGCGCGACAATTTCACCGACAGCGATCCGTCACACTATCCCGTGGCCGAACGAATGTTTGATTACGAGCTCGGATATTTCTATCAGCATTCCGTTTTCTCAGTCGGCGCCAATCTCTATTATATGGATTACAAGAATCAGCTCGTCGTCACCGGCCAGCTGTCCGACACAGGCAATGCGATCAGTGTCAACGTCCCCCGTTCATACCGCATGGGAATCGAATTCC
>CAYQQG010000028.1:0-17662 GCA_964419535.1 uncultured Sangeribacter sp.
AGCCAGAACGCGCATCACGCCGTGACCCTCCATAATCTTGGTTCCGCGCATGGCGTGGTTCGAGGGGAAGGTGGCGTCTTTGTCGAATTGAGCCGGGTCGGTTGTTTTATGGCACATCGGTTCGCCTGTCAGCGTTGATTCGTCAATGTTGAGGTGGACAGCCTCGAGCAATTCGCCGTCGGCCGGGACCTCCTCGCCCGTGTTGAGGATGACGATGTCGCCGACAACGATGTCCTTTCGCGGAACTTGAATCGCATTTCCGTTCCGGATCACCTGAACCGGCTCGTCGTCATTCACTTGATTCAGCAATGCGAATTCCTTGTCGGCTTTAAGTTCAAATATGAAAGCGAGGCCGGTGGCGAGCAATATGGCGATGAATATGCCGATAGGTTCGAAGAAAACACCGGGGCCTTCGTGCAGTCCCCAGTATTCATAGCACGAGATTCCGATCGAGAGGACGCCGGCTATGAGAAGGATGACGATCAGCGGGTCACTGAACTTTTCGAGGAATCTTTTCCAAAGCGGATCTTTTTCAGCGGGCGTCAGGATATTGACGCCGTTAAGACGACGGCTTTCAAGCACTTCGGCGTCTGAAAGACCTTGATAGTGTTGCTGTTGTGGCATATATAAAGTAATATTCCGGTTGCAATTATTGACCCACTCTGTTTCCGGGAACAGAGCTTTTTGCAAATTTAGCATAAATTCACTATTTTTGCAATATGAATCAACAAATAAGTTATCAGTCAGGAACTGAAGACCTAAATAAATCCGGCAGACTCATCGGAGGAATAATGATTGCTTCGTGGGTCTGCAAGTTCTTTCTCTGGTTTGTCACGTTTTATGCCGGCGGTGATGTTTGGAGCGGATACAGCATCGCCGATTATCTTATCAACTGGGAATCCGGGTTTGTAAGAAGGGGCGCATATGGCGAATTTCTATATCAATATTCTTCGCTCACCGGGCTTTCGCCATTGACGATTCTTGTGCCGATATTTGCCGGTGCATATATCGCGGTGACAGTCTGGTTGCTGCGCCTTTGCAGTAATCGCGGGGTTAAATGGTGGATTGTTCTCAGCGCGGTTTTATGCGGTTTCGTTGATTATATTGAACGCAAGGATTATGTTCTTTATCTTCTTGTGTTTTGGGTCTTTACTCTTTTGAAAGGGAGTGGACGCGAGGAAGGCCATGATCGGATTTCTGTTTTTAAGACTGTCGGGATAGGCTTGATATTGACCGCCGGACTCTTTATTCACGAGGCATTCTTTTTCTGGGGGTGTCCGGTCATGATTTTCCTTCTATGGCCAGACAGTAAACGGCGAAATATGACTATGGCGATAGCGGTTTGGCTGACAGGAATTTTCCTCACCATGTGTTTCTTTAAGGGTGACACGGCGAATGCGGTGGCTATACATGACTCATGGGCCGGTTTGATTCCTCTTCCGGAGGATTGGAGGGATTGCGGTGCTTTAGAGGCTCTGTCCTGGAAATTGGGCGAAACAGTCCGCTATCATTTCATGTCGAATCTTCATACGGAGCCTTATAACTGGCTGACAGCGATTTGGCGATTAGCGGCTTTCACAGTGTTCTATATTCTGATGACAAACTATTTCTTTTTCTTTTCGCGTTCCCGGAAACATGATTTTCTCGCGAAGGGAAATGAATATAAGGGATTCGAAAATGATGCATCCGGAGAATCGTGTTCCCAAGGATGTGAATTTTATGTCCGGCGGAATGTGCTGAGTGGCTGGTTTCTATTGATAATGCTTTTTATGCTCCCTTATTGGCTGTTTCTGAGCAATGATTGGGGACGATTATATCAGGCACTCGCCGTGACCATAGCGGGGCTTTGGCTGATCCTGCCATACGAGAAACTGAAGGATTCGTTGCCACAAATTTTTTATTCGGCCGCATCCGGGATAAACAGGCGGCTATACAGAATCCTCATTCCGACCCGCGGGCTTCTTCTGTTGATGCTGCTTTTCTTAGGCATCTCCCCCTATAACTTCCAACCGGTCGCTGCGTTCTGCCAAAGTCCGATCGGCTCCATCCTCTCCACCTTGTTGGACTTAGCCTATAACCTGAAATCACTGATATTATGAAAATTTCTTTTAATAATATAAATTAAGGTACTGAAGAGATGAAAGAAGTTGATCCGAAAGAAACAACGCGGGCTTACGCTTTTGAGATGTGGATGAAGGCCCCGATGCCGATGGTGACATTTTTCAAGACGCTTAATGTTAGCAGGTTGGTGAAGATAAGCCGTGGGCGAGGACTGAAATTTAATATGCTCATGTGTTGGTGTGTCGGGCGAGCGGCGGTGCAAATAAAGGAATTTTTCATGCTTCCGGTCAATGGTAAACTTATTGAATATGACACTATTGCTGTCAATACGATCGTTGCGAACAGCCAGGGCGAAGTCAGCTCTTGTGACATTCCCTTCACAGATGATATGTCTAAGTTCAATTCAGATTATCTGCGGCTGACACGGCAAGTGGCAGAAAGCTGTGAAAATCATGATTTGGCTGATAGTATGGTTATCGGAACTTCCGCTTTGGCCCAATATGACATTGACGGCGCTGTCGGTATGTACAGCGGAATTTTCAACAATCCATTTCTTATATGGGGAAAGTACAGGAAGGGCTTGTTCAAAACCACTCTCACCATATCATTCCAATTTCATCATACGCAAATGGACGGTGCCCATGCAGCCCGCTTCCTTGACCTGCTTCAAAAAGAGATCGACGAGATAAGCTAAGACCCGGTTTCATAAAATTCTGAGAATAATTGATTGTGCAAATATATTGAACATTCCATGCAATTGATTTGTATATATTGTATATATTTTATATCTTTGTAATACGATGAAGTAAATTTTAAAGTTTCAAAAGGAAAAATTTTCTCGAAGTTACTGAAAAATGAGATTAAACAGCTTCTAAATTAACTAATTTGAATGAGTTACTTATGGCAACCGCATTAAATATCAAACGTAAGAATATTGATCTTCCTGTCGATACGCTTCAAAAGCTATCCATTATGGCTGTGGCGCAAGGAAGGAGCCTGAAAAATTACATAGAGACTCTCCTGATAAACAAAGCGAATTCAGTATCTGTGGAAGTTAGGGAAAATCCATCGCCATCCGGCGACTCATGGTTTGACGATCCGGAAAATATGGCCTCCGTCAGACGTGGAATAGAGGATATAAAGGCTGGAAGATGTCGTTCTTACTCTATGGATGAAATAAGGGGAATGTTAGGTGTATGATTTACGAACTCATCTTATCAGATGAAGCTAAAGCCCATTTGATTGAATGGAAAATGTCCGGACAGAAAAAAACGCTTAAAAAGATAGCGGATTTGTTCAAGGAACTTCAGGAACATCCTAAGGTCGGTACCGGACAGGTTGAACAACTAAAAGGTGAATTATCCGGTAAATGGAGTCGAAGAATAACAAAGGGTGACAGATTGATTTACTCTATTGAGGATGAGAAGGTGTTTGTAGAGGTATTATCTGTTAAAGGGCATTATGGAAACAAATAGAGTGTTCATTCTTAGGATATTCCAATAAACTATAAAAATAAACTATAAATAAGAATAATATGAAAAATATAGGTGATAAGGTTGAGGACCTTTTAGGTGTTGACGCATACGGCAAGGAAATTCGTCGGAGCGATTTCCCGGGCAAGAAGATTGCCCTGTATTTTTATCCGAAGGATAACACTCCGGGGTGTTCGGCTCAGGCCTGCAGTCTGCGCGATTCCTATAAGGAACTTCAGGACGCCGGTTATCAGGTTGTCGGCGTGAGTGTGGATTCACCCGAATCTCACAAAAAATTCATTGACAAATATAATCTCCCGTTCCCTCTGATCAGCGATGCCGATCATAAACTTGTTGAAGAATTCGGCGTTTGGGGCGAAAAGAAATTAGCCGGACGTCAATATATGGGAACGTTCCGCACGACTTTCATCATTTCCCCCGACGGTGAGATTGAACGCATAATCACCCCGAAGCAGGTGAAGACCAAGATCCACGCTTCGCAAATCCTTGAAGCGTAATCCCCGGGAAAGGGCTTCAAGGTATATCTTCTTCCGAAAGATCGTTCAGAGATCGGAAGATAGTGGATTTTCTCGGTATGTTATACAATCTAAGACCCCTTTCCACAAAAGGGGTCTTAGATTGTATAGAGTTATTATTCTCCCCATGTGCAAACCACATTTTCTCCCAAGGCTTTTGCAATTTGATGCACTAATGTCTTGGCGGTGGTTGCCCGCATGTTTAGATTTATATACCATCCGGGAACGAGTTCCTTGTGATATCCGTTCTTTTTTTCTTGCGTAATCAGGTCTTGACCGTATATATCAAAGTTCATGTAATGTACGCGCTCCCACCCGATCGCAAGCACAAATTGGCGGAAGGCCTCACTATATTTTTCATCTACGATCAGTCTCCCGTTTGGCAAGCGGATTTGAATAACAGGCCTCCGTTTACTCTCCGTTTGTTTCTTGGATTGGCTTGTAGAAGTTATTATGCGCGTGACTTTGAACTGAGGTTCCGGATCTGTGTCAACTTCAATTCGAAGCGGCATGTGGTCAGACAGAGTGAGCCAATAATCATGGGTTTCCTTAGAGGCTACTTCACATACTTTTACCAAATCGGGATTTCCGAACACATGATCTATATGGAAAGGATCATCTTTTTTGCGCCGCATATAGAAAGTCGGTACGGATTCGGCGCCTTGTTTTTCGCCTGTCAAATGGTGATACATAGGCAAGAGACCGATTTGTGCCATTCTCTCTACGAACATTGTGTGACTTCTTCTCGGATTCGATTTGTCAAAGAAAACAGAGCTGTTGAAGTCTCCGATCATGACTGTCCCGGCGTTATACCGGGAAATGTTGGTGTCAAGAAAATCGTGAAGCTCTCCCACATATTTTCCATGGGTCCAAGTCGGGATCAAGGTCCATTCCTCGTTGATGAGGACCGGTGCAAATGACATTTCTCCCGCTTCGGGCCAGGTCAGACGACGCAATGTGATATCGGGGCGCGCGAAAACAGCCAATCCTTTTGAACGGTCGCCAATGCGGAACCCGTTGTTGAATAGCCGCTTAAACTCTTCGTCATCATAAAAGTAAGGGTCTTCACATTCTTCAATAATGTATATATCGGCACCCGGATAACGATCAAAAAGGGCTTTGTATTTATTACGGAATGCGCCGTTGCAGTTCCAGCTGACAATCGTATATTTCATATTAAGTACTTCTTTAATATTAGTTTATGTTATCAGTAACTCAAAGCTAAACACTTTCTTTTTGAATCTTTTGAGCATTTTTAATTCTAAATATCAGTCCCTTAGCCCGCTAAGCTCCTTCATTTAAAAATTAGAAACAGTCTTAAAATATTCAAAAATTAAGTATTTCTAATTTTTGAAAGTTACTGAAATGCCGATTTCAGCGGTTCCTTGAGAAGCTTTGCGGTTCTAAAAAATACTTTGCCACATCATTCGGCGGAAGAATGAAGTTGTTGAATGGTGTCCCCGCTGTTTTTGTGTAAATTACCCCGCGAAGTGAACCATAGGATAGGGAGGCAAACTGCGCAAGCAATCCCTGCGGAAGAGTTGCATTTGAGGTGTTTTCAATCGAATAAGCACTTTCCGGGTCAATCTTGAAAATGCAGTCAAAGTCGGCCTTGAGTAAAATCTTTTCTTGCTTGGAAAGTTCAATTACAGTTTTGCATTGGACAAGATGCTCCTCAAAATTATATGCAAATTGAAATTGATTGAGAATTTCCATTTTTGCATCTTCTTCATTGAAGTCATCAGTAAAGATTGCAAACTGAACCAAGTCCATTTTTACAAACTTAAAAAGAATAGGGGTATCCATATCAGCTAAATGCATTTTGTGTGGCTATATCATATTGAGAGTAAGCAGAAGAGAGGTTTATTTTCACGGGCTGACTTTTGATGAATATTGGGAATGGAACAAATTCAATCTTTTCGCGGACCGAGACTTTGTGGGTGTCGTCAATGTCAACTGTAAACAGTGGTTTGCCTAAAGCGGAAGCGACTTTAGCAATAGTCTTTAAGCCAAGATTTTCCTGACCACTCAAAATCTTGGTTACTTGCGCCGGGGACACGCCCATTCGCCTTGCGAGTTCTGATTGGTTTATACCTTCTGTCATCATAAGGCTGCGAATTTTCAAAGCCAGCCTTGCAGACAGAAGGAGCCAATCGCGATTATCTATCTGATACTCCATTTGTTGCCGCTCGCTATCCGGAAGTGGCTGCGCGATTTGTTTTAACTTTTCAAGATTGAATTTCATAGCTGTAAAAATTAAAGTTATAAATCATCTCCATCAAATATTCCATTGGCTTTGAGAAAGGAAATTACATTGTCAATTCGTTTGAACACCTGTTCTTTCAATCCCGGAGAATTTTGTATTGTACTCCCGAGTTTGATCCCGCCGAAAACAATCAGATAAATATTTCGGTCAAGCCTTATGGCATACAATCGAAGCAGCGAGGGCTTAAAAGTGCCATAGGATTTATGTGGCTCTAACTCGCGGACATAAGAATATTTTCCACCCAGTGGATGAAAGAAATCCTCAAAGTCCGGTATATTGTCATCTTTAGCATTCCGTGCGAGTGCGTGGATATGAGCGGCTAATGCGATTGCTTCGCTGGCAACGCGTTCCGCGGACGCGATGGGCGTCTTGGGATTCAAGCCAACTTCACGCCAAAAGGGTTTATCTACTTCTTTCGCATTCACCTTAAAGAAGTCAACAAGATAATCGAGATCTTTCCACAGGGCAAGAACTCTACTATACTCATCCGTATCGGTTTCATCGAATTTGATGCTGTATAGGCAATCTTGGTATATCTCGCGAATTTCCATTTTTTATATGTAGATTAAAACATATGCAAATATACTTGAATTTTTCTATAAAGACAAATATATTCTTTAAAATGTTTAACCTATAAGTGATATTGTTGAATTAAAAGTTAACATTAAGCCTCCGCTTTAATTTTTGAATTAAAGCGGAGGCTTAATGTGTTTAAGGGTTAGACGATGTTACAAGCCGTAGACGGCGTCAAGGGCCGAGAGGTCGGTGGGGGAGTATTGGCGAACCGTGATCAGGGAATTTGCGAAGCTCAAATTTCTGAGCTTGCCAAGATTCTTAAGGGGATAGTTAAAGCCCGTCAGACGAAATAACACATCTCCGTCGCCTTCCATCGGGTCGACGACATAATAGAAATCACCGTGAATCTTGAATCCGGCGTTTCGGCCTGAAGGAAGTTCCCATTCCATCCAGCGGTATGTCTGTTTTTCGACATTCAGATAGTAGCCATAACCCTTGACGGTGCAAATGTGTGATGACCGGTCCTCCTCGATGATATAGATGACCGGAATCCTCAAGTATGTATTGGTGTTAAGATCTTGAACGACATATGTGATCCTGACATTTTCAGTGTTCTGGCGGTCAGCAGCTTCTGCGAGGAGCTTTTTCTGAGTGTTATAGGCTATCTGTGCTAACTGCATATTTTCATACGTGATCTGAAAGGCGTCAGCCACGGCCGGCATGAGGGCTGCTAACACCATCGTCAGCAACGCGATTTTCATTTTTAATTTCATAAACAGCAATTTTTAAGAGTTATATATTCGGTAAAATTTTTGCAAAAATAAGTCATATCCGCCTATTTAATAGGTTCATTTTCGGTTCAATTAATTTATAATAGAAATTGAACTTAAAATGAACCCAAAGATGTGGATTTGATGTGTTATTTTTGCCTTATCAAAAAATTGTCTCAAAAAACTACAGATGAATATGAATAAAACGTTATCACGTATTTTCAAGTACTCCCTCTGGAGCCTGATTGCAGTCGTCATCGTCGGAATGACAAGTTTTTCAGCCGAAGCTCAAAAACACAGTTCTAAAAGAAAGAGTTCCTCAAGCCGGTCGTCGAGTCAGCCGACCATTGTGATCACCGAAGAGAACACCGTCAAACTGGAGATGATTCTTCATCCCTCCGGCAACATGACCGTCAATCGATATTATCCCCAATATAATGATGTTTATGACCCGGGCCGTGGGGTGATATCGACCAGAAGCTATCAGTCAACGCCCTACGAAACCAAGAGTGGCTCATGGACACTCGATTGGATGACGACCGGGAGTAACGGCCGGCGATATTATTACGAAATGCGGTTCGGTGGTGATACCTATTACATGTATAAGGGTGACAATGTCGCGTATAACAACTATCATGAATTCAGGAATTATGGGCAAAGCTATAAGGTGAAGGTAACCACGCGATAACAGATCTTTAAGACCCCTTTCCACAAAAAATGCGAACCAATATATGTAGGGACATGGCATGCCATGTCCGGTAGATCAACGCTCTGATTATCAATTTGGACATGGCGTTCTATGTCCGAATTGCGAAAAATATTTTATTTTGACGTTAAAGAATGATCTCGGCCGGATTCTCAATGAGAATAGGATCCCGGCCGAGCAACCGGAAGAGATCTGCGTTTGCTATGGCTATAAAACCGCATGGATCTCCGTCGGTCAATACGATCTTATCTCTGTGAGCCACATCCTTATCCATGACGAAAACAACATCCGCGGCTTCCGGACGCAAAAGTCCGAAAGGAGTGGCGGCGCCGTGGGGAGTTCCGAGAATTTCTTTCATAAGATCCTCGTCGGCGAATGAAACACGCGGAATCTGAAGCGATTTTCCGAATTCCTTCGTGATGAAGGACTTCCGGGCGTGGGTCACATAGAGCCAGAATCTGTTCTTCTGACGGTTTGTCAGAAGGATCGTTTTGACGGTCTCAATGCCGAAAGCGCGGTCGATGTTGAGACAATCGTCCATCGAAATGCCGGGATCGCTCTCAATTCGGGAATAGGGGAGACCGGACTTCTCTAACTCTTCATATATCAGCCGTTGAGTGTCGGACTTGAATGATGCCGGGGCTCCGGTCATTACTTCGCTCGTATAAAAACTCATATCTTTATTATATTTGAACCGCATTGTGCCACTCCGTGGCCCTGCAAGTTCTTGATTTCGTCATTTTGACACATTCTCATGGAAATTAATTATTCGCCGAGATACTCTTTTTTCTCCTGATATTCAGAATAAGTAGGTGCGAAGACCCCGCTGCGGTGAACATATCCCCAGTTGCCGTCGACACACACATCATACCACCCATTGCCCAAGTCAGACATGTGATCATACTTGCAATCGACGGTGACCATTCCGCTCTTATCCATCAATCCGCATTTTCCGTCGCGCATAATTTTATAATATCCGGCAAGATTGGGTCCGTCGATTCCGTCGTATATGAAAGGAACAAATGTCGAGCCGTCAACATTTATCAAACCCCACAGGCCCTCCTTCTTGGCGATCGCATGGTCGGTGATGTTGGAGAACATATGGCCGTCTTCAAATTGATAGGGAATTTGAAGCACGAATTTGCCATCCTTTGTCAAATTATAATAACCCACGGGGCATTCCCCTAATGGTACCCCTTGATGATTCTCTGTGTCAGCGATGGGCTCCGGATAACGCATCTTGTATTGAGCGCAGAGATCACCGGACCCGCCCAACATAAACACCAATGCAACAACCGCGGCGATCCACACCTTATAAGTGCCATAGGCGAAACGTTTAAAAGAATTTGATTGCAACCTCATAGTCATATTTAATTAAAAGGTGATTAATAGGGAATTATCAACTGCAAATATAATAATAAGATTTATAAAAACCTTATTATTTCGTTAACTTTTTTTGGCGGCTATGAGCGAATGGGTTTTCGTTGCCGTTGCCAATCATGGCGTTCGTCGGCTGACATCTGCTCGCAAGCATAGCTGAGCATGACGGCCGGTATCTTTTTGACATTTCGTTCAAGAAATTGCCGGAGTTCATCACGATATCCCTTCTTCCATGTTTCGCGAAGCATCCACCCGGCCGCTTTATGCAGAAGGTCGTGAGGACTTGACAATAGATATTCTGCCCGACGGAAACATTTGTCAATTTGTCCGTGGCGGATTGGAATCCAAGTGCTGACCATCGCAATCCGTTGTTGCCAAAGGGTGTGTCCTTCAGGCCGTATCCACGTGTCCATTATGGAGAGCCCCGGGTTTAGAATCTCGTGATTTCCGACGATCTTGATTGCAGATAGATCAACCAAATCCCAATTATTTATAAACGGGTGTAGATTAAGATAGGATTCAAAAATCTCATTCATTGTTTCTGAATCCTTCCTTTTTCTGGCGAATAGATATTTCTCCACCATAATGAGAAGCCCGCAAAGTCGAATTTCGTGGATCTCAGACTTGGCGAGTTTAACAGCCTCAGCGAGCGGGGTGTTTTTCCATGCCTCCTTCACGACCAAACGCACTTGCGGATTGCGAAGGCCTATAAACCTGTCTCCTTCGCCATATTCGCCGGGTTTAGTCTTGAAAAATCTCAGCAGATTCCGGGCCTGTCTCTCATCCGCCATACTCAGCAATGCCGCCTCTATATCCTTAGCTTCATCCATCATGAAAACTTCCGTTTAAGAAATGATCTTTAAGACCCCGATTGTTTATACTTTAAGACTCTGATTTGTTAGACGGGGTCTATATTTATGAAATGAAATTTTATATAAATATAGTCCCGATTCAAAATGGTGAACGGGACTATATTTTTATCCGAGGAACGGGCAGTGGCGTGTTATGAGATGCAGAGGCTGACGAGGATGAATAGCCAGTGGGCGATCACGGCCGCGCAAAGGCCGCCGATCGTGTGGGCGAGGATGGCTTTGGGGGTCAGTTCGCGGAATCCCATAGAGTCTAACATCGCGGTGTGGGTGGAAAGATAGCCGCTCCAGCACATTCCGATCGCTGTGAAGACCGCGATCGCGTTGCCGTCAATCCAGCCGGCGTCGGCAAATGTCGGAACCAGACCCAATGCTGCGCCGACGGCTCCAAGTGCCGTGATCGGGAACGCAACAAGATGAGGATCGTGAAAACCGAACAACCATTCGAATATGATGTTGATCTTGGCCGCCAAGCCGGGGAGCAGTTCGACACCTTCGTATGCGGCGCCCGTATATGCGCCTGACGAAGAGGGACCGAACGTGAGAATCATCACAAGAGTGGAGATTATGACCACACCCGGAATGATAGCCAGTCCCACGTCGACACCGGTCTTGCCACCGTCAAGCAGAGAGTTGAGGATTCGGATAAAGGTCGATTTATATTCTTTCTTCTCCTCTTTGGTTTCTGCCTCTTCCGGATTTGCGGCATATTCCTCAAGATAATGAGGATAGGCTTTGATCACAAAGCGCTGCATCAGGCGTGTCGATATGATACATCCGCAGAAGGCTCCGATAAAGCCGATTATTGGAGCGAGGAAATATCCCTGGCCGACCATGAAGACCATAACGAGCAGGCCCATGCCGAATGCCGTGCCGAAGTTGGTGAGCGAGATATATTGATATTTCTTGAAATAAGATGAGAAACGTTTGTCCTGAGAAAGGGAGATGATCGCCGGGTTGTCGGAAAGGAATGTCATCACGGCTCCCAACGATGCCACACCCGGAAGATTGAACAGAGGCTTCATCAGGGGTTTGAGGATCTTCTCAAGAAGGGAGACGACGCCGAACTCAACAAAAAGCCTTCCCAAAGCACCGGTGATCACACAGATCGCCATGAGATAGAACACGGTGTTGAGCAGCAGATCGTGGCCTGTGCGCATAATGGTGTTGAGCATGTTCGCCACGCCCATTTTCTGTCCGATGAAATAAAAGAGCAGAAAAACAATGATGAGGCAGAGGCATCCTGACGGCGCTCCGAATTTGAGCTTTTTCATTTCTTATAGAGTTTGTAAACGTTCATATCCCAGGTTACACCCACGCTGAGCAATGTGGTTTTAGACTGCGTGAGGTTGCTCTCGTTGGCGTTATGGCCCCAAGAATAATAGCAGTTGGCGTGAAGACGGAGTGAAGTGCGTTTTTTCTTCAGGGGGAAGAATTCAACGCCGCCGCCGGCCATTGTGATTTCAGTCCCCGGAAGGACATCAAGGTCGGCCGCAGTGTGGGTCTTATTGACATCGTATGTCATCTTGCCGTGAATCCGCCAGCGTTCGTCAGGAGTCCTATAGCTCAGTTCTCCCATCACCGAGCAATCGCGGAAGAAGAAAGTCTGATGAGCGGCCGCGCGGTTCATAAGATCGAGTTCAAGGCTGAACCGGCCGAGATCCACCTTGTTTCCAAGCGCAAGATAAGAGATATATCTCCCTTTGGCATATTCAGTGAGATTCGCACTCCACAACGCTGAGAAAGGTCCGTGGTGGCCGGTCCACATCAAGTTGTATCCATACAGGTTGCGCATTCCCGGTGTGTGCCACATGCTCTGGTTCACCTGAAACAGCAGGTTGTCTTTGGGTGTCAGGTCGTAGGATACGGAGCCGCCGAACTGATAGCAAGGAACGTTCTGCCAGAACACGGAACAACCGTATAGGTCAACCGGATTGCGGTCATATTCCCAACCGCCGATCGCGACAATCTGTTTGCCGGCTGAGAAATGCCACCCCCGGAAAGCATAATTAATGTTTATCCAGTCTGTGGCGTCGAAGAAATGACCGTCGATCACGCTCTTGTTGAAGCGCTGACGCCATGAATAAGTGAGACCGGGCAAAATCTGGCCGTCAAGACGCATCATCAGATAATTCCCTTCAAAACCGGAATTGGCATTATCCATCTCGGAGCCATGCCAGTCTCCCTGCCAACCGGCGCGGGCGCGGATATTGATATCGAGCAATTCGCTCTGCGGCTGAGGAGTTTCCACCGTCGGCTCGGCATAAGCAACCGAAGCGGCACTCAAAGCCACGACCACAGCAATGTGTTTGAACATCAAGGTAATAGATTTTTAAATTCAGGTATGTTAGTTAGTTCGGGAGAGTCCGTCGCGCAAAATTAAGCAAAACGGACCTAATAGCCAAATTTTTTGTGCTTCCATTGCATGAAAATTTTATGAAACCGGTTCTATGTCGGGCTTTTTGCAAATTTCTGTTTGTGCCGACAAATCGGATATCAGTTCTCATGTCAATAGCATGGTACATGAAAAGAAAAGGGCAATAAGGGGTCTTATAGTGAACAAGTTGATTGTTTTTTACATTTTATAATTAGTTAAAAATCACTAAAAATGAGCAAAAGAACAATTTACAGCCGTTTCCGTGAGATAGTTTCGAAATACCCGGAAAACACGGCTATAATCGAAGAGTTGCCCTCGCCCGACAATCCGTCGGGGAAGTGCGCCTATCTTATGAACATCTATGTGCGTGAAGCCTTCCGTAATACCATAATTAACATAATGTTTAATTACCGTAATGCTTAAGACATCATGCTGACCAGCGGAAAACTCGGTTTTTGGGGACTCACGGCACTCGTCTTCGGGCTCATGGTTGGTGTGGGTATATATAATCTGCCGCAGAATATGGCTTCCGTGGCGGCGCCCGGCGCCGTGTTTTTCTCATGGATGATAACGGCGTTAGGGATTCTGCCTCTGGTGCTCGCATTCAGGTGGCTCAGCCTGCATTATCCTCAGTATAATGCGGGATTGTATCAATATGCACAAGCCGGGTTCGGAAACTATGCCGGCTTCAACATCGCGTGGGGATATTGGCTCTGCACCGCATTTTCAAACGTGGCCTACGCGGTGATGCTCAGCGACTCTTTCGGCGCTTTCTTTCCGAGACTTCTTGATCATGGTTGGGAAACCGTGGTGTTTGGCTCGGTGTTGATCTGGGTTATGTATTTTATTGTTTCAGAAGGAATTAAGACCGCTAAAATAATCAACACGCTTTTGGCCGGAGTTAAGATCGTGATGCTGATATTAATAATCTCGGTCTTCATCCTTTTCTTCAAGTTGAGACTGTTTGAAATCGATATATGGGGAACCTTTTCTGATTTAGGCAGTGTCGCTGTCCAGATAAAAAATACGATGATGATCACGCTCTTCTGTTTCTTCGGAGTCGAAGGGGCCGTGATGATGTCGGCGCGGGCAAAACGCAGCTCGGATGTGGGAAAGGCCGGAATTGCCGGATTTATTATTTCGCTCGTTTTATATGTCGCCGTGACCGTTCTTTGCTTCGGCCTGATGAGCCGTGCCCGTCTTTCAGGTCTCCAGGATCCGTCGATCGCTTATATTCTTCGCGATTGCGTGGGTGAATGGGCTTATTGGTTTGTTATCTGTGCCGTGATTGTCTCTTTGCTCGGAGGGTGGGTGGCCTGGACTCTAGTGGTCGCGCAAGTGCCTTACGAGGCGGCGTTGGTAGGTATTTTGCCACGTGTGTTCAAAAGGGTTAACCGTCACAATATGCCCGCTTTCGGACTTTTCGCGTCGAGTGTTGTGATGGAACTGTTTCTGCTAATGGTTGTTATGGCCGATGACGTTTATCTCGCGGCCCTTCATGTCACCGGGCTGATGATCATCCCCTGTTATTTCTTCACCGGGCTGTTCCTGCTGAAAAAGGCCGACAAGTGGCCCGTCCGCATTCTGGCTGTCATCACCTCCCTGTTTTGCCTATGGATGGCTTATGCCGGCGGCCTCAAAGGGATGATGATGACTTCGGCGTTCTATATTCTCGGGATAGGATTTTATGTCAAGGCCCGTCGGGAAGATAATCCTGAGGCTCCTCTGTTCACGCGCAATGAGAAAATAGCGCTGTGTCTATTGGCTTTAGGGTCTGTTTTGACAGTTCTCCTATTCTTCAATTTGATATAGGCGTCTGCTAACTCTTCAGAACAGTTTATTTCTTCAGTTGTGCATATCCGAGTTTGAGTGTTTTCCAGCGCTTAATAAGGTGGCCTGTGCCGAAAGCAAGCATCAGAAGCCCTGCCCACCAGTGCCATTTTCCAATATGGCTGCCTCCTCCTTCGGTGAAGGCAAGTAAAATTGTTCCGGTAACCGTTTCAAAGATGAACAGCAGAGCCAGTATCATATTCGGCTTGCTCTTTTTCTTAAGGCCTTTGGTGAGAGACCGAAACCAGGGCCAATGGCCTTTTATGTGGACAATTCCCAATGTAAGAAACAGTGTTCCGGCAATCACATGAGTCACGGCCCAGTTGTGCCAGGCTTCATGTTGAGAAAATTCGTCAGTGACATGGATGCCGATTCCGGAGATAACCAGTAGAAGGAATGTCGGAATCAATGTCAAGTCTATTCGAATGTTTGTTTTAAATTTCACAATCTTAATTTTATCTTATATTTTTTGAGGAAAGAGATCTTAGTTACAAAGTTACGAAATTTTTCATAGCTTTGCAACGGAATCTCAATGAGTGTCGCTGTTTTAAGACCCCTTTACACCCCTGACGCGGCGTTGCGTTGCCTACCGGCACCGAAACGTATTGGAGACGCTGCATGGCGCCGGCCGGAAACGTCCGCCTGCATAGCAGGCGAATGTTTCCGATGGGAAGCCTAATGATATCGTCGTTTATGCGCGACGCAATGACATCGTGCATCAAATCAAAATAACCGCTAATGCGAAATTACCGGTCGGTGCAATATGAAAATCATTGGAGGCGCGGTGACTTTGCCGACCGGCGTCGAAACGTATTGCCATTTACGCAACATGGCGCCGTTCGGTGCATTATGTAAATCATTGGAGGCGCGGCGTCGTTGCCGACCGGCGTCGACATCTATTGTTGCTATCGCGGCGGGGCGCCTATGGGCGCCACACAATGTAGGCCCGGGTAAGGAGGACCGTTAGGTCCGACGCGACCCGGGTTCACCGGTCCTCAAGCATGAAGCCCCGTAGGGGTGACACAAAAATCTTTGTTACTAAAATCCTTGTTACCCGAAAAACCTTGTTACCCGAATGCTTGTTTGTTATCGAACAACACCTCCTCATTCACATCGCCTTTATCCCCGTTCCGACCGATTTTGGAATCGTTGAAAACATGAACGCTAATCCCGAATTTTATGTTAAAATCTGTAAATATTCCCGAATCAAATGTTAAAACATAGTTAACAAATGTTAAAAATGGGGGGGGTAAACGTTAGCCTTTGAAAAACAATATTTTTGCATTAATTTTACGGCCGAAGTCAGCGAACAAGCTGATTTCAATCAAGAGCTCTAATAGAAAAGCTCAAAATTATGAAAAGAAAAATTATCAATTTTGAGCTGCATTGGATTAATTAATTCACAGAGATAGGCAATCCATAATACTAACCAAAATCAGAAAATATGATTTTAAAGAAAGGAGCGTCGGTGAGATTCCGGCGACGCACGATTCCCGACTTGCCGGGACGGGCGGCGACCTTGACGGAGGCACGAAACTCCAATCCGTCAGGCGCAAGAGAGATCAACAGAGTTTCCCATTTTGTAATACTCTCTAATTTACAGGCTTCATGAAGCGATTAATACTTCTGTGCGGTCTGCTGACCGCTTTTTTTTGTGCCTTTTCGACTCCGGTTGAATATCGCCAAAGCATCCCGGAAACAGGTGCATCAATTTCAAATTTTAATTTTGAATTGCAATTTGATATCAATAATGCACTTGAAGATGCACTCGCTTCTGATCCAGAAGCGGAATTAGGAATTGGATTCTACGGAACAAGTAAGTTGAATGCCAGTCTTTATGAGGGAGATTTGGAGACTGGTACTCTTCTTGGAACTACAATGAATAAAAGTTTTAATGGTAAGTCCGAAGGTTTCGTTGTAAATGGTTCAAAAGTATCCTTTTCTTTTGACAATCTCACGGTCAAACCAAATCAAGAATATACTATTAAAATTACGAATAAATTCAGTTTATACTTAAACGCCACTACTTCAAAAAGAGCTGACACCGAACTGTCATTTGAAAAAGAGCCTCTTGTGTTGAAATTTGTAGGGGCTACAAATACTGATCCTAATTTGTCTGTAGAAAATTCTATTCCTGCAAATGGTGAGAATCTTGATTATCTTCGAAAAGTTGAATTTTATCTCAATTCTCCTTTCCAAATAAATTCAGATGCACATATTGTAGTTAAAGAAGGTGATAATATAGTTGCCAATTCTGGAAATCTTAAAGTTTCTGACAAGGATAATAATTGCCTGATTGCTGAATTTTCCTCAGATATAAAACTTACATACAAGCACATATATTCGATTATACTTCCTTCGAACTCTCTAAGCCTTCTTACAAATGCAAGCATAGGGAATGTCTCATATTCTTTTATGCTTGAAGGTTCAGCATCAAACGAACTTCAAGTGTCAACAGCAAATATTGAATATGATGACAGAGGTTTGCCAACATCTGCTAAAATGATTTTTGATATGCCGGAAGGCACCTCTCTAAATAAACTTAAAAATGGTGTATTCCGAGCTGGTCATTTATCAGCCTATTTGTCTGAGGAAGGTGATGAGGAAAATGCAAAGGTTCTAACTGCTACCCTTATTGAAGATGGAAAGGGAATGAAATGGAATCTTTATGATCAACAATGGAAACCGGCTACAAATTATATTTTAAAAAAATTGGAAAATAGCCTTGTTGTAGTCGATACTGAAGGAAATCAATTGCCTGATTATACTCATAACCAAATTGAATTGTCTTTCACGACTCCAACAATAGAGAGCCTTACCTATCCTCCGCTGGAATTTAAGAGCCCTCTAATTACCAAGACCGACATTGAAGATGCCGC
>CAYQQG010000029.1:0-17000 GCA_964419535.1 uncultured Sangeribacter sp.
CAATATGAGCCAAATCCGGGGCACATCTGCGACCCTGATTTTAACATTTTTTGTGGGACGGGGTCTTAATAACCCAATCGCCCGATGATGCAGAGCATCATCGGGCGATTGAATCTATACCAACTTTTTTCCTATTTAAGAGGGCTACTACAACACGGCTTCGCACCGTGGGAGTCTTTTTCCCTGTTTCTGAAAATATAACATCCTAAATAACAAGATTGTTCACCGGCCATAGGAAAAATATTCACTTTTCACAAAAAGCTGTAATTTCATCTATAGAGTTTCGTCACGCAGCGAGCGGCGTTTGACGGATGTCGCAGGCTTTTCTTTACTCTTTTTTGAAGACTTCTTATCCCGTCTTGAGCCTGATTTGGGGAAATGAGCGTTATTTTCAATGCTTTTTCTGAAGTCTCGGATTGAATCGCTCATTTTGCGCGCGTCACTCCGTTCATCACGCTTTATCCACCCTTTGGCATCCGATTCCGGCGTCACCGCCGGCTTGGAGAATTCAGCCGGAGTATCATCGGCCACAACGGAAGGATCCGACGTCCGGCTGCATCCCGCAATCCGCGCAATCGGCTCGACGCAGAAGCACGCCGCGACGACACATCCGAGGACAATGAGTCCAAATCTTTCACGTGGCTGAAAACCTATCATTATCTCTCAAAGTCTTATTCACTGGACTCTTTTTCTCCTTCAGGCTTCCCTTCCGGGATATTGAATCTATCCCCCTTGTATATATCCGTCATTCAATTCTCAGAACGGATATCCGATCGCGAGGTGAAATGCAAATGCCTTCTTGAAATCGACGTTGAAATAATGGCCCGTACCGTTTCCGTATGGAGTGTGCAAGCCATAACCGAGGTCTCCGCGGAGGACCAGCATCCCGATGTCTATGCGAAGACCGACACCGGTTCCGAGTGCCAAGTCGCGCAGGAACGTCTTGCCTTCCAGAAGGCCGCCGGGGCGCAAGTTGTCTTTTTTCAGAAGCCAGATATTGCCGGCATCCACAAATAATGCTCCGTGAAGAACGCTCACGATCGGAAAACGATATTCTGAGTTCAATTCAATCTTGAACGTACCGGTCTGGTCGAAATATCCATTTTCAAGTTCATGGGGCGGCCGATAGCTGCCCGGGCCGATAGACCGGACTGTGAAAGCACGGATCGAATTGGCACCTCCGATATAGAATTGCTCGGCATAAGGAACCTCTGAAGAATTGCCATAGGCATGTGCCGCACCGATCAGAACTCTCGACACGAGCCACTGGTCGCTTCCCCGCAACAGACGACGGCTATAGACAAGCTGCGCCTGGCCCTTCACAAACTGGGAGAAAGGTGTGCCGAAAAGCGTCTTCTTCCCTTTCACTCCGCACGCTCTGTAAATGACATCGAAAAGGTTTCCCGCCTCTGTGACAGTCGCCGTGAAATTGATCCCGTTCATCTGCTCGCGCTCAAGAAATTTGTCATAAGTATAGGTGTAGCTCATCTGCGGAATGAACTGGCTCTCAAAACTCAATGCCACCGCGGGGTTAAGACTCATTATGGAATCGAATTCTTCGGTCCGGTGGATTAATTTTGTATACGCTAACTTAAAAAGAGTCAATTGGTTGAACACATTGCGTGTGGGATGCCATTCATAATTGATACCGGTATTGAACTCCGCCATTTTGAAGAAATGAGGACGGTTGAGAATGTCAGCTCCCAACGAGATTGTGGTCCAGTTGAGTTCCTGGTTACGGCGTCGGATGAACGCCGGTGCGAGGAGTCGCGGGAAAGCCAATGAGGCTTTCAATCCGAACTCATAGCTGTTGAAGAGGCTACGGTTGCTTCCATGACCCGTCTGCCATTCATAGCTTCCCGTCAGCTGAAGACTCAGTTTTTCGGCCCCTCCGAATATATTGTGATGCGTAAGTCCCAAGATCACACCGGGGCCTATATATGAGTTCGATTTCGAAGTTGCGTTCACCTCGATCGAGGCCTCCATCGGGTTGTCATACTGAGCCGTGATGTAAACGTCCATTATACGCTCTTTCGGAGCCGTGTCGGCCGGGACAGGCTGGATCTGGATGTTGCCGAAAATTCCGAGACGCGCGAGACGGTTCTGTGTGTGGTCCATATTGCGGACCGAGAACCGGCGACCCTCGCGGAAGGTGATGCAGCTCGGAATCAGGCTCTCCCTCAGACGCTGCGGACGCATGACGATCACTTCCCCTTTGTTAGTCTGGATCGTGTCGGGAGTTCCCGGGTGGCGCTTCGATTTGCGCAGAAGTGTGGTTTGAATCTTACCCGTTCGGAAGGCATATTCCGCCATTTCCGGCATCTGCGGAGAGAGTGTGAACCGAAGAGCGATATGTTGTGGCGTTATCAGTGAATCGGCCTCGAATTCAATAAATTCAGGACGGAAATAATAATATCCGCGGTTGCGTAATGAATTTGTGATTCTTATCCTTTCGTTTGAGAGGGAATCAACACTGTATATGGCTCCTTTCTTAAGATAGCGGCTCTTCTTGGCGATCGAGTCAATCATTTTCGACAGGGCGTCGACCGGCGGAAGATACTGAATCGAATCTATCCTGTAAGGAGCGCTGACATTGGCCGTGTAAACGATTTTCGCTTTCTTGGGGTTCTTCTTGTCATATACGATATCGTATGAAGTCGAAGATCCGAAATATCCGTTGTTGTCAAGAATATCCTTGACCATGACCATTCTCAGTTCGGGCTTGACGTCGGATATCAGCACCGGTTGGGTTGCAAATTTTTTATAGATCCATTTCTTCAGGCCTTTGACCGAATCGTTCATAGAGTTATATATCCAGAGCCCGACGGGGAATGGTTGGGTCATATAAGGAGACATGAACGGCATCGGACCGTTCGGCGCCACGTTGATCGCCTCCTTCATATCCGACACCATTTCGTCAGGGAGTTTCTCTTTATCCGTAGGGTTAATCTCGAATTTCTTGACTCCACGATAGAGGGTCTCCCCTTCGGTCAGACGCCGGGTCATCGAGCAAGATCCGGTCAGCACTCCCGTGATCAAGAGAGCCGAAAGAAGCGACAATATGGCGGTTGGGCTCTTGACCCTGTATATATTAAGAACTTTATGAAACGGGGTCATGGCCCCTTTTGATTTCCGTAGATTCATTTAGCTGTCTCTTTGTTTTTTCTGATTTCACGGAATTCTTCTGAAGATGATCCTCCTGAACTCTGATTGCCGGCCGGAGCGGTCGAATCGGGAACCTCGACAACAGGAACGGCCGCATTTTTCTTCTTGCCCCAGCGGACTTTGAAGAGGCGGCGGAGATCACTGATTCGGCGGCGCATTGTGAAGCCAACGCCCGTCTCGGTCACTTCACCTTCCAATATATTCTCAAACCCGACGTGACGGAAGAGCCGCACAAGCATGGTCAGGGAATTTGTCTGCTTGAGGGTATATTCAAAGCTGATATCGGAAATGAGATTTTCCGCTATATTCTCACCCTCTGAAGTGTCAGTCGAATAATTGCCGCCGACGACGATCTTGAACTTATTGCTGAACAAAGACTTCGACAACTGATAAGAATATGAGGTGGCCGAACCCTGCTCGCCGTTCTTGGACGTGTCATATTGGTCGATGCCGAACGAGAGATCGACACCTTTGACATATTTTGACGCGAGATTGTTGAGTGACGATTCGACGAGACTATACAACATATTCTCACCCACATTGCCATTCATTGTCTTCAGGCCGGCTCCCTGATAGCGTCCCGTTATCAACAGGTTCATGGCCTGGGTGGACCGCTGGTCGGGAGTCATAGACTCAAGTTCATTCTTTAGCGAAAGGTCATCATCCGTCGACAAGTCAAATTGCACTTTTGGATTGTCCAATGTGTTCTTAATGCTCAGATTGACGAGGAAGTTGACCATTGAGCTGTTGCCGCTCGAATTCACAACCGAAGCCCTCACATTTTCTGTCGCATCGATGTTGAGAATCGGATTCATGATGTTGCCGTTGAACGAAACCGAGCTCTGAGGATTGAAGGTGAAGTTCTTCTCGCCGAGCACGGGCACTTTATATTTCGCAAATCCGTTTCCGAGCAGCAGCTCGCCATTCAGGGTCATGTCCCCCATGAAATTCTGGAAATAATTCAGCGTTCCGGAAGGGGAAAGCTGAACCTTTCCACCTCCGGAGGCAGTGTTCGGAATGACAACGCTCACAATCGTGCCGGGACTTATGGTTGCCGTCGCGCGGATGCGCATCGCCATGGAACTTGCGAGCGTATCGGCTTTGGCGACATTGGTCGTATCGGCAAAGTTGACGAATTTCACAACATCCTGACTCGTCGTGTTGGTCAGTTGCGTGGCTGTCGTCATCGGCACCTGATATGTGAAGTCCGATGTCCCGAGAAGATTCACGTCGGCATTGACATCAAAATGGCTCATCGGACCCTTCACCCCGGCCGTCAGGTTGAGGAACAGTTTTCCGTAAAGATCACTGTTGGCTTTGGCGGTGTTGTTGATAAGCGCGAAGTTCGTGGCGTTCGCATCGAGATCGAACCGTATGTCGCTAAGGTTGCGCGCATCAACCGATCCGTTTATCTGAAGTGGATTGTCGTTGGCTCCGAAGATGTCGAAATGGTCGAAGCTGACGAGGTTGTCGGCAACTTTTATCGGTGAGTCGTCAAATTTCAGGCTCGAGCCTATCATCGGGATGAACACATCGACCGCGTCACATTCAATGTCGCCATTGAGCTTAGGATCGGACATCGAGCCGGTCATGCTGAGCGACCCGTTGAGCGTTCCGCTCAGTTTCATGATGTCTGGTCCGAGGAACGCATTGGCAACCTGAAGCGGGAAGTCCGTCAGATTGAGGTTCACACTCTGAGGCTCGAGACCGGCGTCGCCGTTCTGTTCAAGAATTGTTGAAAGTGAAAGCGCCGGCTTGCCGTCAATCTTAAGCGATGCCTCGGCCTGAGTCTCTCCCTGGAAATTGAGTCCGGCATGAAGGCCGAGATCGAAATCGCCGACCATCATCTTGTCATATATCAGGTTATGGACGGAAATATCACCGTTTCCATTCAGACTCTTTCCGTCATAATTCAGAAGCACATCGCCGTTGACAGACCCGCTCAGCGGCGGCGCCGTCAGCGACATCTGGAGGAAGTCTTCGATTTGAATATTCTTGACATTCAGGTGGAGATTGTCATTGCCTCCATTCGCCGAAGGTTCGGTCATCAGGAGAATGCTGCTCGTTTTGCTGCTCGCCATGAGGTTCGCGTTGACTCTGCGGTCAAGCATATTGTAATCTATATGGTTGTCCGCGTTGAAGCTCCACGGGAGATAGGCGATCGTGGCTTTAAGAGGCGTGAAGTGAAGCGAGAGCGTACTGTCAGCGACGGCAGCCGTGAAACCGAACCTGTATCCCTGTGCCCCGGCTGAATTTTTCTGTGTCAGGAAAGCTGACAGACGGTTCGATCCGAAATATCCGTTAAGATTGACCTGGGCGAACTCATCGAGCGTACCTCCGGGGCGGTTCCCAAGATGAAGCTTATAATCGATGAGTTGTCCTCGTTCGTGAAGATCGAGGGTGATCGTGTCGAGTTGAAGTGAACCCGTATTCAGACTTTGTGCCAATACATTTCCGGAAATAATCGAGTCATTCCCGAGATTGAAAGAAATTGCATCCACGGCCATTCCTTGGGGGCTGAGGAAAGTAGATAAAATTCCGTTTCCTGAAATTTGCCCGTCGAGATTGAATTTCGGCATGAGGGTCTGCATCTCTTCGAAATCAAGATTCTGCTCCTTTATCTGGCGCATGGCGACGTCAATCGCTTTCGTAAATCCGTCAACGACATTCTTCAGTCCTGTCGGAGAGTGGAATTCGACATCAGCTCCTGAGGCATGAAGATTGGCAAGAACATCATCAGGATCGGCAATAAACCTTAGTGTTAACCCTTCGGGAAGCTCAATGTCCTGAGTCGGAAGATGCCATGAAATGCCGTTACACACAATATTGGCGTCATAAAGCCAGCGTTCGGGACGTGCCGTGACATCAAATGTCAGATCCGCACTTCCGTAATTCTCCTCATCGCTCAGACCGAATGCCTGGAGGTCAGCGTTATATAGTTTCATCACTCCTTCCGCGCAATATTCATCCGTGTTTATCGATCCGTTTATATGCGCGCTCAGATTGGCGTCTTTATTCGGCGAATCAAGGTCTATCGTGAAATCATGACTCCTCAGCTGAGCCTTGAGCGTAATGTCGCGGAGCGCTTTCTTCTGATAATCTATATTTGCGACGTCAAGAAGAACATTGGTGTGGGCTCCGGCCTTCATAGGATTGAATCCGGCCCCGTCGGCCTTAAGGTGAGCCGTGACTTTGCCAACGCCATATTCCGGCATGAAATAAGCCACGTTCAAGGCCTTCACATTTATGTCAGCATTATAGGCTTCGGAATTGAGGCCGAGCCGTCCGTTGCCGACGACATCACCCTGGGCAGTAAGAAGTTGGAAATCGGCGTCATAATTTTGTGCGTTCACACCCGCCGAACCCCTCAGCGTCAAGGGGGGGATGTTGACAGGCATTTTACCGGCAAATTTCTCTACAACCGACGGGTTCCGCAGCTCGCCGTCAAACCTGACGGCGGCAACGAGTTTCTTGAAGTCGAGTGCATTCCGCGCCGTGCCGCTCGCCCTGAGCGACAATATTCCCGGGACAGCCAGGTCGAGCTGATTGATCGAGACGTCTGAAAGAGTTCCCTTGACATCGACCAAAGCATTGAGTGGAGACTGGCCGAGTATGGAAGTATATTGCTTGAGATCGGGCATGAAAGCATTGACATCCCGCATCGAAAGACTTGCTTTCAAAGCTGCATTCAGCGGTGCCGTCGGCCTCAGCTCCATTAAGGCGAACGGGACGTCAGCAGTCGCATTGACCGTCGAATATGGCGTTGCAATCTCAAGGCCTTCGATATTGATTCCGGCTTCGTTGAGCGCCACGAGTCCCGAACCTTTTGTGATATTAAGTCCGCTGCGCTCGATCGCCGAAACGCGCGTAAGGGGGAGTCTGAGCGAGGAAGCCTGATTATAGAATCCTCTGAGCCCGATACCGACATCCTTGACTTCTATATAATTGGCATCAAAACCCGGCAATGGCTTGGCACCCTTAATAGCATAGAGCGCCGCAAAATTGTCAATGGATATGGAGTCGGCGTTTATCGTCATCGGAGGGGATGAGACGGCCGTCGAATCCACCGGGACCGGATGAGTGGCCACATATTCCGGAGTCGGTGCGATATATCGTGCGTCGCCGCCATTGAGCGTGAGCAAAGAGGCGTTTATTGCATTCTTCCGAAGATCTATTATGCCTTCTTTCAACCTTATATCCTTTGCATTGAGAACGAGCGTATCGATCGTCGGGAGCATCGACATCGCAAACCGCAGATTCTTAGCGTCGAGTTCCCCGATACTTATATAAAATGGCGTTGAGGTCGTGTCCTGAGGGGTCTGCTGCTGTTTCCAGACATTCATATAGAGCTGAACATCGCCGTCGGCCAGCGAAGCCTTGCGAAGAAGGATGTTGCTCTGACGGATCTGGACGACGCTTCCGGGTTCGACATTCAATTCCCGCGCCTTGATCTTCATTATCATCGAAGAATCAGTCGAAACCATCCGGTAATATCCGTCATGCAGGCTGAGCTTCTGAACGTCGATATCCAAGTGCATCAGCGGCAGAAGAGCCACATCCACGAGAACCTCCTTGGCGCTGACCATTGTGTCCCCCTGTGCCTCAATGACCTTGACCCCCTGAAGACTGATGTCAAGCGGAAATTTGAGCCGGAACTTCTCGATGTCTATCTCCATTCCCGTCGAGTCCTTCACATAAGAACATGCGATATTCTTCACCCATGTCTGGACCGGAGGGATATACAGCGCCACCGGAATCAGGAGTATGATTATAATCAGACTCAGCAAAATCTTCAACGGCACGCTTATCCAGCGCGAAACCCTCTTTTTCGATTTCGGAGAATCCGATATTTCTTTTTTATTTTCCTCTGCCATCTGAATTTTCTTTTGGTAGATGATCAACTGTAAGAACTCCTTTTCACAATATGATTTCTCAGAGCCCTTTTCATATCATGGACAATTACTCGCTTTGGATGATTACTTGTCAATTAATCCCGAACGATTGTCCTATTTATGTTTGAGTTCGGCCTCGCCCTGTTCGTAATGATGCGAAAGTTCATTCTCGGTCAACCCCAAAGTGCCGCCGATAAGAATCCACAAGGCTCCTCCGATGACAGCTCCGATTGCGTCCGAAGCCATATCCAATATTTCGAATCCACGGCCCAAAGAGGGCTGAAGAAATTCAATCCCAATCCCCACTAACATCGAAGCCAGAGTCAGGGCCGACACCAAAGGCAATCCGAGTTTTCTCCACCCGCGCGCCCGGAGCGAATCGAACAGAAGGCAAACCGTCAGGCCGAAAAACATAATTCCGTGGACAACCTTATCCGCTCCCGGGAACAGCAACGGCGTTTCGTCCCCGAGAGGCTTCGGGACAAGAGTCAGCCAAAATATGACGCATAGACACACGCCCGAAAGGATCCATTTCGGGACCCTCTTCATCCACACGTGCATCCGCTCTATTTTCGTTTGATTCTCTCCTTGAGCCATCTCTTCATTACAAATTGTGACGATACCTTATTGCTTCGAAATCCACATTTTCATTTGCTTTGTGAACGATTTTTCGTCCTCAAGCAAATTATCTTTCAAAATTACAAATTTTTTTTCATTTTTTAACCCTTCCCCTGACATTTAGTAATTTTTTATGCTACTGTGATGCAATCGTGGAGAAGGCTAACGAATTCCGCCACCTTCGGAAATTTGCCGGGGAAGATCTCCAGAACATCATATTCATCAAATGGTGATTGCATCAGCATCCGTTTCTCCAAATCTCCGTTTTGACAAACATAATCGAGGATACTCTTCAGATACTCCTCCTGATCGGCTGTCAGAGCGTTGGTTTGAATGAAGTGTGTAAACTTTTGAAGGGCTTTCTTTCTATCAACACCATTCAATGTGCGAATGAAGGCGCCAACACTCAGTTCTTCGGCCAGGCTCTCTTGTCGCAGATAACGTTGATAATCATCTTTCGTACCGAGTTCCTGCCATAGGATTCGCTCCAGTTCGACTATATCATCCGCTGTCAACTTCTCAATGTTTTGAATTTTTCTAAGAACAGGATTTTCTCGGTTTTCGGCCAAGAAATCAAGCACTTTCTTTTTATAGGTTACGCTTTTGATAATCGAGGATGCAACTCCTTCGTCTGTCACCGTGTCTTCGATGTCAACTTTGAAAGTTTTTCCGGGCTGCCCTTCCAAGTGTTTGATCAAATCGCGGAGTTCAACTCGAATTCGCTCCAAGGATGCAAGACTCTTATTATTCCAGAATTGGGAAGTCTGAATTTCTTTGATTGTATCCATCTTTGCCATCACCTGAGGTACGCTCCCTAATTTCCCAAGTTCGTAGCCAATATGCGTTATCTTCTCTTCATATTTTACTGACGTAAATTCCGGATCAACCAATCCGAGTTGTACGTTGAGAGTCACAAGGTCAAATTTCAGAGCCGATTCTTCCTCGCCGGGGGACCCGACCAATGGCGCAACCTCGTTTTTCAACGTTAGCACATCGACGGCCGAAATATATTCCCATGCCAGCGGATCCCGAAATCGGCTGACTGCGTCCCAATGATCACGCACCGAGATATGTGCATCATTGAGTCGCCGGGACTGTTCCATTAGAATAACCTTCAGTTCGTCATGAAACTGCTTGGCAAATTCATCGCTCTGATAATCCGCACTCTGCAATGACGCCGCGATCTCGACTCTCACTCCATATAGTTTTTCCGACAAAGTCCGGACTCTCCCCTCTTTGGGGAGTTGAATCTGCTTATTGAAATATTCAAAATTGCCACACCAATCAAAAATTAAAAATTGCTCTTTGTCTTTGCCCGGACCACAGATGCCGGCGGAAAGACGTGTCCCGCGACCTATCATCTGATCGAATTTGATTTTGGATCGGACTCGCTTAAAAAATACCAAGTTGAGAATATCCGGCACATCGATGCCGGTGTCCAACATATCAACGGACACTGCAATTTGAGGCTCTTTGTCTCGAACTTCAAAATTCTCAATTATGTTTTGGGCATAATTTACAGAATAATCTATGCGTTGACAGAAGTCCGCGCCATATTCGGGATATAGAGCTTGAAAGCGTTCAACAATCAGTTTTGCGTGATCCTTATTAAACGCGAAAATTATGGTTTTCCCTATTGTTTCCCCACTATGGATTTTCAAACCGTTCGTCATCAGATCTTGAAGAACTTTGTCGATGGTATCAATATTGAAGATATAATTATAGATCTCACCACTTTGTATATCGCGCGGTTTTCTTATTCCATCAACTTCTTTCTCATCCAGTGTGGATTCATATTCCCACACCGATTCCATTTGCTCTTTCTCTGCCTCGGAGAGATCGTTATATTTTATTCCGTTGCGCACCACGGCGCTCCCTCTCTGATAGCCGATATAATCCACCAGATAACCATCCTCGACCGCTTCCCCAAATTCATAAGCATAGTTGGGCTCGCCGCCTTCAAGTTCCAACAAATCATAGGTCGATTTGTCAACCTGATCACGAGGCGTAGCCGTCAATCCCACTATCAGCGAGTCGAAATATTTCAAAGTGCTCCCGAGTTTCCCGAATACTGAACGGTGAGCCTCGTCTATGATTATCAAGTCAAAATGCCCCACCGAAAATGGTTTGTTGTCCGAATCCACTTGGTTAAGCATAGTGTGATAAGTCGAAAAGGTGATTCTCGCATTCATGTCGGGCTCCTTTGTGCGATCGCTCAGAACGGACATTGTGTAACTGTTCGGAAGCATCTTTTCGAAATTCTTATGTGCTTGGGCGACTAAAGCGGTCCTGTCGGCAAGAAAGAGAGTATTCTTCACCCATCCGGCTCGACTTAACATATCGACCAATGCTATGGCGGTTCGCGTCTTTCCGGTGCCTGTCGCCATCACCAACAATCCACGACGATGCTTCTTGTTGAAGTGTTCGCAAAGTTTTTTTATACCTTGCAATTGATAATGTCTTCCGGCAATATGGGCTTTGGGTGCCAAATTCGCAATATCCTGCCGTCTGCGACACTTTATAATTCGAACAAGATCATCTTTGGAGTGGAATGCGAGAAGTTGGCGTTTCGGATATCCCAATCCGTCTATTATCCATGTCTGATATCCATTTGTGAAATATACCACCGGGCGCAAGCCATATTCCTGTTCCAAAGCATTGGCATAAAGTTCAGCCTGATGCCGTCCGGTTTCGGGATCCTTGCTGGTGCGCTTGGCCTCGATTACGGCCAAGGGACGGGCGTCATCACCAAAAAGTACATAATCGGCATATCCTTTGTTTTTGCTGTTCGGCATTGGAGACACCCCTATTTCCACGCATGCTTTTCCGGGGTGCTTGTCCCCTTCATTTTCCATCACTTCCCATCCGGCCTCGCGCAGCATGAGGTCGATATACAGTCGGCGTGTCTCAGCCTCTGAGATATCATTCCATGACAATTGTTTCTCGATCTCTTCGATGCTTTCGGCGGCAGCCTCAACTCGTTCCGGTTCTATGCTATCGGTAAATTCCTCGATTGTTTCGGTTGCTACCGGCGTGGTGGGCTCGGCAACAGAAGAATTTGGTATCAGCGTTTTGTCGAATGGTCTGAGCGAATCGAGAACACGTAGTTTCAGCAAGACAGCACCGATAAAATTGTAAAGGTTGAGAAGGGCGAAAAACGACTGTGTTTTCGATACATGGTTGTCATGGGCAGCCGCATTTCCGATTTTACGGATATAATGCACCGCCATCATCAGCCGGTCGTCAGCTATGAAATCGCGGAACGTTTCGGAATCGACAATCTGATACAGAGATTGGCGTTCGCCGATCTCCACCCCTTTCATTCGGAAGATGGCGCGAGCCATCCACTCCAACGCGCGCCGCGCGCTGATAGCCGAAATCTCCGGCTCATCAATCTGATGTCGTTCCGCAGAGTCACAATAGCGGTAAAGAGTCGCCAACTCCGGTATTTCTTTGAGATAATCGAAATTCAACATAGTTCTCTTTTTTAATTCTCGAGTTGCTCGAGTTGCTCGGGTTTCTCGGGATTATCGGGATTATCGAGGTTCCATTGTTATTCGGGGGACTAAATCGGCCGGATCCCGTCGCAACGCGGATAATCACTGCATCCCCAAAATTCGCGCCCTTGTTGGCTGCCTTTGCGCTGCATCCTTTTCAACATCGGTTTGCCACACTTCGGACAACCCGGCGCACCCTCCGTTGTGGCCTGCGCCCTTCTTGCACCCAATCTATCCGCGGTCATATTCTCCGTGAATCCGCCATGCTCCTTGAAGTGTAAATGCCGATCCTTTAATTGAGATTGAAGCATCCGATTCACTCTGAGGCAGACGATCAGCAACGCATTGGCCGCCACTGTCGAATCTTGATGATTCAGCCATGGATCAAATTTCTTTTTCTGAGTGAGAATATGAAGGGCCGCATCATGCAAGTAACTACTGGAATATTTTGGCATATCTAATCTAACTTGCCATAGCGCTTCTCGTGCCGGATTGCCAATAGCCCAAACGTCTGCTTTTCGGCGAAGAAGAAAGTTGAAAATATCGCCTTGTAGTTCATCAAAACTTGCTCTCGCCACGTCCAACAGCCTCATTTCAGTTTCAACGGACGTGGAATGACGCGCAGACCCTTCGGCAATATTCGCAACTCCGCATCTTGCGGCCATCACCATCTGATCATATAGTCTGCGTCCCGGATCGATTCGAAAATCAATAAAGCGGTCGCAAAACTCCTGAGTGGCAAGTTGAAGAATGTTAGCCAAAATCCATGAGTCCAGCCAATAATATGATTGAGAAAATTTTATTTCAACTCCCATAGCCTATATTTCTTAAGTAGGAACTTAATACGCGCCTTCATAAAATCTTCTAATTAAACCAATAATCCATCCGAGAATCGAGCAGCGTCTGCAACTCAGCGATCGACGCCTCCACCAATTTCTTCTGCTTCTCGATCACCTCAACCTGAGTGGCGAAACGCTCCTGAAGAGACACCGGTGGAACCGGAACGTCTAAATTCTTTAATAATTTATAATGCCGAGAATAACCCAAGGATGGTATTTTAGAAAGAAGAATACAAAAATATAAATACCTAGACAAAATTGTATCATTCGGGAGGAGAATTTTAACGCCGTCAGCACCAAGTGCAAAATTAAATGGAATATACTTCAACACACGGGTATGATCTCCAAATATCACAACAGGTTTCTCAATTTTATACACACAATCAATTATATCAGTATATCCACTTATCAATTTGTCTTCTTGTGAGATTATGGGATATTCGCCAGAAAGCGCATAATCAACCGTTTGCAGTTTTGAAGGATATTTCACTTTTACCAAACATTTCTCAAATGATTTAGTTTCCCATCCTTTTGGATTGGTTATCGGGTCTCCGAAAGTTTCATAGAAAAGCGATTGAGCAAGATTGTCAAGTTCTTTCAGCTGCTCCTTTCGGATCGCTATCATCTCATTCAACTTATCCAACTCCGCAACAATCTGCTCCTGCTCCGCCGCCGGAGGAATAGGAATTTTTACCGGGGATATCGATTGCCGCGTTATTTGAGGTTGCGCTGCTCCTGTAATTATAGATGAATAATCAAGACTGTTCATCAAATATTTAAGGAATCTTGTAGATAGCTGAGAATTAATGGGATGAATAACCATTGCGTTTCCATTGATCCATGACTTAGGGGTGGACACGTTAATTGTTCCACATGTTGCTCCACGACATGTTAATAATACTTCGGAAAATTCATGGTTATATTGATTGTACCTGCCGATTATTCCATTTGCTCCATATACATTATATCGACCTCCTTCTATAAGTTCTTTAGAAGATATAGTTTGAGGTTGATAGATTTCGCATACCTCTCCTAAGCGTTGATACTCCCAATTATGCTTCATGGCTGACGATCATTTTGCTGAGTTCGGTCATACCTTTCAGAAAGCGCTCTTCGAGTGCATGGAGTCGGTCCATGATGACGTCGGGCGCATCATAGACGATCGCTTCTCGGATTGTCTCTTTATAGGTGTTGAAGGAGAGGTCGTAGTCGTGTTCGCGAATCTCATCGACCGGGACAAAAAAGGATTGGTCGGTCCGATTGCGGTCTGCTTCACCATCCTGATTACGAAAACGGGCAATAACATCCGGTATGTCGTTTTCAATTATCGGATTGCGTTTGTCATCGAGTGAAAATCCATCGGCCTTCATGTCATAGAACCAAACACGGTCCGTTCCTCCACTGTTGGTCTTGGTGAAGATGAGTATGGCTGTCGACACACCGGCATATGGCTTGAAGACTCCGGAGGGCATGGAGATAACCGCTTGCAATCGGTGACCGTCGACCAATTCTTTGCGGATAGTCTTGTGTGCCCTGGATGAACCGGTCAGTACACCATCGGGCACAATCGACGCGCAGCGTCCACCGACTTGGAGCGCTCGCATAAAAAGTGACATAAACAGCAACTCCGTCTTCTTGGTCTTCACCATCGATAATAGACTCTTTGACACTGCTTCATAATCAAGACTTCCGGCAAAGGGAGGATTGGCAAGAATCAGCGAATAGCGGTTTTCATCGTCATTGTCGCTCGAAAGCGAATCGCGATATTCAACCGTGGGATTGTCGACGCCATGGAGCATCAGGTTCATCGCGCCAATGCGCAGCATCGTGGTGTCGGTATCGAACCCGTGAAGCATCGTGTTGCGTAGGTGCTCGGCATTCGATTTTTTCTTTATCTCTGTCTTGTAATGCTCTCGGATATATTTGGCACACTCAACAATAAATCCGGCCGATCCCATTGCGGGGTCACAGATGGTGTCTTCGAATGTCGGTTGCATCAGTTCCACCATCATGCGAATTATATGGCGCGGAGTGCGGAATTGTCCGTTGTTGCCCGAGGCAGCCATCTTGCCTAATACGTATTCGTATACGTCGCCCATTGTGTCGCGGTTGTTCATATCCAATGAGTCGATACCCTCGACAATCTTGACGAGTGTTCGCGGGTTTTGGATCAAAAACACAGCATTCTTCATAAACCGCGAGTAGGAGGAATTTTCACCTTCTTTATCACCGAGATATTTGATATATGCAAAAACATCATCCTTGACGATGCGATACATCTTTTCGGGATCATAATCTTTGAACACATGCCATCTCAGATCGTTACCCAACACTTTACGTCCCGTCTCGGGATTGACCCATGTGCCATATGTGAAAGTCGGTTCATGGACCTCTTCGTTGATTTGAGTGGCAATAGCTTCTTTCCGAATCAGAGCGTCATCAAGCATTTTCATAAAGAACAGATAGGTCATCTGCTCCAAAATGGTTATAGGTGTGGTGATACCACCTGTCCAAAAAGTATCCCAAATTTGGTCTATTTGATTTTTTATCTGTCCTGTGATCATGTCTGTTTTTTAGTTTTAGCCCTAAAATAATGACCGAAAAAATATTTTATAGGGGCTATCTCATGCAAAGATACAAAATATTTTTAATCTTTTAACTATTCTAATTTTAAAGAGTTACTTTAGATATAGAAAAAGGGCGGAAGATTGGAATCTTCTGCCCTTTTTGTTGGGTTATCGGTTTCGCTAAAGTATATGCGCACCGAAGATCACGGCCGCAATTATTTGCGGATGCCGAGCTCTTTCTGAGCGATGATGGCACGATAACGGTTGATGTCCTTGCGGATCAGATAGTCGAGAAGGCTGCGGCGCTGACCAACGAGCGCTTTCAGTGCGCGTGCTGTCGAGTGGTCTTTGTGGTTTGCCTTGAGGTGCTCTGTGAGGTGCTTGATGCGGATTGAGAACAGAGCGATCTGGCTTTCGGGGCTGCCTGTGTCTTCAGGACCGTTGCCGTACTTTGCGAAAATTTCTTTCTTTTCTTCTGTTGAAAGATGCATGATTTTGAGAGATTTTTATTTCCAAACCGGGAACTTCATCATTTTTCAGAGTCGGTCCGGTTTTCGGAAATTTGATTAATAGATGTTTATTTTGACGCCTTTATCAAAAAGCCGGTTCAATGAGCGGCTCTCTCAGCCGACATTGCGCCTTTTCTTCAAAAAGCATGCAAATTTAATCATTTTTCCTCATCTGACCAAAATTTACATCTCCATTTATTAGATTTTTTCGATATTTTTTATTATCTTCGCATTAGAGAAGTTTACACATTTATGGACTCCTCGTCTTATTAGCTTACTATATAACCCTCTTACATGCGAAAATATCTTTTATCTCCGATTATGGCTATCGCTTTGCTGACAGCCGCTTCTTCGGCTCCGGCAGATCTCTTCGCTCAGTCTGCCTATGACGCTCAATTCGTTGATTATCCCGTTTATAACGGTGACGACCTCGAACTCTCGGTGAACGATTCCGGAACTCATTTCCGGCTCTGGAGTCCGAAGGCTCAGCAGGTCGTCGTCCAGATCTATGAGACGGGCCACGGCGGAATCCCCGTTGAAAACATTAAAATGGATTTTGACCCTTCTACCGGAACATGGACAGCCTCATCGCCCGAAAAACTTTACGGAAAGTTCTATACCTTTAAAGTGCTCCACGACGGGAAGTGGCTTGACGAGACTCCAGGCGTTTGGGCTAAGGCTGTCGGCGTCAACGGCGAACGCGCCGCTATCATCGATTTCGCGCAGACCGACCCCGAAGGGTGGAGCGCGGACAAAGGTCCTAAAGTTGACAACTTCTCGGACGTCATCGTCTATGAGATGCACCACCGCGATTTCTCCCAACACCCCTCTTCGGGAATTGCGAACAAAGGGAAATTCCTCGCTCTGACCGAACCGTTCACCACCTCGCCCGAAGGACTCTCAACAGGCATCG
>CAYQQG010000030.1:0-1756 GCA_964419535.1 uncultured Sangeribacter sp.
GTAGTGTGATACACGCTTTCCAGGCGTGCCTCTTCAGCCACTCGAGCACCACTCCAATCAGTCTTAAGATTGCGGATGCAAAGTTAATGCTTTATTTTTGATTTGGCAATACTTTAAAGGTGTTTTTTATGTGTTTTGAAAAATTTTTTATTAATTTTGCAGTTGATTTCTAACTGTAATGTTATGAATGTGAAAAATCCAGTCCGGAAAGCCGGGCGTTTTTTGGTTGCGGTCATTGCGGTTGTCGTTATAATGACCGCCGCTTCGGGATGCGGGAAACAGAATGCCGAGGAGAAGGCTCTGGCCGAGAAGTTGCGTAACATGTCGGATTCCCAGATGGTGGACTATCTGATGAAGACGACGACGCCGGATTCCGTCGCGCGATTCCTTTGCCGCGCGGCTCTGAATGAGATTCCGGGCGTGACGGTGGACACGCTTGTCATGGCAAAGATCTATGCCACGGAACATTATAAGGGGGATGACCTGAATAAGTTTCTGGATGCTTATGAGGAATATCCCAACAGGCTCAGGCTGGCCAAGAAACTCCGGCTCTGGAAGTTCGACATGATGGAGGATCCCATGGCGCTCGATTATGAGTTGGGCCTGAAATATGTCGACGATATCCGTGTCGGCAAGAAGAATGCCAAAGAGATAGAGGAGGAGATTGAGGAGCTGAGGCGAGAATGTGCGAAGCATCCGGAGGATTCGGCCTCGTTCAACCGCTTCAAGAAAGGTTTCTCAGTGGCCTTGCTTGCAGACGACGGGAGTGACGTCCCGGTCGAGATATATGCAAAATATTCGGTTGCGCCGAAAGTTTCGAAGCCCTCGGTGAAGTCAGCTCCGCGAAAGCAGGAAGCGGTCCCCGCGCCTCAGACGGAAGAGGAGGCCAAGCCCGAGGAATCCAAAGCGGAAGAGACTTCGCCGCAAGCCGTTACGGAAGAATAAAAAATACTACAGGTCTGTAACTCTTGAAAATACGAAGTTTTAAAGAGTTGCTTATATAGGTTGAATTCCTTAGAAGGGAAATAGAAAAATGAAAAGATTGTCAGATTATGCTCTTGAGGTCGAAGAAGCGATCAGAGGGCTTGAAATAGGAAGCATGCGGCCGGCTTCATTGTATGGACCGGTCGAATATGCAATGGAGGCCGGAGGGAAGAGAATCCGTCCGACCTTGGTGCTTATGGCGGCCGAGGCATTTGGTCTTGAGGCCGGGCGCGCCATGTCGGCGGCTGTGGCTATGGAGCTGTTCCATAACTACACGCTGCTTCATGATGACGTCATGGACAATTCCGATACGCGCAGAGGCCGGGAAACGGTCGCCAAGCGTTTCGGTCCGTCGGCCGCGATTCTTTCGGGCGACGCAATGTCCGGAATGGCAGAAAAGATGCTTATGGGGATTGACGAATCCAAATATCCGACGGTCTCGGAGATCTATCAGCGAATGGCGTCGGACGTATATGCCGGCCAGGCAATGGATATGGATTTTGAAACACGGAATGATATAACGGTTGAAGAATATATCGAGATGATCCGCCTGAAGACGGGGGCTCTTCTCGGGGCTTGTGCCGAGATCGGCGGCATTCTTGCCGGAGTGGACGCGAAAAAAGCGGCCAAGTTGCGTGAATATGGCGAAAATCTCGGAATCGCGTTCCAGATCGAGGACGATTGGCTGGATACGTTCGGAGACGCCGCCACATTCGGAAAGCCGATCGGCGGCGACATCAACAACAATAAGAAGACATATCTTCTCGTGAGC
>CAYQQG010000030.1:1766-16603 GCA_964419535.1 uncultured Sangeribacter sp.
GGGCTGAACGCCGGGACCGAGGAATCAAAGGCGCTCGAAATGGCGATGACGCTCCCGGCCGGCGAGACGAAGGTGAGGACCGTCACCCGCATATACGAGAAGATGAATATGAATGAGAATGGCCGCAAGGAAGCGTTGAAATACAGCGCCAAAGCCCTGAAGGCCGCCAAGGCGACGGGTCTCGAAGAGTCGAAACTCGAATCCTTCAAATATCTTGTTGACCGTCTGTCGGGGCGCCGGAAATGATAGATACTCACACGCATATATATTTCCGGGAGGCTTATCCCGACGGAGGGGAGGAGGCATTGCGCCGTGCCTTGGACGCCGGGGTGGAGACGATGATATTTCCGAATGTGAGCCTCGGATCGGCCGAGGAGCTTCTGAGTCTTCATCATCAGGCGCCTGAAGGTTCGACAGCTGTCGCGGCGGGTCTTCATCCCGAAGAAATCGACGGGGATTGGAGAGCGAAAGTGAAAGCTGTCTTTGACAGGTTCGCCGATGAAAACCCGGCGGCGGTCGGAGAAGTCGGAATCGATCTTTATCACGACACGAAGTGGAAGATCGACCAGATGGATGCTTTTGGCGAGCAGCTTGAGATTGCGCGTGTGCAGAAGCTCCCGGTGATCGTGCATTGCCGGGAAGCAATAGACGAGACCCTTGAGGTCATACGGATAATGGGGGAGAAGCGTCCGCGGCTGCTGTTCCACAGTTTCACGGGCGGACCGGAGGATGCGAAAAGGATATTGGAAGAGATTCCGGAAGCTATTTTTGGAATCAACGGTGTGGTCACGTTCAAGAACGCACCGGATTTGCGGGAGGCGGTGAAAGGATTGGAAATGGAAAAGATTGTGCTCGAGACGGATTCCCCGTATCTGGCTCCGGTGCCGTTCCGCGGGAGGACGAACGAGAGCGCATATTTGAGACATATACTGGAAAAAATAGCCGAGACGAAGGGTGTCAGTCCTTCCGAGGCCGAACGGGTGACAAGCGAGACAGCGAGGAACTTCTTCGGCATCTGAAGTCCGGCCCCAAGGGCGGGAAGGCTCCCGCCGGGAGGTCCGGGCATTCTGACGGCAAAGAAATAAAGCGGTGTCCGAAAGATGAAGACAACTGAGACTATGTTGACGTTGCCGTTTACGCAGCCGATAGTGATTTTCATGCTGGTCATGATGATCATACTGTTTGCGCCCCTTCTTTTCAGACGCCTGAAGATTCCGAAGATAGTCGGATTGATTCTGGCCGGAGTCGCCGTGGGTCCCTACGGGTTCAATCTGTTGGCGAGAGACGCGAGCTTCGAGATATTCGGAGAGGTCGGGATTCTATATCTTATGTTTCTTGCCGCCGTGGAGATCGACATGTATCATCTTCGGCAGAACTACCGGACGGGAACGCTTTTCGGACTGCTGACTTTCGCCTTGCCGATGATTGTCGGCATCCCGTTGACGCGATATGTTCTCCACACGGGTTGGGACACGGCGGTTCTCATATCGTCGATGTATGCTTCCCACACGCTGATAACCTATCCCGTTGTCAGCCGTTTCGGCCTGAGTAACAACCGCGGGGCCGTGATTGCGGTCTGCGGCACGATCGTCGCTGTTCTGTTGGCCCTTGTCACGTTGGCCGAAGTCGTGTCCGTGAAGGTCTCCGGAGGTTTCAGTGTCGGAAATCTGGGCGAGCTTCTGTTGCTGTCGGTCGGATACAGCATTGTCATCGGATATTCCTTTCCGGTGGCGACGAGATGGTTTTTCCGGAAATTCAGCGACAGCGTCGCGCAATATATTTTCATACTGACCCTCGTTTGCGTGGCGTCGGTATTGGCCAAGGCGATAGGCCTCGAGGGGATTCTCGGAGCGTTCTATGCCGGACTGATCCTGAACCGTTTCATTCCGTCGAGATCCCCGCTGATGAGGAACATCACCTTCGTGGGCAATGCGATTTTCATCCCGTATTTCCTGATCGGAGTCGGGATGCTGATAAATGTCGGTGTCGTTGTCCGGGGTTGGGGAGTGGCCGCGGCCGCGTCCCTGATGACGGCGACGGCGCTCGGGACAAAATATTTGGCGGTTCTGGCGACCCGATTCATTTCGGGCATGCGCGGAGACGAGTCGCGCCTGATGTTCGGCTTGAGTTCCGGCAAGGCGGCCGCGACGATCGCCGCGACGATGATAGGCTATAAATATGGTCTGTTGACCGAGGATATGATGAACGGAGCTGTCGTCATGATCCTCATCTGCTGTATCGTGGCGTCGGTCGCCACGGAGCGGGCGGCCAAGCAAATCCGAATTCGCCTTTCGGCGGCGGAAATGGAGGCTGAGCATCCGCGTGCGGCCACGGAAACCCGTCAGGTCGTGGCGGTCAGCAATCCCGTGACGTCAGCGGGAATCATGCAGATGGCGGCGTTTATGCGTCCGCCGGAAAGCCGGGACCCTGTGACGGCTCTCTATGTTCGCACAGACGACGACCGTCCGAGGATGAGAATGGGACGTGAGGCGCTTCATGCGGCTTCCGCGACGGCGGAATCAATGGACATCGAATGCCGCGAGGCCGAACGGTTTGATCTGAATATAATGACCGGGGTCGCCAACATGATGCGCGAGCAGGATGCGACCGAGGTCGTCATCGGACTTCATCGCCGGGCCAAGATCGGAGATTCCTTCTATGGCTCCAAGATTGAGCAGCTGATGAACGCGACCAACCGGATGATCATCATGTCGAGATGTTTCGTGCCGCCCGACACCATAGGCCGTATATTCGTCTACGTGCCCAAGAACGCGCAATATGAGACCGGATTCCCGGCCTGGACGGCGCGGATCGGGAACTTGGCCTCTCAGCTCAGCCGGAGCGTCAGCTTCCTGTGCGAGCGGGAGACGGCGGAGATGATAGAGACGGGAATGGAGCACGGGGGATATGCGTTTCGCAGACATTACAGCGACATGGAGTCGTGGGATGACTTCATCATCCTTTCTTCCCAGATCAGTGATGAAGATCTGCTGATAGTTGTCAGTGCCCGAAAAGGGTCGGTCAGCTATACGGGAGACAAAGACACGATGGGAGCTTATCTCGGGCGCCATTTCGCCCACCATAACATAATGATGATAGTGCCTTCACAGTTTGGTGCATGATTCGGAATCAAACCGGTGACAAATTGCCAAAAAAGGTTTATCGGACAGATGAATAAAGATAAAGCCAATGGCGGGGTCACTGATTATAATACGAAAAGAGATTAAAATAAGATATGAAAAATCTTAAGATGGATAGAACCAATGTAATAAGAAAGTGTCTCGGAATTGCGGCCGGGGCGTCCGCGGTCGTTCTGATGGGTGTCATGTCCGGATGTTCATCGAAAGAACACAAGGTCGAGGACACGATTGAAGTGGCTCCGTCGGACCGGACCGATCTGCCGAAGAAGGCACTCAGCGATGCTCAGCTCACTCCTCTTGGAATCGACCCGATCAAAGTCGGCATGCGCATTTCGGAGATTCAGCCGCATGTTGACAATCTGTATGACAGCATTTCTCGTCAGGAAGGATATCAGTCAAGTGAATATTATTTTTATCTTAACGGCAACAAACGGTTCACGGTCTATGAGTTTGAGTCGGGTGTGGTCAACGTCGTCTCGGCAGACAACCGCAGCATCGTCGTCAAAGGGAATAACGGAAACGAGATACGCCTCGGCGACTCGTTCAAGAAAGTCCTGGCGCTGAAAGATGTCAATTCCGTCTGGCAAGCAGGTGACGGCGAAGGCAAGTGGTGCTGGAACTGGCAGGGGATATGGTTTTTCCCTGACGATTCCGAACTTCCTGATGTTCTGGAACATAAATTCTATAACCAGACGGCGGCTCCCCAGGCAAGCGATTTCACGGACGATATAGAGGTCGGATATATCGGGACGGGCCTTCCGTGGTAAAATAAACTTAAGAAAATGATAAGAGAGCTTATTTCGGATTTCACTTCGTTGGATGTCAATCTGACGAATTCCATGTTCAGGATGCTGCTGAGCATGGCGTTGGGTGTGGTCATCGGCGCGGAGCGCAAGCGCAAGGGCCAGATAGCCGGAATCCGGACGTTCTCTCTCATCACGATGGGAGCATGTCTGGCGATGTTGCTCTCGATTTATGTCCCCCAGGAGTATTTAGGATTAAAGAATGGAGACCCTGGACGCATAGCGGCCCAGGTAATCACGGGTATCGGTTTTCTCGGCGGCGGTGCCATAATCCGCGCCAAAGGATCCGTCAAGGGGCTCACTACGGCCGCCGGCATCTGGATTTCGGCCATTATCGGCATGGCCGTCGGCATCGGAATGTATGTCGTCTCGATCGGCGCGACGGCCCTTATACTGGTCGTGCTGGTGATTTTCGATTGGTATGAGCATTGGCAGAGCGTGGGTCAGGAGAGCCGCGCCATAATCATGGTGGTCAACAAGATAGTGACCGATATGACGCCATATAGGGAGGTTCTGCGTGCAAACAGCGTTCACCTGAGCACATTCTTCATCTCTTACGATTACGGAAAGCAGAGGACAGAGCTGAATCTTCTGGTTCTTGCACATCCTCATCTCGACATCATCCCGGTGCTCGAGAAACTGAGAAGAGTCGAACCGACAGAGTCAATAACCCTTTCATCCCAAGCTGAAATATGAATTCCTCGACAACCCGCAGAGCCGCGATGACGATGCTCCCTCTGGCTGCCGGTTTCACCCTGAATGCTCAGGAGACGATCAGCGAGGTCGCGGCCAAAGCCTCGACAGAGATCAATCCGGACGAAAAAGCCTCTGCCGAAGAACACACCCATGGCCTGATCGCCGACCTGGCATGGATCTTATTGCTTGGCGCCATTGTCACGCTCCTTTTCAAAAAACTGAAACAGCCCGTCGTGCTGGGGTATATTCTTGCCGGATTTCTGGCAAGTCCGAAATTCACCTATCTTCCCTCAATTTCAAATCTTGACAACATAGATTTCTGGGCCGAACTGGGCATTGTGGTTCTAATGTTCAGTCTGGGCCTGGAGTTCAGTTTCCGCAAACTGCTGAATTCCGGCAGCTCAGCCATAGTGACGGCACTGATCATCATAACGGGAATGACAATGGCCGGATTCGGTGTCGGTTATCTGCTTCATCTGAACACAATCAACTGTATATTCCTCGGCGGCATGATCTCAATGTCGTCAACGACCATAATCCTTAAATCCCTGACCGATCTGGGCATGCGGCAGAATAAGTTCGCGACATTGGTTCTCAGCGTGCTCATAATCGAAGACCTGTTCGCCGTCCTGATGCTTGTCCTTCTGTCGTCAATGGCGATGGGGGATGTCAAAGGGATGGAGCTGTTGTTCAGCATTGGCAAACTCTCCTTTTTCCTTATAATATGGTTCGTTGTCGGGGTTTATGTCCTCCCGTCGCTTCTCAACAGGCTCCGCACATATCTCAATGACGAGACATTGCTTATAGTGGCAATGGGACTATGTTTCTCAATGGCGGTTTTTTCTGTCGTGAGCGGCTTCTCGCTCGAGCTCGGCGCGTTCGTCATGGGGTCGATTCTAGCCGGCACAATGGTCGCCGAGCGCATGGAGCATGTCGTCAAGCCGGTCAAAGACCTTTTCGGCGCCGTCTTCTTCATCTCGGTCGGAATGATGGTCGATCCTATGGTTCTTGCGAACTATTGGAGTGAGATTCTGATTCTTGCCGTCGTCGTGATTGTCGGAATGATAATATTCGGCACGTTCGGAATGCTCGTCACCGGACAGACACTTAAGGTCGCAATGGAGAGTGGATTCACATTGACACAGATCGGTGAGTTCTCCTTCATAATCGCATCCCTGGGCATGAGCTTAGGTGTCCTTGAGAAGAGTCTCTATCCTATCATCGTGGCCGTCTCTGTGATCACGATCTTCACGACCCCCTATTTTATAAAAATGGCCCAGCCGGCCTACAGGTTCGTTGAGCCGCGTCTTCCGCGCGGACTGCAATTCCTTATCGAACGATATTCAAAACAGGCCGTCGACGCCTCCGACGTCAAGAGGCTTTGGCGCGACATCATGAGCCGTTATCTCTGGAGGGTCGTGCTGTATTCCGTCATTTTGCTGGCAATCATTTTGTTGAGCCGGCAGATGCTCTTCCCGTTGCTTGAAGGCTATTTCAAGGAATGGGGTCATGTGTTCGCAACCCTCATCACGTTGGCGGCGATGTCACCGTTTCTCGTCGCGTTGTCATTCAGCAGCACCAAGCCCGATGAGAAAATGCGGCTCCATTCGACAGCGTCGTTCTATGACGTGCCGCTCGTCGCGATGCGCATTATCCGTTATCTCCTTGCGCTTTTCTTCATCGTCTATTTCGTCACGCTTGCATATAACGGAATTTTCGGCTGGATCGCGGGTGTCGCATGCTTCATTTTGCTCATAGGATTCGCCTCGACAAAACTAATGGGCCGATATAAGAGAATGGAGCAAAAATTTATGGACAATCTCAATATCCGCGAGAACACACGCTCCGGCCGCAACAATAATCTTATCGATGACCTTCATCAGGCTTATATTCAGGTCGGTCCCGGATCTCTTTTTGTGGGTGACCGGCTGAAAGATTCCGGACTCCGAAAAGAGTATGGGGTCAGCATTTCGAGCATTCAGCGCGGTCAGCTGAGCATACCCCTCCCGGGCGGTGACACGCGTATATTTCCGGGAGACATATTGGGCGTCATCGGAACTGACGATCAGATAAAAAGCCTCAACGATGACATTGAGAAGGCCGAGAAAGTTGCTCAGCAATATGCCGGAAAAGGACCGGATGTCGAATTGAAGAGCCTTGTGCTGACGAAGGATTCCCCGATTATTAAGAAACCGTTGGGGAAGACAGCGATACGCGAAGATTATGACAGCATGCTTGTCAAGGTGATGAGAGACAATGAATACTTCTCGCCCGATCCCTCAACAGTTCTGAAACCCGGAGACGTCATCTGGGTTGTGGGAGACCCGGAAAAGATGCAAGGGATGAAATAGAAAATATATTTGATAAAGAGCTTAAAAATGGATACAGCCAAAAGATATGAAATAAAGACTCAGGTGAGGAAGACCGGATTGAGGTCAGTCATGCTTTGGACTGCATTGCTGACGGTGCTGACGGTGTTCGGTGTGACACCCCAGGAGGCTGTAAACCGTTTTGTCAATACATCCGGACTGCCGAAAGGCTCAATGGCGGTCCTCGTGACGGATTTGCCGAAGGGAAAAGTCCTGGCTTCCTATAACAGCGATACCCCCCTGACCCCCGCGTCCATAATGAAGAGTGTCACTCTCGCCTCGGCCTCGGACGTGCTGGACATTGAGAAACCTTTTGTGACACCGGTCATTATCGACGGAAAAGTTTCGGGCGGCGTCCTGAACGGGAACCTTATCATACAGGCTTCGGGCGATCCGTCGATCAATTCGACTCATTGGCCGAAATCAGAGAACTTCGTGACCGAGATTGTCTCGGCGCTGAAGCGTAATAAAATCAACCGGATAGAAGGGAATATCATTATAAACGAATCTTATCTGGCGGGTGCCTCGATCCCGCCGAACTGGGCGCAAGGTGATCTTCCAAACGCCTACGGGACCGGGAATCACGCATTTAATTATTCCGACAATGCCAAGGGGAAGGCGAGCGTGCAGAATCCGGACGCTGTTTTTATCCGCGATCTCGAGACCGCCATGTCGAAATCCGGAATTGAGCTTGGACGGAAACAGCTTGAAGGGGGAGAGCGGAAGGTGATTCTCCGTCATCAGTCCGCTCCGGTGAAAGAGATCATGCGCTCATGTATGATGAGAAGTGACAATATGTTCGCCGAATCCTTCCTCCGTCAGTTCGGGAAACGCTCCGGGCTTGACGGAAGCACGCCGGCGGCGGCCACGAAAGAGATGAACTACTGGAAGGACAGGAGAGTGCCGATGGAGGGAGTGAAGATTGTCGACGGCTCCGGACTTTCGAGAGTCAATAAAGTGACAGCCAATTTCATGGAAGGGGTTCTCAGACATAAACGCAACGACATCGAATATGTCAGCTTCTTTCCGCTTGCCGGTCAGGAAGGGACATTGCGTGGATTCCTGAAGGACACTCCCCTCGATTCATACATAGCGATGAAGACCGGCTCCATGCGGGGAATTCAATGTTATGCCGGATATAAACTTGATGACAAATTCGCGCCGACCCATGTCGTCGTTGTGATTGTCAACGATTTCACTTGCGACCGCAATTATCTTCGCAATGCCATATCCAAAATGCTCCTTGAAATATTCCCGAACGGATAAGAGCACGTTCAGTCTCTAAAGATACACCCTTAAGATTATGAAAGAAAATATTTTGCCTCCTCAGACTGCCTATCGGCGCCGGCTTTCGGATATGCTCGATCTGACTTATGAACTCGAAGGCTTGCTTCACATCGGCGTCACCCGATCGGAAGTGCCTCAGCGTCTGAACCAACTGATAGTTGCCAAGCTCAACGCAATAATAGAACTGGCCGACGAACCGGCTTCTCCGGAAGAATTGGCGCCGGCTCAATATATGGAGCCTTCGTCCGAAGTCGAGCCGGAACACTATGACGAGCCGGAACCTGAAATCGAAGTGACACCCATGATCGAGGCGGAGCCGGAATCATATACCGATCCTGAACCGGAACCATATATCGAGCCTGAGCCGGAATCTTATATCGAGCCGGAAACCTATAAACGGCCCGATACGGAACCATTTATCGATCCGGAACCGGAAGTTGAGGAAAAGCCTGTTCCCGAGCGCGGAAGGCTTTTCAGCATCAACGACAGATTCCTGTACGCGCGTGAACTTTTCGGCGGCGATGTCCGAAATTTTGACCGTGCGATCAATGATGTCATAACCTTTGATTCGTATGACGAAGCCGAGGAATATTTTGTTTCCGAGTGGGGAATGGATCCCGAAAGCCCGAGAGCGATCAAATTCTTAGGGACGATTAACCAGCTTTTCCATGGGTAAACTTTTTATAGTGCCGACACCAGTCGGAAATCTTGGCGACATGACGTTCCGAGGAGTCGAGGTCCTCAAGGAAGCTGACCTGATACTGGCCGAGGACACCCGGACAAGCGGGGTGCTTCTGAAGCATTTCGACATCCGCACTCCGATGCAGAGCCACCATAAATATAATGAACATGAGAGTGTCGGACGCGTGATCGAGAATCTGAAAGGAGGAATGAACATCGCGCTTATTTCTGATGCCGGGACTCCCGGAATTTCAGATCCGGGATTCATGTTGAGCCGGGAATGCCGCCGCGAGGGTATAGAGGTAGAATGTCTGCCGGGTGCAACCGCGTTCGTGCCGGCATTGCTTGACAGCGGTCTTCCGTGCGACCGCTTCCATTTCGAGGGGTTTCTGCCACCCAAGAAAGGACGGAACACGAGATTGGAATATCTCGCGGGGCTCGAAGAAACTTTTGTCATCTATGAAAGCCCGAAAAAACTCGAACGGACGTTGAGGCAACTGGCTGAGACATTGGGAGGTGACCGTAAGGCGGCGGTCGTGAGGGAAATCTCAAAACTGCACGAGACGACACACGCAGGCACCCTTGAAGAACTAAAAAATTATTTCGAGGTGAACCAAGCGAAGGGGGAGATTGTTATTGTCGTTGAGGGTCGGGAAGCCGTGAAGAATAAGAAAAACAGATATCAAGCGGATTCCACCGGAAACTCAGAAAACGAACAAAGTAATTATTAATATAATTTGAAAGACTATGAAAAAGAACCTTCTTCTTCTCGGAGCATTATTCGCTGTCATCTTCACTGCTTGTTCCGGCGAAGACAAGAAAGACAACACAGACTCTATCGAAATCGCCAATCTCACGACTCAATATAACGAGGCGAACTCTTTCAACGACTCGCTCCTTCTCCTGATGGGTGACATATACACTGGTCTGGATTCAATCAATCAGCAGGAAGGCCTCCTTTATAATACCGGAGGTGGAGAAGGGATTGACCGCCGCGAAGAAATCCGCAAGAATCTCGCTTCGATCCGTGCCCGTCTGGCTGCGAACAAGCAATTGCTTGACGAGCTGCAGAAGAAGGCCAATGCTTCCGGCCAGCAGAACGCAATCCTTAACAAGACGATCGAACAGCTGAAAGCCCGTCTCGCTGAACAGGACGCAAAGATTGCTCAGCTGACCAACGAACTCGAGAACGCCAAGACTCAGATCAACGACCTCAACAATCAGGTTCAGGAAGGCGAGAAGAAACTTGAGGTGGCCAATGCCGAAACAGAACAGGCAAAAGCCGAAACGGTCGCTGCTGAAAACGAAGCGAACAAAGTCTTCTATGCCATCGGCACGAACAAAGAACTCAAAGACCACGGATTGCTTGAAAAGAAATTCCTTGGCGCGACGAAAGTGCTTCAGGGGAACTTCAGCCAGAGCTACTTCACAACAGCCGACAAGCGGACACTCTCATCGATTCCCACAGGCGCGAAGAAGGTGGAGATAAAGACAAACATGCCCTCAGGCAGCTATGAAATTGTCGGCGGCAAAGACGACGCGAAGACAATTAAGATCACAGACCCGTCAAAGTTCTGGAGCATGACTCCTTACCTTGTGATTGAAGTCAAGAACTGAAAATAGATTTCATTAATATAATAGAAGTCAAGAACTGAAAATAAAATTCAAAACTATAATAAAAGCGAGCGTAAACCTATTACGCCCGCTTTTTTTGTTCTCCCGGCCCTCCCAAATCTCATACAACTCATAGACCTCATAGAACTCCCAGAACTCATAGAACTCTCGGTCCTCAAGGCCCTCATAGTCCTCAAAGCCCTCCCGGCCCTCAAATCCCTCCTATTAACCCTCGGTTCTATTGCGATAATTGAAAATTTATGTTAATTTTGCAATCATGATTCAAAAGAAAGTTAAATTAGGGGCCGTGGTGATCGCCGTCCTGTTGCTCATTGCGGGCGGCTGCAAGACCACGGTCAAGAATTACAAGGACGCTTACGACATCGCCCGCGAAAAACGTCAACGGGACGAAGCGCGTCATCGCGAGCTGCAGGATGAGATGGGAGTTGAGCGTGAAAAGCTCGAGAATGTCGAAGAAATGGCGATCAACCGGATTGAAGTGCGCAATCCGTCAAATCCAGACGACATTGTCCGGCTCCATGCAGTGAAGACAATTTTTCATCGGGAAGACAATGTTCATGGAGTGGCCGTCAGCGTCGCTAAGTTCAAGATGAGAGCCAACGCCGAATCATTGGCCGAAGATCTGAGGGCCGAAGGATTTCCGGGTGCCCGGAGTGTCCGGAGCGGAGACGAATTCTATGTTTTGATAGGTGAGGGGTCGGTCCCCGCCGACCTTTCAGGCGAGATTTTCAAATTCCGGAAAAAACTGCCCGAATTCCCATACGTGGGCCAAGGAGAGATGTTGCTGATATATGCATGAGCCGGACGTGAATCTGCGGGCTGGAAGACTCCAAAAAATATGTTGTGCGACATATTCCGGGTCTTTCAGAGCGAAATACACAAAAAAAATCGCAATAAATTCAATAAAAATTGCTCAGGGGGTATTGAAAATTATAAAAAAATATTAAATTTGCGTTAATTAATGTTTTTGGAGGGCCAAACCAGACCTCACAAGAATCTTTTACCATGTCTTCCGCGGTTCGCGAGCGAAATCGACGGCTCCGGGGAAGAGACTTATAAAGCTAAGAGCAAAGAAACAGACGGGCGGACCCTCACCGATGAGTCTTTGCAGACATAACAACCTTACAATCATAGAATTTAAAGAAAATTAAATTAATAAGTCATAAACACTTCAAGTATGAGAAAATTGTTTTTGCTCATGATTAGCGTGATGATGAGTGCGTTTGGGTTAATGGCCCAGACGAACACCTATCACGGCACCATTCTTGACGCGCTCAATAACGAGCCGCTCATCGGTGCGACAATCATGCCCATCGGCGGAGGTCAAGGAACAGCCGCCGACATTGACGGTAACTTCACATTGAAAGTTCCCGCCAACGTGAAGAAGGCCACTGTGACGTATGTCGGTTACAACTCGAAGACAATCGAGCTCAAACCCGGCGACATGGCGATCTATCTCGAATCGTCAGCCACATCACTGGATGACCTCGTAGTCGTTGCTTACGGTACGGCCACCAAGGAATCACTGACCGGTTCTGTGGCAGTCATCGGAGCCAAGGAGATTGAAGAGCGCCCCGTGACCAGTGTGACGGCAGCCCTCGAGGGTAACGCCCCCGGTGTGCAGGTCAACAACACAGTCGGCGCCCCCGGTTCCGCTCCCGATATCCGTATCCGTGGTTTCAACTCAATCAACGGTACAAACAAACCTCTTTACGTTGTTGACGGTGTGCCTTACGATGGTTCTGTAGCTGACCTTAACCCCGCCGACATCGAATCCATGTCAGTGCTTAAGGACGCGGCTTCCGCAGCCCTCTATGGTAACAAGGGTGCCAACGGTGTCATCCTCATCACCACCAAGCGCGCGAAGAATGTCGGCCAGATCGACGTGACCGCACAGGTCCGCCTCGGTATGTATACTCGCGGTATTCCTCCCTACGAACGTCTGACTGCCAACGACTGGATGCAGGTTTCATATGACGCTCAGGTGAACGGTTCCGTATCCGCCGGCGCCTTCAACAATATCGCTTCCGCAAGAACTTTCTATAACAACAGCTTCATCAGCGGCTTTGCCCAATATAACGTTTATGGCAAACCCGAAAACCAGCTCTTCAATGCTGACGGCCGTTTCATCGGCGGCAACCCCCTCCCGGGTTATACCGACCTCGATTGGTGGGACGCCGTGAGTGTGAAATCCGGTTTCCGTCAGGAATACAACATCAATGCGGCCGCAGCGACCGATAAGTTCAATGTCTTCGCTTCTGTCGGATACCTCAAGGAACACGGTTATACAGTTCAGACTGACTTTGAACGTTTCAACGGACGTGTAAATGCCAACTACAATCCGACTTCTTACCTCAAGTTCGGTATGAACCTCTCCGCGATGCAGCAGGATCAGTCATATCTCGATATGCTCTCGGGAGCTATCAACAATATCTTCATGACCATGTCGATGGCTCCGATCTATCCGATCTATATGCACAACCCTGACGGCAGCATCATCTATGATGCGTACGGCAATCCCGAATGGAACCGCGCCGGTTATCTCGAAGGTACGAACATCGGCTATACTTCGCGTGCCGACCGTGCCCGCAACAGCGCCACTGTCCTCGACGGCTCTATCTATGGAACGGCTGTCATCCCTTATGGCTTTGAACTGACTGTCCGCGGCCAGATGCACCGTGACAAGACGAACTCGAACTCATATACAAACAACGTGATGGGTTCAGGTGTCGCAACCAACGGCCGCTTCTCAATCACTGACAGCGAATATAACTCCCACACATTCCTCCAGGAACTTAACTGGTCACACGATTACGGTTTGCACCATGTTGACGCTCTTCTCCACCATGAGAACACGACTCTCGACCAGTCATATAACACTGCGTCTGCAATCGAACAGCAGTTCCCCGATGTCTATAATTTCTGGAACTTCGTTCTCCCGGTCACTGTCGGCGGTTCGATCGGCGCTACGCACGATGAGTCATACCTTGGCCGTGCACGCTATAACTACAATCAGAAATACTTCGGTGAGTTCTCTCTCCGTCGTGACGGTACGTCCCGTTTCGCTCCCAAGAACCGTTGGGGTACATTCTGGAGCGTCGGTGGCAGCTGGGTGATCTCCAAGGAGAAATTCATGCAGAATGTTCTTTGGGTTGATTATTTGAAACTCCGCGCCGCTTACGGCTCTGTGGGCAACTGTCTCTCTGCTTCCGCTTATTCATACTGGAGCATGTATAGCGACAACATCAACTATCAGGGCAACTTCAATATCTCGCCTGCACAGATCTCTGCCGACAATCTGAAATGGGAGTCAACTAAGACTTTCGACATCGCTTTGGAAGGTTCGCTTTGGAACGACCGCTTCGGTTTCTCAGTCGGATACTTCAACAAGCGTAACGCTGACCTCCTCTTCAACGTGACTCTCCCGGCTTCTGCCGGCACACCGTTGAATACAGGTCAACCGAACACAGTGACCATGAACATCGGCACAATGGAAAACTGGGGTTGGGAACTTGCTTTCAACGGCGATGTGATCCGCAATCCGGAATTCGTATGGAGCCTCCAGGCTGACGCAACTTTCCTTAAGAACAAGGTTGTGAAGCTCCCCGATCATCAGAACATTTACAATTCAAGCTCGCTTTATCGCGAAGGCAGCTCCGTATATGAATATTATATGTATGATTTCGCCGGCGTCGATCAGCTGACAGGACGCAGCCTTTATGAAATCCACCGTGATTCTTATGACTTCAAGTCATTCGATCCCGCATCTCAGACATATTATTTCGACGAGGCTAAATATAACACAGCTATCAACGCAGCCCGCGCCGATGGTGCACTCGTTGAATATAACGGCAAGCTCTATACATACAACTGCACGAATGCCGGACGAATCCTCGCCGGAACCGCTCTCCCGACAGTCTATGGTTCATTCGGAACAACACTCCGTTGGAAAGGCATCAATCTTAGCGCCCTCTTCACTTACAGCCTCGGCGGTAAGACCAACGACTCGAACTATCAGAGCTATATGTCCGTAGGTGAACGTCCCAGCGCAATCCACAAGGATATGCTCAATGCGTGGACCGAAGCCCCCGAAGGCATGACAGCCGATTCTCCGGACCGTATCGATCCGAACGGAATTCCTCAGGCCAACAAGCAGTATAACACGCTTTCAAACGCTGACGGAACAACACGCTGGTTGACTTCAAGCAACTATCTTGTGTTCAAGA
>CAYQQG010000031.1:0-16287 GCA_964419535.1 uncultured Sangeribacter sp.
TTTAACATTAGGCCCGTATCCGAGCCCGCGTAGCGTGGCGAGGGTGCGGGTATACTTAAAGCCAAGCTGACGCATGGCTCCGAAAATGGTTATTATGATTGTTAAGCATACCCGCACCGGCCCAACGCTACGCGTGGCCCGCTACGGGCCTAATGTTAATTACCTGCTATGCAGGCAGTCCTTAACGGACTTTTGTACTTGATCCCTAATTGTAAAATGGTAGGATGAAATCCTTGTAAGACGTTGATTACAATTAAGATATGGTATCTTATTATTTTCAGCCTACTTTTTAACATTTCATTAACACTTAATTGTAAAAAAGTAGGATAAAAGTCTTACAATATACTGATTTTTAGTAAATTTACATCATTTAAAACATCTCAGATGAACATAAACGGTAAAAGAGCAAAATTCCTTTTAGACCCCGTTTCATAAAATTCAAGGTGAGATAACCTTGGTTCCTCATCGAAACATATAAGAGTTAAGGTTAATAATGCAAAGAATCTACGGAGAATGTAAATTTTCTCCGTAGATTCTTTGCATTTTTACGTTTTGGTGATAGGGATTACAGAGCGCTTAATAGAATATTAAACGGGTCTTAGACAAGGTAGACGCGGACGGAGCCTAAGGGGAGTTTGCCGATGAGCTGGAGTGGGATATGGGAGGAATCGGCTGAAAGCCACGCTTCAATATCGTCGCTTGATTTTTTCCGGCCTTCGGTCGTGAAACGGAATTTTATTTTTATGGCGTCCCTCGTGGTGCCGTTGCGCATCTTCAGCTTCTCGCGACCGGCAAACCTGATCGTCAGCCGCTCCACTTTTGACCCGGAGAAAATGGAGGTCTCAACGGCTTTGCCATTTTCCAGTTCGGAATAATTGATTGTGCGAAGAAAGTAGAACACGCTCAGCATGTCGTATGCGCTTCCGGTCGCTGAAAAACTTTTATGACTTACTGAGGATGTTTTCTTCTTGTCGTCCCTCGACGTGCGTGTCACAGAGGCAGTGGCCTTATTGCCGGACCACGTATATTTAATATCATCTCGCCCGTATGATTTCCCCTCATGTGATATCTTGCTGTATGAAATGGGCCTGAAGTTATTCTTGTCCACACTGGAAAGGAGTGTATCGCGCACCTTAAACACCTTGTCAGCCCATGGCTTGGTCTTGGCCGTCAGGGTCAGCCGATAATTGTTTCCGCTTCCGCGAAGGCTCAGGGTCGCCTCGCCGGCTTCTTTCTGCACCAGACCCCACTTGTAAGTGATCACATAACGCAGCGTCTCATCCTTGAAGTTGGCAGCGCTTGCCTTTCCGGGAAGCAGCATTGCAAGAATGAACAACACCGCTATCAATATTGAATTGCCTTTAAGTATCATTCTTTTCATATTTCCTCTGTTAATTATATTCGGACCTAAGACCCCTTTTTATTGCTCTTTATATATCTTCTAAGACAAAAGATAGAAAATAAAGTTTATGCTTGCCGGCAAGTTCTCTAAATTTTGAAATTATTTCAAATAAAAAATCATTTTTGTCCGGTCATTTCAGAAAATATATCCAATTTTAGAAAAAAGAAAGCAATATTCGGTTTGAATTGACATAAGTCGGATATTTTACTTCCGAATTGTTATAATTTTTATGTTTTAAGCCGTGTTGGTTGCTATATTTAATTTCAAATTGATAAATAGCATTTTGCTATGAAAATATTTAAAATTGTCAATTTTTACAAATATCTTAAATTAATTTTAAAAAATTTATAAAATATTCGTAAAAATATTTTGCAAATTGCGATTTTTTTATCAAATTTGCATCGGCAATGTGACTGATCCCGGTCTGCATGAGGAGAACTCATCAAAAAAAACCGGGAATATGGCTTTATAGATATTGATTCATTAAGGCCGGAAAAAATCTGTGAGATGCAAAGCGGCCTGACATTTGGTATTCTATCTCCCGATAAAGAATACGAAGCGTTGACAATATATATATTGAATCGAGGAGATATTATCAAGAAGAATGACCGAATGATTGTTTGGTTGAATATTGGTAAGACAATTGGCACGACGCAGGTTCCGACACCTTCGTCAAACACAAGAAAGCCAATGCTAAAAAGCGACCCTTTCGAGATGAAAGCGTCGCTTTTTATTTGTCGGTCGGATAAGTGATCAGGCATATGAATGGAGTCCCGGAAGAAGATAGTTGGCGCCGAAATATGTGAAGAGAACGGAGAGAATAGCCAAAAGGAGATAGAGGTGTAGAATCCGGTCATTGCTGAAAATCTTAAGCGTCGCCCGGTGGACAGGCACAGCATATATGAGCATCGTCACCAGAGCGCAAGTCTCCTTTGGATCCCAACCCCAATATCTTCCCCATGATTGATTGGCCCAGACCGCACCGACAAATATGCCGGCTGTCAGAAGAAAGAGAGCCGGAACCAGAATGATACGGTTTATACGGGCAAGTTCTCCGGACACAATTCTGCCTTTGGAAAGGGCTATCCCCGACAACAGACTCATCAGCACAAACAGAACGTAGGAAAGCATAACCAGCATCACGTGAATGCTCAGGAGCGGAGAGGCCAACACAGGCATCAGGCTCCCGATCCGGGGAGTGCGCGAAGACATGGCGGCCACTAAGACAGCCATTGATGACACCACAACCAACGACCCTCTAAGCAAAGGAGGGCGCACAAAAATGGCCCCCGCAACGGCAGCAAAGCCCATGAAAAGCATTGTTTCCTGACCGTTCGAAAGCGGCCAGTGGCCTCCAATGATTCCCCTTAACACCAGAATACCGCCAAGACATAGAGTGGCGGCAAGGATTCCGGAAATCTCAAATGTCTTAAAGATTTTTTCTCCGGCACTTTCCGTGTTCACAAAACGTGCTTTTAAGGAAACGACTCTAAGAGCCCTGAAAATTATGAAACCGCCGAATATAATCAAAATAATACCTAAGGGGAAAAGCCTTACATAACGGTTATAGAAAAGTTCAGCCTCAAAACGAGTAACAGAAGGCAGCATATCCTTACCCGCATATCGGATCTGTCCCTCCTTGAGCCGCGAAATTTTATCGTTGGCCTCGACATTCTTTCCTAAGGCCAGATCAGAGGCTATATCCCGCATTGAGACAGTCATGAATGTCCACTGGCCGAGTTCCATTTTCGACGGACGCCTTTCTGTCAGCGACAGCCATTCGAGATTCCCGGCCGCAGAACGATAGGGATAAATCCTGAAGGCCGAGCCGGAACCAAGCCACCGTATAAGGGCCTTTCGGTCATTTTCCTTCTTACGCTCTTTTTCCGAAGAGGGCAACGGATGGGAGGTCTCATAATCCCGCAACCATTCATCATAATAGAAAAGCCACCCGGAAAGCACCTGTTCGGGTGTCATATCTTTGTATGAGACAGTGCCATAAAGGGAGTTAGTGATATCGTATGCCATTGTCTGAAGCGGGGTGACGCGTTCGTTCCAATAGACATATATTTTGCCGAAATTTCGTGCTAAGGGCCTCTGCATCACCTTGAGATTCTCACTGTCGTCACAACGCCCGACAATTGGAGCGAGGGAGGCCGAGAGAAGCATTAGCAGACAGCCGGCGAGACGGGTCTGCCTGAACAGTTGCCGCCACATGGTCTTTCGGCTGAAGAAAAACCCTGTCATGGAAAGTCCTAAAAGAGCATAACCGCAATATGTTATACCGGTTCCCCATGGATCATGGCTGACAGTCAGAACCGATGAATCCTTCCCCATAGCCGACTGATAGAATCTCCAGCCTTCATATTCCGCAACTTTGTTCATTGCCGCCTGCACACGATGTCCGTCAATCAATAGGGTCGATCTGTAATCCATTGGAGTCGTCGTCCCGGGATAGAAGATTATATCTCTTCTCTCAAGGCTGACCTTAAAAGGGAATTCACCGTTCCCCGGTCCCGAACTCTTGTCAAAATAATCCGTGGCCACACCTTTTTCACGGAGCGTGACTTTTCCCTGGATGCCGCAAAAATGAGTCACCATAGCCCCGGCCACAATAATGGCCAGGGCTATATGAATAAGAAGGGTAATGGGAGACCTTAACAGTTTCTTCATCTTTCAATTCACTTCAAAGAAACGGAAATATTAGATATTATTTTGGCTCTTGGCCGGAAGGGGTCTGATCTCAGATAGCATCCACAAAGCGGATTATGGCGTCGCGGTCAGCTTTCGGAAGACTTCGGAATTTCTCGACGGAATAACGCGCATCGGACTGAGAGGAATATCCGTGCCACATAATGGCTTCGAGAGTTGTTCGCGCACGGCAATCGTGAAGCCGGTCGGCTGTGGGCGACCCGGTGACTTTCTGATGAAGTCCCCTTCCCCAAAGTGGCGTCGTGCGGCACCAACCCCCACGGATGTCATTAGCCATCATCAGTTTATGCTGAACCATATCTGTATAAGGCCATATCTTCTGATAGGGGAAGCGCGGAAGCTGAGAATCGGAAGTGAAGAATTTCGCAGGATTCTTGATCTTGTCGGCGCCTGTGGTCCACGACGGACGATGACAATAGTCACAACCGATCTCATTGAAAAGCTCACGACCCCTTATAACATCCGGATCATCCACGTCACGGACGGCCGGAACGGCGAGTCCGCGGTGCCACACCATGAAATCGGTGTATTCCTGATCCGACATCTCGGCGTCAAGATCTTTGGCGAGAAGATAATTGCGGATTCGCTCCTCCGGACTGCCGTTCCACCAATCGGTGTGTTTCTGTTGAGGATCGATCCTTCTGAGATATGTTTCAAAGCCGGCCTGTACGTCAGGATCTTTGGCTGAGTATTCAGCGTATGTTCCGGCAGCGTCCAGATAATGATAACGGCGATCGGAACGCGTGACGTTTGTTATGTTCCAGATTGCATTGGCTCCGGCGGCGTCCTGAAGGGGACCGCGCGAAAGCGCGTATGTGAAACGGCGCGCATATCCCGTTCCGTCACCCTGGACCGAATTCGAATACATTCCCGCCCATTGTCCGCCGGAAAAGAAAGCAGCGTTCAGGCCGTTGGGCATAAAGCCGTCCGACTCTTCCTTCCGATATTGGGCGAGAAGTTCCTCCTCGTCAATGGCATCAAGCAGTCCGGTCCCGTAAATACCTATTGTAGACTCGAGTTTAACAGCATAATTTCCGGGAAGTGTATAACCCTGATTGACAACATATATGGCCTCCTTTGGCATCGTGACTTCGGGATATTGAAGTTCATAGGTTTCACCGTCGTCAAAGCGATTGCCCCAGTCATCGACAGCATTTTTCCAACTTATCATCACTTTGCTTTCGTCGACGGGAGCCTTGAAAGGAGCGACGGCATGGGTCTGCGGCATACCGGCCAACCATGGAACATATGCTTCCGTGGCCGGATCATAGACCACAAGCAGGCAACCGTTCCCGGGATTGGCCGTATTGAACGCTCCTTCAGGGAGGCGCGTGCCGTGGCCGTAATTTGGATGACAATGAAGACAGGAGGTGCGGATATAGACCGGTCCCAAACCTCCGCGCACACCGCCGGCGTTCGCCATGAACGGCTTTTCAAACAGCGCCTCTCCATTCTTGAACTGCTGATACATTCCTTGGCGTTCAACTGCCGGAGCCGGCTGTTCGAAAGCATTGGAAGTCGAAAGATAGGTCGTTCCAAGTTCTCCGCCGCTATAATACCAATCCGGCTTGTTTTCGGCAACCGGCTCGTTGACAATCTCCTCCTCCGCGCAACTGCAAAGAAGACATAGAAGCATCCCCGGAAGGATGAATTTTTTATCCATAAGCTTAGGTCTATTTATGTCATAATGACATTTTGACATTATAACAATCTGACATGAAGGTTTTTAAGATCAGTTATTTCTAAGGATGGCGTAGGCTTCTTCGAGAGCCTCGACGAGATCTTCACCGGCCGCCTTGACCGCTTTTTCGGCCAGACTTCCGGCCGCATATTTAGCGAACGGTTCGGGAACAGCTTCAATCGCCTCGATGGCTTCCGCAATTGCTCCTCTAACCTTAGTGTCGGCTTCCGGATTGAGTCCGCGTATATAATCGCTGACGGAAGCATCGCCATCGCGGGAACCCATATAGGCATTGCGTATTGAACGGATATTGTCGGCGAAATCCTCGATCGAATTGAGCGAATAAGGTGATTCAATATAATTCTTATCCTCTTCCGAAGAACCGATATGAGGGCGCCCGATCTTGGTGTTGCCAACCTCGTCGGCAATGTCTATACACCCCTGGATAATATCTTCGGCCACCTCCTTATATGTCTTATAGCGCGAACCGGCCTGACGCGCATTCTTCATTTCCCAACCATAATTCTCGCCATAATCGAGTTCCGCCGCTTCCAGAATCTGCCGCTTAGCTTCCGAAATATTCTCCGTCCCGGCCCAACAAGCCTCAAGACAAACACATTGCTGGCAGAGATCCTCAGCCACGGCACACAGATAGTCAAGTTCCTCAGGGGTATAATTGAGCGAATGGACCTTTGAACCATTCTCATCGTCAGTCAACTCGAAAAGGAGAAATTCAATGGCGTGGAATCCTATAAGGCCATAACCGCCGTTGTTTTCAAGACTCCAGTTCTTCCCGGCGCGGATATCCGCGAGCAGGTCCTCCATAGCGGCCTTGTCGAGAGGCCAGGAATCTATATGAGGGTCAATATTGTGCGTGCTTGCGGGTCCGAAGAGAAAAGCCTCTGAAAGTTCCCAGTTTTTACGCGATTCCTTCCATGCCTCTCCGGCCAGACGTATATCCTCAGTTGTCAGATTTCCGGCATGATACTTATCGCGGATTGCCAGACACATATCATTCAGACGAACCGCCGCGTCGGCCATTGCGGAATATGTCGGAAGAACCGTGTGATCGACATAATCCGCGGCCGCTCTCTGAAGTGCCTGTTCGGACGCCGAAAGCTCAGTATTATTCACAGGTTCATCCTTTGAATCGGAACAGGAGGCCATGACAGAAGCCACAAGCCCGATCATCAAAAATTTTGTCAGTTTCATAATAATTTCAATTTTTATCAAGAAGCTCGATATTTTCGAGAATCTCGGGATTTTTCGGATTTTGCGGGATTTTTCGGGAAGCGCGACTTTACTTGAACCAGCCGCAATAGGCGATGCCCAGAGAGAGAGAGGGTTCATTATTATATTGTTTTTTCAGGATTCCGTAGGTGTATTCACCTTTCAACATGATCTGCGGAATCGGATACCAGTTGAAACCGGCTGAAATTTTCTGACGGCTGCACCACCCCAACGATGAAAAACCATCGGTCTTGAACATTGAATCATAATAATCATATCGTCCGAAGACATAGAACTTCTGTCCTTTTGAGTGGAGACGAGGTGAAAGTGAGAAGAAATCATAGCCCGCTTCGGCCCCTGCACAAAGTGCATCCGAAGCTACTTCCTGACGCTTTGATGTGGAAGATTTAGGCATCTTTATATTGAAATTGGAGATATGGCGCGAATCGGTGAGGTGGCCCCAATCGATGAATCCGCGTGCAATAAAATTATGGTCATTATAGGCGAAATCGAAAGAAAGGATAGAGACTGTGCCCCGGATGCCGTCATTTTTAGTTGAAGATGTAGGATAGAGTGTATTGCGGAAAGAATCGCCCACATATCCGCTCAGACTCATTCTCAATCCTTTAATGCTATAATTATCAAAGCGCGCGGCGAAAGCATAACGGTTGGCTATTTTGAATTCAAAGGGCGAAGCCGATCCGTCATGAATCCAGCTTTGATTGCCGAACCTTTCGGAGTCAAGACCGGGAAGGAACATCGCCTGATAGCCCCAATCGCCCGCACGTCCGAGAACAGCGATTGAGACTTCACGCCATGTGCAGGGCATAAGCGTGTTTTCACCCTCCGGACGGTAGACTCCGAAGAATTGATTAGGCTCATGGTGAGCATTGGTCGCTCCGATGGGAATCACCTGCAGGCCGGCCCTCACTTTGAGTTGCGGAAAGAATTCCTTCTGAATATAGAATTGCTCAAGGTTCACTTCTCCTCCGCGCTCAACCTCCGTCTCATATTCGCCGGCCTCTTCAGTTTCAATCTCGACGGCAGATTCCACACCACCGTGCTCAAATTCAATTTCTGATGACATTGACCACCCCTTGCCGAAGTCATAGCCGAGATAGATGACAACATGAGGAAGATCGAACCGTCCGTGCGATCCTCCTTTATATTTGTCAGGCTGAGTATATCGCAGATAGTTGTCGCTATAGAAATTCCGGGTGAACACGGCCTCGCCATATCCGCCAACATGCAATCTGTCCCACGCCGATATTTTCTTCTTCATATTCCCTATGGCAACTGAATCAGAAAATATACCAGCCTGTTCCTTTTCACCGCTCACACAGGCTCCCGTGACTGTATCATCAGTTTTATTTGTGGCTGAATCAGCGGCATGAATATTGGTTGACAATGCCAGTATGCCTGACAACATGGCTGCTCCCATATTTTTCAGACAAAGTTTCGATCCTTTCATACGGTTAGTTTTTATAAGCCCGGAATTTCCAAAAGATTTTTAAAGAAAGGCACTTTTATATTATGAAGTGCCTTTCTTTAAAAATGAAGTCTATTAAACAACTTCAATAACCTAATTATACCGAACTTTTTCACACAATTATTACGATGCAAAATTACTTCCGTGTGCCAACAGCCGCAATACCCAAAAATGAGTAAAAAAATGTCGCCGCCCTTCCGGACAGCGACATTCATAGATTACAATTCTTATTTTCTATACTTTCAACAGAGTATTTTTTCTATTTTTTGACAAGACGAAGACCGTTGATGCGGGCATGGTTGACGTCAATGTTCATGTTTTCGTTTTCAGGCCTGAACTCGATTTTGAGAGTGTGAGATCCGGGTGTGAGATCTGTTAAAACCGAGTTGGACCATCCGAATTCTTCCCAATTGTCGCGTCCGCGCTGAGGCATGACGATAAGGCCGGAACGGTTGCCGTCAACTGCAAGAGTTCTGATTGCACACTTGTTTTCCGTGTTGACCGGGCCGTTGCCGTTGGCATATCGGAGGCTTACGAAATACTCACCCTCTGAATCGATATCGACAGGGATTTCAAGAAGCGAAGTTTTGTCATTGTCCGAAAGAGGAAGATCAATGATAATCTCTTCACGCGTCGAACGCGGTTCGGACGCGAAACTTTCCACACCTTCATCACTTACACCTATAACCTGATATTCACCCGGCACAGAAGCATCGAATGAAGTTGCCTTCGTTTCGGCAATATTCTCGCCGTCCTTCACCACTATATAATGATTTATATATTCAATCGGATTCCATGTGAGTGTTTTTCCTTCGATCCACGCGATCGGAGTTATGGGCGAATTCTTCTGCGCAACATGATTTACACCAAGAGCGGGAATCTTATTGTCGGCCAATTCTATCTCTATATTCATTACGCCTTTAGCCTTGGAAGCCTGAATGAAAGGTTTCTGAGTCTTACCGTTAACCTTGAATGACTTTATCTCATTGCCATATCCGCTGACAGTGATATTGAGCGTAGCGTTGCGATATTTGAAATTTTCGAGCTTACGGGTTCCGGCTAAGGCTTCAGGAACAAAGGGATGAAACTCCAAGCCGTCTTTCTTATAATCGATGCCGAACAATATCTTATGTGTCAAGGCTATGTTGCCGCTCAGACACCACAGCATATTTGATGAATTAAGTTCAGTCGCTATATCACCGTTCTCAAGATTGAAATTCTCTTTATTTGTCGCGAACAAGGCCGCCGGACGGAACACGCTTCCAATAGCCTCCATCACACCCTCTTCATTGCCGGCTTTCGCGTTGGCCATAGCCCACCACGCGCCGACCCAGGGCCAAAGCGCCTTATTGTGATAAGCCGGAATGTCAGGAATCGAAGGATAGAAAATTGCAGCCCCGAAAGGTGTGGTCGGATTGTTGACAGTAATTTCCCTTGCACGCTCCTTATCGGCCACATCCCACATTATTGCAAGCGACTCGCCGAGAGTCTCCGCACGCGGATTCGTGATGAGATTGTCACGCCCGTAAAGATACATCGCATAATAACCCTTGTCAGGCATCCAGAGATATTTATTTATTCCCTTTACGATCTTTTCTGACTCGGCGAACGCCTCTTTAGACTCATCTTTATGACCCAATATAGCGGCTATTTCTCCCAGCACCTTCCATGCCTCAGCATGTATAACGGAAGTCGAAAGAGTCTCAGTATTATAAATATCGGCGGTCTGCATCCAGCGCGGATGACTCTGTTCGCGCCAATCTATAAAAGATGTCTCACCACGAACAAGTCCGGTCGCTGTGCCATAGAATGCTTCACGGTCAGTTTCCAGAGACCGCTTAATTATAGGATATATATATTCAAGCCATTTCCGATCACCGGTCACCTTATATAATTCCCATGCCGCCACGGCCCATATCTCACGGTCCGTAGAGACCGGCCACGCGCCCCCCGAACCAGTGTCCTGAATTATGCGGCCGAGCGGATCCACTTTCTTCATCAGTGAAATCATCGAGGCCTCGGGCTGCATATAGGCCATCGAAAGAAGGATTGAATAAGAGACATCACGGGTCCACACGCCGGCCCACTCTTTACCCGTACGAAGGGTGGTGTCCGGCTCAACGGCATTCACCATTTCATCGAGTCCCATATTATATATCGCTTCGTGCAGGCGATTGGGAGTTGTCAGCTTAGGATATGAAGATATATCATTCTTCAGTTTCCATTCCTTGTCTATACCCATATAATATCCGGGTTGGGCCGAATATGTAGATATTATCTCAGTTGCAGACGGGGCGGTCGCCATGAACTCACCCTGAGTTATGGTGTCTCCATGCCATGTATAAGCCGGTGTCTCCACAATAATAGCGGCGCTTGCCGGAACCGAAGCCGCCATAGCCAGCAGACTGCAAATCGCAATTTTTTTCATATTAATATTTTTCCTTAATAATACTTTTGTAAGAATTTATTTTCCTCCAATTTCCCTCCCTAAATTCCCTCCCTATATACATTCGGGCCGCGCGAAGCCGTCCCGTTCAAAAGCGCAGCTTTTGCCACCCTCACCCTTAACCGCTCTCTCCGGCCGTGCGAAGCTGTCCCGTTCAAAAGCACAGCTTTTGCAACCCCTCACAATCTCCTTAACAAGGAGAAAAGCAGCGGACGCGGAAGAATAAGAGCCATCAGCGCCCCCACACGGTTTTTCCTCCTTATATTTTTATTAGACAACTCCCGCCGCGCATTTTCACACACAAAAGAATAAGTCTCTTTTATCTTTTCTTTATAGAATTCCGTTTCCTCACACTCACTCTCTTTTATCTCTTCCCCTCTCCTCATATGCTTGTCCCCGCCATTCCTCTTCTCCATTTTTAATTCTTTAAGAAGAAGCTGAAGAACATTATAATTGGCGGCGAATTGTCTGTCCAAAGCCGCAGGAAGAAGTTCGGGATAACTTTTCTTCATCGTCTCCTTTATCCGTTCCGTAACGCCAAGAACATCCAGTCTCCGTCGGCTGAAAGAATGAATCAGACTGGTTCCGCGCTTCTTATAATAATAGACCGGAATCGGACTGACGGCTATCCTTTTTCCCCTGAGAACTATCCTATAGAATAAATCCAGATCTTCATATAATATTCCCTCTCTGAAATTCAATCCCTCAAACAGCGATCTCTTATATATCTTTCCATAGACCGATGCCTCCACCCTACCGGTCTGATACAGACTCTCCTCGACAGCCTTCACCGGATCTGTCAGCTCCACTATGCCATTTTTATTTCCTGTGCGGGGTAATGATATAGACTTAGGGTGTTTCCCTTCTTTATAATGACTTATTTTCCCGATTGCTATATCAGCGTCATAATCAGTCATTATCCCTCGCATATATTCTAATGAATAAGGGGGAATCAAGTCATCGCTGTCTATGAAGGATATGAATTCACCGCGAGCTTCATTAAGCCCTATATTGCGGCTTCGGGACGGACCTCCATTCACATCTCTCGACAAAAGGCGTATCCTTTTGTCAGAAGCGGCCAATCTGCGGACTATATACGAAGTCGAATCCTCACTTTTATCGTCTATGACAAGCAATTCCCAATCCTCATATGTCTGCGAAAGCACGGATCGAATCGTCTGTTCAATCCATTCTTCACTGTTATAGGCCGGCATTATTATGCTTATCATAAAAAATATTATGAAATGGGCTCTAAGCCTTTATTAGATTCTTATAAAATTCCCATAATGCCATTCCGGCGCTCACCGATACGTTGAGGGAATGCTTGATTCCGTGCATCGGAATTTCAACGGCAACATCGGCCATATCCACTATTTGCTGACTTACGCCATGGACCTCATTGCCAACTATCATCAGAATTTCGCGCTCCGGATCTTCCTTTCTCACTTCCGCTATGGCTTGGTCGAGATTAGCGAGCGAAATGCTGTTATGGATCTGCTCGAGCACAAAGACCGCCACACCTCTATTCTTCAGGCGCGCCACATCCTCAGCCGCATCCTTCACATATCTCCACGCCACGCTTTCCTCGGCGCCTAATGCCGTCTTTGAAATCTCCGCAGAGGGAGGTGTGGCCGATATGCCGCCCATGATCATCTCCTTGACAAGGAAAGCATCGGAAGTGCGCAACATCGACCCTATATTCTGGGCCGAACGCACATTGTCAGCCATCAGCCTGAGCGGTAATTTCTCCGCTTGGCGATATTCATCGCGCGATATGCGCGTAAGCTCTATCAAGCTCTTCTTTTCCATAAACTCATGCGCCGTAGGCGCCTAAACATTGTAGGCCCGTGTAAGGCGGCCCCATCGGGTCCGGAGCGACCCGGGTTTAACATTCCCAAAAACATAGAGTCCCGTGGGGAGCGACACATTCTTCAGGACAATTCCAACATCCTCTTTATCGGACGCAAGGCTTTTTCTGCAAGCTCCGGCTCAACATTTATCTCCGGAGTCTCGTTCTTAAGCGCTTCATATACTTTCTGAAGAGTATTCATCTTCATATAATCACACTGATTACACTGGCATTCTGCATCCTCGGCCGGAGCCGCAAGGAAAGTCTTCTGCGGACACTTGTTGCGCATCTCAAAGAGTATGCCGCTTTCCGTCACCACTATATATTCCTTGGCATCATCCTTTGAAGCAAACTCAAGAAGGGCAGCCGTGGAACCTACTTTATCTGCCACTAATTGCAGCGGACGCTTGCATTCCGGATGAACAAGAATCTTAGCGCCCGGATGTTCCTTCTTCATCTGAAGTATGCGCTCGAGCGAGAAACGCTCATGCACATGGCAGGCCCCATTCCAAAGCAGCATGTTTCTCCCCGTCACGCTATTGATATACTCACCTAAATTCTTGTCGGGACCGAATATTATCTTCTCATCCTCAGGAAGTGAGTCTATCACCTTGCGCGCGTTGCCCGAAGTCACCACAATATCCGTGTGGGCCTTGACCGCGGCCGAAGTGTTGACATAACTGACCACTGTATGATCCGGGTGAGCGGCCACAAACTCAGCAAACTCTTTTGGATCGCAGCTGTCGGCCAATGAACAGCCCGCCGCGGCGTCCGGAATCACAACCTTCTTGTCCGGACAAAGGATCTTTGCTGTCTCACCCATGAAGTGAACACCGCACATTACGATCATATCCGCGTCCGTTTCGGCGGCCTTACGCGCAAGCGCGAGCGAATCACCTATGAAATCGGCAATCTCCTGAATCTCGTCTCGCTGATAATAATGAGCCATGATAAGCGCATTCTTCTCGCGCTTCAACCTTAATATTTCCTTTTTGAGTTCTTCAAGGTTGTTTCCGGAACTGAGAACTTCTTCCGAATGTTTGTTTACATTTTCAGCGGCCATTTTATTTTTATTTTTAAGGTTTTTCTGAATTTAAAAAATTTAAAATTTTAACTCCTAAAAATTAACAACAATAATAAAAGCTGTCAAAAACTATCAAAAACTTTTTGGCTAAAAATTTGGAAATATGAGTTATTGGTGTCGTGCTTATGGTTATCTACATCTTATTGACAGGCCCCATATCTCATTTTCATAACGATAGCTGAGTTATTGACAATCTCTCGGAGATGGCAAAGTTAATAAATTTTTATGATTTTAGAGGATTTGATTGTCGAAAAGAGCCGAAAAATTGTCAAACCGATGTTAAAAAATCTACCGGATTTTGACATGGACCGATCTTACAGAAAAAATAAAAGACAGACGTAAAAACTTTCCTCAAAAACAAATTTTGTCACCTTAAGTTATAAATCAGTTTTTTACAGGCTTTTTAACGTATTTATTAAATGTTTTAGACAGGTTATTGACAAGTTTTTGACAACCTTCCTTGAGTACTTTTCCTTAAGTTTTTAAAATTTTTATTAAAAAGGAGCACTCGATTCAATCAGTTTTTTATTTAAATAAGCCTTTAAATATTCCCTTATTTGGAGTGCTCACTCCTTACAAATACAAAAATATCCCTCATTGAGGGATATTTTTAGCTATTTTTGTCCCTCATTGAGGGATTTTTTATATATTTGTAGATATTTATAATTTTAGAGCTCTAAAAAATTCTAAGGCAATTCAAAGAAATGTATATTTGGAGCAATTTTTATACTTATAATATTACCAAATAACAATGATTGATCAATCTTTAATAAATTTTATGGAAGAGCGCCTAAAATCTACGCCTACAGATTTTAATCGCTACATGTTTAACCAAATAAATTGGAAAAGCAGAATGATCGGTTTGACCGGTCCCCGAGGGGTTGGAAAATCCACCCTGATGTTGCAATATATTTTATCAAGCGTGTCGCGTAAAGAGATGCTTTATATAACAGCCGACCATATATGGTTCTCCTCACATTCGCTTATTGAGTTAGCCGATGAATTTGTAAAAGAGGGTGGTCAATGGTTATGCATTGATGAAGCTCATAGATATGAGGGATGGTCAAGAGAATTGAAACAGATATATGACGGTCACCCTTCGCTTCGGATAGTATTCACCGGGTCTTCCGTTCTTGATATAAACAGGGGACAATCTGATCTTAGCCGGCGTGCTGTGATGTATCATATGCAAGGCCTGTCTTTCCGTGAATATTTGGAAATGTTTCATCAGATAAAGGCTCCCCTTTTAAGTTTATCTGATATTTTGGAGGGAGCTATAAATTTGCCGGATGAATTACTACATCCTCTTCCGTTATTCAGACGGTATTTGGCAGAGGGATACTATCCTTTTGCAATTGAAGGTGAGTTTGCAAAAAGAATGCAGCAAGTAGTCAGTCTAACCATAGAAACTGATATCCCGATGTATGCTGATATGAAAATAGCGACAGCACGAAAACTTAAACAACTTCTTGGAGTGATAGCACATTCAGCTCCTTATAAACCGAGCGCCGATCATCTTGCCCAAGAGATTAAAATCAGTAAGAATAATGTTTCAGAATATCTTCTATGGTTGGAAAAAGCCGGTATGATAGGCCAACTGAGAGATGACACCGGCGGAATGAGAGGTTTGGGAAAAGTTGAAAAAGTATATGTTGACAATCCTACCCTTATGACAGTCTTAGCATCAGATGCTCCTAATATAGGCAATCTTCGCGAAACATTTTTCTATAACCAGATGCGAGTGAACTATGATGTTATATCTTCACGAATTTCAGATTTTCGCATCTCGGATTTAACTTTCGAAATTGGAGGTAAAAATAAAACCCAGAAACAAATTCGCGAAGCCCGACAAGGATATGTTGTAAAGGATGAAATAGAATACAGAAACGGCAACATTATTCCTCTCTTCCTATTTGGCTTGACATACTAAAAAATATACCCCTCGTTGAGGTGTTTTTAGGCGAAAGTTTAGATTTGCACAAAAATGACATAAAATTGTGACAGATATAAATCATTGAGGATCAATAATATCAACTAAATATGAGATACAGGATATAGAATAGAAAATAGGAATAAAAATATCATAAAATTTCAACATATTATTGCACAAATAAAATATAATTAATAAATTTGCAACCGCATACCGCACGCAGAGGCCCAGTTACGGGCAATGCGGGTGGGTCGGCAGACATAATAGAAAGCGTTACTTGACGCTCTTTCTTGACTCGTTGAAACTTCGCAACTTTCTATGGATTAGTCAAGAATGCAGCAAACAGTAGACGCTTTACGTGGATATGTATATTCCGCCCGACATGGCACGAGAGTGTCATGAAAGGGAAATATCATATTCTGCGTGAGGCCTCTGCAAGTTTGCTCGTTCAACTAATCCGGGCA
>CAYQQG010000032.1:0-16269 GCA_964419535.1 uncultured Sangeribacter sp.
AATGATCTCCTGAGATTTTTTGATCATATTAGTCGGCTTAGTTCGGATGGTTACCATTCGGAAAAAGGGGCTAAGGACTCATTTTAAGCAATGGTGGCGAAATAGCGGAAGCGCCGACAGCTGAGTGCTGCCGGCGCTTCGGTTTGGAATAGAACTATGTTGATATTAACGTGTCTTGGCGTATCCGCTTTTGCGTTTGCTCGACGAACTGTTCTTGGCCATTGTCTTGCGCTTGGAAGAAGTGGAGGATGATTTGGTCTCGGACTTCTTGCTTGCAGAAGCGGTGTAGTTTCTTGATTTGGAATGGTTCAGGCCGCTGTATGCATGCTGTGAAGCGGCTGCGATGTCGAATTTGGGACTCACGGGGCGGCCGGCGTCCTTAAGGGAGTGAGAGAGCAACCAATCATAGCTTTCGTCAAGATAGAAGAAACGTGCGGGTTGGGAATGGTTCATGCCGGGGACGCGGTCATAGTGAAGACGCGGGGCTTTCGGATCGGCGGTTTTGATTTTGCTCACGACCTTGTCGCTTTCGCTGATTGAAACAGAACGGTCGGCTGTGCCGTGTACGATCCAAAGGGGGACCTCGGCAAGATTAGTGATCTGTTTGTGAGTGCCGCCGCCGCAGAAGGACATCGCCGCGGCGATTCTGTCGGGGAAAGCGGCCGCAACGTCGATCGCGCCATATCCGCCCAGGCTCATTCCGAGCACATAGATTCGTGATTCGTCAACATTATAGTTTTCGCAAACCCAGTCAACGACATTCATCACTTTCGAGGGCTTCCATGAGCCGCCGGGGTTTTGGGGAGCGACAACAAACGCGTCAATCTCACGCCCTTTTTCGATGGCGCTGATTGTACCGTAGCGCTTAACTCGGTTGAGGTCATTTCCGCAAAGCGAAGCGCCGTGAAGGAAAATAACAACCGGTTTTGCCACTTTGTCTGATGCGCCGTCGGGCTGGTAGAACCAGAAATTATATCCGTTGGTCGCAACGCCATATTTGGCTTCGATTTTTGCTGCGAATGTAACTGAGGGGAGAAGAGTCGCTATGAGAAGGAGGAGAGAAAAGATGAATTTCTTCATTATGTCTTAATTATTTATTTTCGGTTAAATTATTTCGTCCAAGCAGCCCTTGTAATTTTTAATATTTATAGAGACTGCGTTAGATGTTGGGTTATATTTTCTGTATGCAAAATTAATACAAAAATCACCGTGATGCAAACTTTAAGAGCTGAAATAAAATAATTTAACTTTGTATTAAATAATTTTAACACTTTTCTGCACACTCTCTTTTTCAGTGTGCAACAATTCATAGAGATTTCATGATATAGGCACTAAATTTTTAAGAACCGGGCTTTAAATTTAAGAAATGGACTCTAAGAATCGGGCTCTTGTATAAAGGATTGGAGAGGGGAGAGTTGAGCGTTGGGATAATAGAATTGGAGGATTTCGCGGTGAGAATAACCGGCCGCGGCCATGTGGGCCGCGCCGATCTGGCAGAGTCCGACGCCGTGGCCCCAGCCGCGCCCTGACAATCGAAAAATTAATGGATGATCCGAATCTTTCTCTATTTCAAAAGCGGACGAGAACAGATGTGTGTCCGACAAAGCCCGGCGGATATAAAGTTCCTTTCCCAACCGTAACCGTTGGAGCCCCCCTTCAATTTCCAAAAGATAAATGCGACCTGATGGCCCACGGCGAATCGGCCTTATATTCTTTATCCTGCCGATTTCAATTCCGAATTTCTCTTTGAGATTGCGTGAGACATCATCTGCTGAAATGACAGCTTCCCAGCGATAGCCGCCCCCCGTTGAACGGTCATAATCTTTGAGTATGGTTTTGAGAAGTCCTTCACGTTCAGTAAGGGACAATCCGGAGAGGTCGCACCATGGGTCTGGGAAAGATTCCAGACATTCCTCATCTTTGTCCTGCCAGCAGGTTGAGAAAATTTCGGTCCTCCCGCCACAGCATTTTGAGAAACGGGCGTCCACTATATTTCCCGACGGTCCTGTCAATACCATGCCGGCAGTCGACCGGATTGCGTCGCGTGCTTTGGCCGACAGCGGTTGGAGGCCTTGATAGCGTTGGCAATGGTCATCGGCACACACGTGAAACCCGGTGTGGTCACCCGTGTCTTCCCAGCCTATGAGAGAAAGTCCCGAATCTTCTGTCAAAGGTTCGGCCTTAAAGCTCTCATGGGCTTCGGGATGACGTTTGAGAATTTTTCCGGCTGCCCAACTTCGTGAGATAATGGCATGGGCGCGAAGAAATTCAATCGGGGCGTCGGGATTCATCTCGCTTCCGACAACACATTCCAGATAGGTTTCAAGCGGAAGTGTGTTTAAGATAGAGAACGGGCTAATGCGGTCAGGATTCGGCCGGATCAGGCCCGGGAATTCGCACGCAATCGGCCGTTGCCAATGGAAGCCGAGTCCGATCACGACGTTGCGGACCTGTGTTAATCCGGATTCGGCATTAGCGGTGATATCAGGTTCTCCGGATGTCGCGATGCCGACAGTAATGTTTAAATCCTTCATGTGGTTCTTTAGAGTTGTGGGTCGAGAGTTTAGAGTTGAGAGTTTGGAGTTGAGAGAAAAGAGAGTATACAGTTGAGAGCTTAGAGTTGAGAGCAAAGAGGGAAGAGACCCCATTTCATAGAAACGGGGCCTCGGGATTGGAGCGCTCTGGGAGCATTATTTTCTGTTGTTGTAAGCCTTGAGGGCTTCTTCAAGAACTTTGAGTGCTTTTGCGAGTTCTTCGCGGCATAGAACGTATGCGATGCGCACTTCGTTGCGTCCTTTTCCGGGAGTGGAATAGAATCCGGAAGCCGGCGCCATGAAGACTGTTGCGCCTTCGTAGGAAAATTCCTTAAGACACCATTGGCAGAATTCGTCGGCATCCTCCACGGGAAGGCTTGCGACCGTATAGAAAGCGCCCATCGGCATGGGAGAATAGCAGCCCGGAATGCGGTTGATTCCGTCGACGAGGAAATTCCGGCGGGCGATATATTCTTCATAAGTGGCCTTCATATATTCCGGAGTGGTGTCGATCGAAGCCTCGGCGACAATCTGACCTAACAACGGGGGACTGAGGCGAGCCTGACAGAATTTCATGACGTTCTTTCTCAGAGCCTCGTTCTTAGTCACGAGAGCGCCGATTCTGATGCCGCATTCGTTATATCGTTTTGAGACTGAATCTATAAGCACGACCTGATCTTCAATTCCCGGAAGCTGCATGGCTGAGACGTATGGTTCGTCCGTATAGCAGAACTCGCGATATACTTCATCGGAAAAGAGCCATAGGCTATGTTTCTTGACGAGGTCGCGGATCTTCAAAAGTTCCTCCATCGTATAGAGGTATCCGGTCGGGTTGTTCGGATTGCAGATGAGGATTCCTCTTGTGCGCGGAGTGATGAGCTTTTCAAACTCTTCTACGGGCGGCAGAGCGAAACCGTTTTCGATCGAAGAAGGGATCGGCTTGATTTTGATTCCGGCCGTGATTGCGAAGCCGATATAATTGGCATAAGCCGGTTCGGTCACGATGATTTCATCGCCCGGGTCGAGACAGGCCATGAAGGCGAAGAGCACGGCTTCGGAACCTCCCGATGTCACGATGATGTCGTTAACATCGACCTCGATGTCGAATCGTGAATAATATTCCTTCATTTTCTTGCGCAGTGAGAGCAAACCCTCGGAGGGTGAATACTCGAGCACCTTGCGGTCGACATGCTTAAGGGCTTCGAAAGCCTCTTTGGGAGAGGGAAGGTCCGGTTGACCGATATTGAGTCGATAGACTTTAATGCCGCGTTCGACGGCTTGGTTCGCCAACGGCACAAGGCGCCGGATCGGCGATGCGGGCATCAATTCCCCGCGTTCTGAAACTTTCATGATATCAGTATTTTATGAAATAGGATCTATTTTATTATAATTTCGTCCAGAGAACGTTTCGGAGTGTGGTGAACTCCGTCCGGAGTGCGCCAATATTTGATGTCGCCGTCTTTCATTTCTTCGATTATGACGGTTTCTGCCGGAGCGCCGAGAGCGACGACATAGGAAGGTTTGAGAGCTTCCGGGATCGAGAGCAATTTTTTGAGTTCCGGGATGTTGAAACTTTTGATGATGCAAGAGTTATAGCCCATTGAGCATGCCGCCAGGGTGAGCGCCTCGAGCTGAAGTCCTTCGTCACACAGCGGATTCTCGGTCAGCGAGGTGTCGAGAATTTGAATGACGTATGCCGCGGGTCGCTCGCCCTCTTCCGGGCCGTCCCAGTCAGTGAGATATCCGGCCCACTTGAGCAGCGGGAAGATTTCAGAGCAGACCTCAGGATCATTGATCAGGATATATTTCAACGGCTGAAGATTGCGTCCGGAAGCGCAGAATCTGACCGCGTCCACAATCCGGCGAAGGGATTCATCGGAGATTCGTTCCGATTGCCGGAAACGTCTGACGGACCGGTTTGCCCGCAACAATTCAAGCAGAGAGTTGTATGATGCTCTTTCCATATTGAACTGGTATAAGATTTGAAAATGAAAAAAGGTGGCCAAGTTATGAAACTTTGCCACCCTCAGCAAATTCAGTACAGAAAGTGGGACTCGAACCCACACGGCCGGTAAGGGCCAGGGGATTTTAAGTCCCCAGTGTCTACCATTCCACCATTTCTGCATCAATACGCTCGCTTTGCCTTCGATCATGCCGGATGGCTTCCGCTTGACCGGTTTTGTGGAGATTCCCCGGCGCGTACGTGTGCAAAATTACAAAAATTTCGCGAGGTTACAAATTAAAATCCGATTTATATCCGCCAATATCATGTTTAAATCTTTAATTTAACATATATTAATATATATTCGCAATTATTTGCAAACGACTGCAAGTATTTTGCAGTATACGGAACTAATTTTGTGTCAAAAAGATAAGACCGGTCCTGAGAGCCATGGGTTCCGTAGAAATTATATACGCGGATCCGGACGCTAAAGGGGGATCGTGCCGCCAAAATAGAAAACAACATTCAAAAACCGAATGCCTATGTTTGGAAATAACGTTGCTTCGAAATATCCGTCTCAGTATATCCGCCGTGGAGACAAAATTTATGTCCGTATAATTCAGGACTATAAAAATGTTTGTGAGTTTTCAGTCGAAAATGTGGACAGCTACACGTCGTTGATAGGTGAGATCCGTTATGTCGCGCGCAATCTGAAGGGGCTTGCGAAGGTGTTTATCCGCAACCACAGCCGAGGTTGGAGCGAAGAGCGTCCGATAATGTTCTATCAGGGGATGCCGGCTCCGCGTCGTCGCGCGGTGACCGGGACAGTGCGGACGGGCGCGCTCTGCAGCTCGAAGCGGATGCTCGCTCCGTGGGAGACACATTGATTCCACACCCCGGCATTCATCTGGCCATAATCTGTTATGGCCGGAATCAGTTATGGCCGGAATCAGGATTGTAGAAAATTCTTCGGAATCAGGGATTGTAAAGATCTTTATTATAATAGTCGAGGATATCGTTGGCCGATTGAAGAGCCAGCCGGGCATTGCATTGCGGATCAATTTCCAGAGCGGCGAGATAATCATTAATGGCCAGAGCGCGTTGGCCGGCTCCGAAATGTTTCATTCCACGCAGCGTCAGCGCGTCGGTCGATTCCGGGTTCTCGGCGATAAATTCAGTCAGAGTGTCTATCGCCTCTTTGTATGGCATAAGCGCCACTTTTTCTTTTAATTCTTCGTATGTCATTATTCTTAAGATTTTAAAGTTTGGGTTTGCGAGCAGTTTCCCAAATTGAATTTTGAACTGATCTCCGGTTCAAGATTCAAAATCGGTTTTCTTATTCACTCTCAAAACCGGTATTAATAATTCAGCTTCCAAACCGGGTTTAGGTTTCGTTTTCAAAACCGGTTTTATGATTGGGCCGCCATATTGTGCCGCGAGCGGAAGCGAGCGGTCCGGTCAGAAGAGCTGAATCCTTTGGGCTTTCACCGGGTGGTCAAGGAAGAGGGAAGCGAGTGAATTGAATTTCGTTGGATTCTCCGTTGTGAGAAATTCCAGTTTCCCGCCTTTCGAGCAGTGCTGTTCAATTTCCGGATGACGGCTGAGATAATCAGCGAGGCTTTCAGCGACGAGATTTCCCTGAGGCACGATATTGACGCGGTCAGGCATAGCACGGCGGATTTTGGAATATAGCAAAGGATAATGTGTGCACCCGAGCAGCAGCGTGTCGATCAAGGGATCCTTTCGCATGACTTCGCTGCAATATTTTTCTACGAAATAGTCGGCGCCGGGTCCGTTTGCCTCGTTATTTTCAATCAGGGGAACCCACATCGGGCAGTCCACTTCCGTCACTTTAATGTCAGGAAACAGTTTGGCCGTCTCGATGGAATAGGAGTGGGAACGTATTGTGCCGGGGGTCGCCACGACTCCGACGTGCCGGGAGTGAGAGAGTGAACCGAGCGCCTCCACAGTGGGGATTATGACTCCCAGCACCCTGCGGTCGGGATATAGATCAGGAAGATCGTTCTGCTGGATTGATCTCAAGGCCTTGGCCGAAGCCGTGTTGCAGGCCAGAATGATAAGCCGGCAGCCCCGGGCGAAAAGATACTTGACAGCCTGGAGCGTGAAGTCGTAGATGATTTCAAAGCTACGTGACCCGTAGGGGGCGCGAGCGTTGTCACCTAAATAGAGATAATCATATTCAGGGAGCCGACGTTTGATCGCATTCAGGATTGTGAGTCCGCCATATCCCGAATCGAAAATGCCAATGGGACCAATGCTGCTTAAGGAATCACTCATATCGGTTGTTTTTATGAAACTAAACGCGGCGGCAACATTGCCGCCGCGTCGGTTATTTATTGAATTGAGTGAAGAGTCTCTTATTTGAGGCCGAGTTTGGTCTTCACGAGGGGAGTGATGTCCTGGACGGGATTGCCATAATAGAATGTCAGCTGAGGATCCATTGCCTGAATGAGACTGAAGCTGCCTTCCTTACCCACGGATTGGATGGCATCCTGCAATTTCTGATATATGGGAGCCATGAGATCGTTCTGCAATTTCTGCATCTCCTGCATCACCTGCTGTTCGAACTGCTGGATTTTCTGCTGATTGTCAGAGAATGCGCGGAGTTTATTTTCGCGGATTGCGGGAAGCTCATCCTCCTTCATGTTCTGAAGTTCCTGATATTGTTTCTGGAGTTCTTCGTTGAGAGCGTTATACTGAGTCTCATATTTTGACTGAGTCTCCTGCATCTTTTTCTGAGCGTCAGTTACTTCCGGCATAGCCTGAAGCAAAGAGTTGGTGTCTACCAAACCTACTTTGAGAGTCTGGGCAGATGCGGCCATGCTGAAAATCACGCAAAGGGCCAAAAGGATTTTCTTTAACATAAGTATTTTTTGTGATTGATTATTTTTTCAAGTTAAAAAGAATATCGGTTCCCGTGATGACGGGAGGTTATTCCGTTTGCAAAATTAACAAAATTTTGTGAGTTATGAAAGGTCTCTGACAAAGATTGCTCACTTTGAATAACCGAGTTTTGCGAGGACTTCGTTGCTGACGTCAATTCTTGGCGATGCGAACACGATGCTCTGTGAGGACGCACGGTCAAAGATCACCTGATATCCTTTCTCTTCAGCGACAGATTTGACAGCGTTATAGACATCCTCCTGAATAGGCTTCATGAGAGATTGACGCTTTTTATAAAGCTCGCCTTCCGGACCGAAATATTTATATCTCAGATCGGTCACTTCTTTTTCTTTAGCCACGACGGCCTCTTCGCGTTTCTTCTTCTGATCGTCAGTCAGGAAGACCATATCGGCCTGATAATTCTTATAGAGGTTTTCGGCTTCTTTCGAGAGTTCGGCAATCTCTTTCTCCCAACGCTGGGAAACCTGATTGAGCTGTTCGTTGGCCATTTCGTATGCGGGCACATTGCGAAGGACATAGTCCATATCGACGAGCGCGAATTTCTGAGCGTTAGCGCTAAAAGACGCTGCGATCGCTATGATCGCGATTATAAATATTTTCTTCATAAATAATATTCTTTTATGTTACTGCTATAATAGACAACTATGTTCCTGCTATAATTAACGGAATTGCTTTCCAGTTAGTTTAGAGCATTCAGTCGATAAATGGTTTACAGCCCGTTCCATAAAAATTTTATCATTTCAGGCGACAGCGGTCGGATATTTTTGAATCTGAATAAGTTTTTAGAATTCCTGGCCGAGCACGAAGTGAAGCTGGCTTCCGCCGCGGCGTCCCCAGACTTTGTCGAAACCGTAACCCCAGTCAATGCCGAGCAATCCGAGCATCTGGAGATAGATTCGGACGCCGACGCCGGCAGAACGTTTGAGGTTGAACGGCGCGAACTGTTCGGTCGAAGTCCAGCAGTTGCCGGCTTCTGCAAAGGCGAGGGCGTAGATTGTGGTCGAAGGCTGAAGCATGAAGGGGAAATGAAGCTCAAACGTAAATTTGCCATAGGCATAACCTTCGCTGCCCCACGGGGTGAACTGGCCGTTGTCATAACCGCGCATCGATACTGTCTCCGTGGCATAAGTGTAGCTTCCCGACATTCCGTCGCCGCCGAAATAGAAGGTCTCGAACGGAGTCTTTATATTACGGTTATAGGAACCGAGCAATGCGAAATCGGCTCTTGTCATCAGCACAAGTGTCCATTGTCCGTCGGGATCGGTCAGCGGAGTGAAGGTCTTGCTCTTGAATTTGACTTTCCAATATTCGATCCATTTGTAAAGCTGTGCCTTCGCCGGCTGAGAGTTGAGGGTGTTGGCCTCATAAGCGAGCTGAGCCCAATTCTTATGCTGGAATGTCGAGACGGGCGGAGTGAGGATGACGTCAAGCGAGAACTGAGAGCCACGGCGTGTATAGAGCGGGTTGTCTATGCTTGAGCGTGTGAGATTGAGACCGAGCGTGAGGGCGTTCGACGTGCCGTTGGTCATGTAATAGAGATAATCCCAGTTTTTGAGATAATACCAGCGGTAGGCCAATGAAGCCTGGAATGTGAAGTAATCATCCGGCCATGTCAGTCGTGTGCCGAATCCGAGGCTGACGCCGGCCATCTGAAGCACCTTGTTCGGGTCATATGCGTTCTGATAGGCATACGTGCCGTAATTTGTGCCATACGATCCGTTATAATAGAGCGAGTTGAGATAAGCGTTGCTCCATGAATCGTTGTAGAAGGCGCTGTTGATGCCCGTCGAACGGCTATAATCGACGGCGAATGAGAGAGAGTTCGGACGTTTGCCGCCAAGCCATGGATCAAAGAAAGAGAGGCTATAGCTTTGGTAATATTTGGCGTTTGTCTGAGCCGAAATCGAGAATGTCTGTCCGTCACCTCGCGGGATGATGCCCTTATAGCTCGACGGATTGAAAAGGTTCTTTATCGAGAAGTTAGAGAAGGAGAGGGCAACCTGGCCGGTGATGCCGGTCTGTCCCCAGCCGAAAGAGAGTTGGATCTTATCGTTGGCTTTCGATTCGAGATCGAAAACGATATCGACCGTTCCGTCATTTTCGTTAGGTTCGGGATTGATTCCCATTGTCTCAGGGTTGAAATGACCGGAGGCGGCGATTTCGCGGGCAGAACGCATGAGATCGGACTTCGAGAAGAGGTCGCCGGGACGCATTCGCAGTTCGCGTCTGATAACCTTTTCATAAAGCTGATCATTACCGTTGATAACGATCCGGTTTATGCGTGCCTGCTGGCCTTCGTGGACTCTCATCTGGAGCGCCACGCTGTCCCCTTTGACGTTCTCCTCGATCGGAATCAGCTGGAAGAACAGATAGCCGTTGTCGAGATAAAGGTTCGAGACGGCGTCTTCGTCGTCGCGTGTGCGTTTCTCGAGAAGTTTCTGGTTATAAACATCTCCGGGGAAAATTCCGAGCAGCTGATTGAGGGTTTCCGTTGGATAGACCGTGTTGCCGACCCATGTGATGTCGCTGATGTAATATTTTTTGCCTTCATCGACTTTGAGGAACACATCGACGGTCTTGTCATCATAGTTGACGACAGAGTCGCTTATGATCTTCGCGTCACGATATCCCAGTTCGTTATATTTGTCAATGATCCGTTTCTTGTCGTCAAGATAGTCCGATTCCACGAATTTCTTCTGTTTGAAGAGGTTCAGAAGATTTCCGTCTTCGTTCGTCTTCTTCATGGCGCGCTTGACTTTATTGTCGGATAACACTTCGTTCCCCTCGACGTGAATCTTATGGACTTTCACCTTGTTGCGGCGGTCGACGGCGATGGTGATGATCTCCTGGTTCTCTTTGCTCAGGTCCGGCTGTTGCAGAACATTGACCTTTACGTTCTTGAAGCCTTTGGCGGAATAATATCTTTCGACAATCTGTTTCACCCGCGCGATGATGTTGGGAGTGATCTGCTGTCCTTCGGCCATTCCGAGCCGTTCGGTGAGGTCTTTCTTTTCGCCGCCTTTGACGCCGTCGAACCGAAGTTCTGACATCCGGGGCTGTTGGCGGAGAGCGATGTCAAGCCACACGAGGTCGCCGAGCTGTTTGGTGACGGAGATCTGAACTTTAGAGTATAATCCCTGTCTCCAAAATCTTTTGACGGCGTTGGAGATTGCGTCGCCGGGGATCTCGATTCTTTCGCCGACACTGAGACCCGAATATCCGATGACGACGTAATCCTCGACATGATTGACGCCACTGACGGATATTCCCGCGATCTCGTATGTGTGCGGAATAGGAGAGTATATGATCTCCGGATTATAGATTGTATCTGACGGCGCTTCCTGAGCCTGAAGTGCGAACGGGAGCAGAGTCAGAAATGTGAGTAATATGCTGAACTTAGCGTGGATTGACATATATGGAGTTAGATATTGGAAACGGAATCATTTGATTGTTCACCGATCATGCGGTCGTTTGAGCGGTCAGCGATCGGGTCATCTTTTTTGACTTGGGCGCTTGTCTTTCCGAAGCGGCGTTCGCGCCGCTGGAAATCAAGAATCGCGTTTGCGAAATCCGTCTTGCCGAAGTCGGGCCATAGCACGTCGGTGAAATAGAGTTCGCTGTATGCAATTTGCCAAAGGAGGAAATTGGAAATGCGGCGCTCGCCGCCGGTGCGGATAAGAAGATCCGGATCCGGGACACCGGCCGTTGCGAGAGATGAATTGAATGTCTCTTCCGAAATGCGGTCCGGTTCGATTTCGCCTTTGACGGCCATAGCGGCGAGTTTTCGGGCGGCTTCAGTCAGCTCCCAGCGTGAAGAATAGCTGAGGCACATCAAAAGGACCATACCGGTGCATCGGGAGGTCGCCTCTTCGGAATTGATCAGGCGCCGGCGGGCATCCTCGGGGATACGCCCGATGTCGCCGACAAGCCGGATGCGGACATTATTGCGTATAAGGTCGGGCAGCTCGCGTTCGATCGCCCACCCGATCAGGTGCATCAGTGTGTCGACCTCTTCCCGGGGACGGTTCCAGTTCTCGGTTGAGAACGCATAGAGAGTCAGATAGCCGATCCCCATGTCGGAAGCGAATTCCACGGCACGATGAACGGCTGTCACTCCTTCGGAATGACCTTCGCTCCGTTGCATGCCCTTGTTGTTGGCCCAGCGGCCATTGCCGTCCATGATTATAGCGACGTGGCGCGGCAATCTTCCGGTGTCTATTTCGGATATGAGTCGGTCGAGTTCGTTCATGTGCTGTCAGATTGAATTGTCCGGTTATTCCTTATAATGGCATACGGCACATCGTTTGCTGAATTCATAGCTGATTGTGAATGTCAGCGTTGAATACCAGTCTGTGTTTTTGGCGAATGAGCTTTTGATTCCCATAGGGTCACTCAGCTGTTCGCCGTCAAGCCGGTCTGTGAACACCTTCTTCATCAGGAATTCGAGTCCGAGGTTCAGCCTGCGTGAGGGCTTGTACTTGAAGCCGAAGCCGAAGGGGAGAGTGAAGCCGGCGTATGTGTGGCCTCCGGTGGTCCATAGTGTAAGAGACAGGCCTCCGGTGATATAGGGGGAGAACCGTTTGAGCTTGCGGTAATATTCCCCCATTCCATAGTTGAAGAAGTTGAATTCAGCCATTTCTCCGAGTTCGAAGAAGGTGGTCGTGAATTTGTAATTCTCATCATTGGGGAAGACATTTGTCATCTTGGATGAGTCTCCGCTCAATCCTCCGACATAGAAATTTGTCTTGAATCCCCAGCGCGGGTTGGCGATATATCTAAGGAGAATTTCGGCGTCCCAAGAAGGGTTCTGATAGAGGTTCGCCGTGTTCGCATCGCCCAGATAGCCCGTCATTCCTATGCCCCCTCCGAAATCAAAACGATAATCTTCCTGCGCTTTGAGTGACACAGGGAGGCAAGCCGCTATCGTGAGCAGCAGAGCGATCACCGTTTGTTTGAGGTTTGGCATAATCCGGATATCTGTCAATTGGTTAATTTTATTGAGAAGAGATTAGAAAATCGGAGTGAAGGTCAGACGGGCGAGCACCGCACGACGGATCTCGTCATTGAGTTTCCCGTCTTTTCCGAATCCCCCGAAGAGATAGATATATGGGCATTCCCAATCAATCTGAGAGCCTTCGATTGTGTAGCTCAGTCGCATCTGAGGCGTGTGTCGCGAAGCTCGGATCTTCCGCCAGTTGTCGTCGAGAGAGGCCGTTCTTGGGATTGAACGGATGATTGCGTCGGCCGAATATCCCGAACGTATGAAGTCAGGATATTGCATCAGGTCGCCGGCCTTCGCCCAGTTCACGCCGTTGTCGTATGATATATAAAGCGTTTCGTTGGGATTGCCGGAAGCGTCTGTTCCACCCATGCAGAGCCAGACGCTGTATTCTGTCTGGATCCATGAAGTGGTGGTTTTCAAATAGCTGAAATATGGCACGACAACCGCATTCCTGAGAGGCGGAAGGGGATTGTCGGATATGATTGTCCATGTCTCGCCGTCATAGGCCCATGTCGCGTTTGAAGCGGTGCCGGCGCGCGATCCTCCGGTGAAGAATCCGATCGGAGTCGCGGACCATTTTGAAGAGAAAGAATTGAAATTAGAGAAATCCTCGGTCGGGAAGTTGTCAGGGAGAGCCCGGGGAGTGAAATCTGCCGGTCGGGGATAGATGTCAAAAAGAGGTGACGGTCCCGGCATGATTCCGAGGAGTGAACCGTTGAATTCGCCGATTATGCCGATCCATTCGCATCCGGCCGCGGTCCAATTCTTTCCGTCGGTGGATTTGAAAAGGGATTTGGAGCTGTCAAGAATATAAAGATTTGTGCCGTCAGTCGAGAAAGAACGGACTTGCGGGACGAAGGGGAACGTCACTTCCTCTTTCGACCATGAGGATTCGGCGGGATTCTGACATCTTGCGAGGGTGAAGGTCGAGTTGGCTTCTTCAATAAGTGAAACAATATCCTTGCCGACCGAAACAGTTTTCTGATCGCGCGGTGACGCCATTCGTGATGGGAGCGCCGAGACGGCTTCCTTGTCCCACATGAGCGAGTCCGCGACTGTCTTGTGAACGTTGACTTTAAGCGTGTATGTCATTGAGACGGATTCGTCATCGTTTGAGAGACGCAAAGAGACATGTCCGGTGAAATCGATCGAGTCCGACGGGTTGGAGACATAGTTGACGGTCCCTTCTCGCGTCTCGCCGCCGGTCATCGTTATTTCAGCGCGGGTGACCGATGCCGGATACGTGATCAGAGGCACGAGTTTGTCAATCTTCGTCCCCTTCGGCAATGAGTCGGCGTTGTATATGACCTTGTGATCGAGATCGATAGAGAAAAAGACAGAGTCCAGGTCACTCATCACACTAGCGTTTGGTTTGATTGAGAACTTGGTGACCGCCACGCTGGGAGCGATTTGGGTGTCGATCTTTTCCGGCTCATCCTTTGCGTTGCATGCTCCCAAAAGAAGCAGGCAGATGAAAAGGAAAGACCCGATATATTGTTTCTGATGCATACCGGTTATGCTGTTGATTGATAGAATTTGCTTGATTCCGGCCATTATTTCATAATGGAGAATTCTTTTTCAACTTGCAAAGTTAACATTATTTGCTGAAATTCTAAACATCCAAACCGCTATTTAATTGAAAATATCAAAAAAAATGTTAAATAAATAGTGGATGAGTCTCTTTTTTATGACCGGTTTGTGACGGGGGTGGCTAAGGATGGCGCGGGGATTCCGGAGCCGAGCTTTACGGGGCAGACCTCGATCCTGATTTCATCATAGAGCCCTTCGCGGAGAAATTCACTGAGTGTCAGGCTTCCGCCTTCAACCATAAGCGAGATGATCTTCTCCTCCGTATAGAGCCGTTTGAGAAAGTCAGTGAGGCTCTCATCCGATTTCCGCAGAATCGGATTCTTCGATATCAAGATGCTGTCGGCCGGCAAACGTGGTGAATCCATACTCGAGGGACGCGGATCGTTTCCCGGCCAAAGCCGCGCGTCGAGCCTCGGATTGTCAGCGATGACGGTGTTGACGCCGACAAGAATGGCGTCACTCATTGTCCGGAGTTTATGGACAGCCAATTGACTGACAGGGGTGGAGAATATTGCGCGCGGTTCCCCCTCGGACGAGCCGATGAATCCGTCGGCGGATTGTGCCCATTTGAGCAAAATATGAGGGCGTCCGGAGGAGTGGGCAGTGAGGAAACGTGGGTTCAGAGCTTTGCACTCGCGTTCAAGAAGACCGACATCAACTCTTGCGCCGGCGTCCCGCAGCATCCGGACGCCGCGTCCCGCGACTTTGGGGAAAGGGTCGAGAGAACCGACGACGACACGCTTCAAACGTTCGCGGATAAGAAGTTCGGCGCAAGGCGGAGTCTTCCCATAATGAGAGCAGGGCTCGAGCGTGACATAAATGGTCGATTCCGCAAGCAAGGCTCTGTCTTTGTCCTTGACCGACGCGACAGCATTCACTTCGGCGTGACCTTCACCATAGCGGCGGTGCCATCCTTCGCCAATGATGCGTCCGTCGGGACTGCAAATCACGGCGCCGACCATCGGGTTCGGGGATGTGAATCCTTCGCCATATCGGGCAATTTGGATTGCACGGCGCATCATCTTGCGGTCTAAATCTGAAAAATTCGTGTCACTGCTCTCGCTTATTATATCCTCCGGATATCCCGGGCGATATAGATGTATAATCTCATTCATAACTCTATAACGCAAAAAAACGCCGGGAAATTTCCCGGCGCTTTAAATTATTAAGGTCAATTCGTCAATTCGTCAAATTGTCATTATGACAGAATGTCAGTTTGACAGGATTCGTCAGAAGATCTTTTAATCTTCAAAACCGCGGAGGCGGAGAAGAGCGTGCGGATCGGGCTTGTGGCCGCGGAAGCGTTCGAAGAGGATAAGAGCGTCTTCAGTGTCGCCGCTTTCAAGAATGTTCTTCTTATATGAAGCCGCTGTTTCGGGATCGAAGATACCCTTTTCTTCAAAGAGTTCCCAAGCGTCGGCCTCGAGAACCTGGCTCCAGAGATAAGTGTAATATCCGGAAGCATATCCGTCGTCGCCGAAGATGTGTTTGAAATAGGGTGAGCGATAGCGGAAGGTGATCTCTTCCGGCATGCCGATCTTGTCTGCGATCTGTTTCTCGAAACCGCGTACATCGACATCCTTGCCGTCATGCTTGCCCCATTCGAGGTCGAGCAATGCCGCGCCGGCAAGTTCGGTGGTGACGAATCCCTGGTTGAATTTGGAGGAATCCTCGAGCTTCTGAATGAGCGAGTCGGGGATCACCTCGCCGGTCTGATAATGGAAAGCATATTCCTTAAGCAATTCTGGCGAGAAGGCGAAATGCTCGTTCATCTGTGAGGACATTTCGACATAGTCGCGGTCAACGTTTGTGCCTGCAAGTCCTTTATAGGGAGCTGTTGTCAGCATTCCCTGAAGGGCGTGGCCGAATTCGTGGAAGGTGGTCTCGATCTCGTCCAGTGTGAGGAGTGAAGGTGTGTCACCGGCGGGACGCGTGAAGTTGCCGACATTATAGACAATGGGGCGTTTCGACACACCGTTCTGATAGAGACCGGCTGATTGCATCTGTTCCATCCATGCTCCCTGGCGTTTGGATGCGCGCGGGAAGAAGTCAGTCATGAAAACGGAGATATGTTCACCGGTCTTCGCGTCCTGAACGTCATATACTTTCACCTCCTCCATATATTTGGGAGCGTCGGGGAGTTCGACCAATTTGATTCCGTAAAGTTTTTCAGCGGCGCCGAACAGGCCTTTCAGGACGTTGTCAAGTGAGAAGTATGGACGGACCTCAGATTCGTCGAGATTGTATTTCTTGTTCTTGACTTTTTCTGCATAATA
>CAYQQG010000033.1:0-16166 GCA_964419535.1 uncultured Sangeribacter sp.
AGTATTACAAGTATATCCTCAACGGCCTCATGACCCAGCTCACCCGTGTAGAGCCTGGCAAGGATGTCGAGGAAGCTCACATGCGCAACCGTCAGCTCATTGCGAAATGGGTGCTCGAAAAGGGCAAGAAGGATAAGGTCGTTGAACTCGTCAAGCGCAATGGAAAGACATACGTGAAAATCAACGATTATAAGAAGATGAGAGAACTCATCGGTCAGCTCCTTTCCGAAATCCAGCGCATAAAGAGTGAAGGCGACTATAAGGCCGGCAACGCATTGGTTCAGAAATATGCCGTCAAGATTGATCCGAAACTTCACAAAGAGGTCCTTGACCGCTATTCTAAACTCAACATCCCCCCCTATCGCGGTTTCCTCAACCCCGTCTATAACGTAGTGAAAGACGACAACGGCGAAATCATCGACATCACTCTCGACTACACTGAGTCCTATCCCGACCAGATGCTCCGCCTGAGCCGCGAACACTCCAACCTCTAATCACCCGTACCGGACAAACCTTTATTTAGACCGGTTAAAACAACAAACGAACCGGGTAAACCGTCATTTGAACGGGAACAACAACAAGAGAACCGGCTAAACCGACTAATACGGATAAACCGTTAACTGAACGAGAAATGAGCCACAACATTTGTGGTTCATTTCTTTATTTTTATGACCTTACCTATTTTCCACATTTCCACCATTTCCACGGGTGTGAAAATGTGGGAATCGTGGAAAACGTAGAAAGCATGCAAAACGTGGAAAGCATGCAAAACGTGGAAAGCATGTAAAACGTGGAAAGCATGTAAAACGTAGAAAGTGGAAAAGTGGAAAAAATAGGTCGCCAAAACATTTTTGCCGATAATGATCACGCTGAAATATCTCTCTGCGTACCAACTGAATCGTCGGAACAATTTTAATCTTCAATCACGCAAAACGGTTAGCGCAAATCTGGCAGAATTAACGCAGAACATTGTAACTTATCTACAGTCAACTTGAATCAGACCTAAGACACATCTTGAGTCAGGCTTAAGACTAAAATACAGTCAACCAAAATAAGGCTTACTCACTAATCCTCATGAGATTAAAATAAAGAACGTTCTGCGCCAATTCTGCTCGTCCTGCGGAATCAGTTTTGCGTGTTGAAATCCAATCAGTTCTTGCCGTAGATCACGCTGAAATATGTCACTGCGTGCCTGGGAATTGACTTGACATTAAAGGGTAAAGAGGGGATTAAAATTGTAGGGACGTGCCTCCGGCACGTCTCAAGGTGATAAGGCCGGTTTCTCCCTAACAATGATGTGATGTTTGTCATCGCAATCAACCTTGAGACGTGCCGAAGGCGCGTCCCTACTATCAGACAGCGAATGACTATCATCAAAAAAACTCGACCTCTGTTAAATCAGCGATCGAGCAATTCATTTTATGTTATCAGTTTTTATCAGTCATCAATATTTTAATACTGATACATAAAATATTTATTGATAAAACAATTATATTGATATGTAAATATTAATATATACACCGCCCTAAATATACCTATATACTATATATAAATATATTTTACAGCACTTCTAAATATATTGCAAATTTACAAATCAATGCTGAGAATATTGTTATAAATTTTGATTTTAACACGATTTCCACATTTCCATAATTTCACGGGTGTGGAAATCGTGGAAATGTGGAAAAAATAGGTCGCCAAAACATTTCTGCAGATGATGATCACGCTGAAATATGTCACTGCGTGCCTGGGAATTGACTTGACATTAAAGGGTAAAGAGGGGATTAAAATTGTAGGGACGTGCCTCCGGCACGTCTCAAGGTGATAAGGCCGGTTTCTCCCTAACAATTATGTGACGAATGTCATCGCAAACAACCTTGAGACGTGCCGAAGGCGCGTCCCTACTATCAGACAGCTAGTGACTTATCATCAAAAAAAACTCGACCACTGTAAAATCAGCGATCGAGCCATTCATTTTTGACTATTGCCCGTTTTTAGCGGACGACAGCAATAAATTAATTTCAGTCAGATTATTTCACTACAACCTTCTTGCCGGCTATAATATAGAGACCGGGAGTGAGCGAATTTATATCGTCATCAGTTGCGTTTCGTTTCAAACATACACCCTGAAGATTGAAGATATCTCTTGACCGGAATGCTTTGGAAAGTCCGTTGATGTCATCTTCTATTCCTTCTATCCCGGTTGGAATTACATTAGTATAATCCGGAATAAACAATGTATCAAGATCCGTAAAATCCGATTCATAGATGTCAAGGAAGCGCCACCAGCAAGTTTCAGCATTTTCATACTTTTCCACGCAACCATAGGGTACATAAAGATTCACGCCAACATAATTACTGAATGCGTTGTCAGGAGCAGTTGGCGGTGTTTCCAAAGGCACATATATATTCTTTATCTGACTGCATCCATAGAAAGCCTTTTCAGAAATATTTTCTGAATTTAAACATAAATCAGTCAAATTTCCGCAATTATAAAAGGATTCTTGTCCTACATCGGCTCCATCTTTAACACGAACACGAGATAATGATGAAGCATTGTAAAAGGCGTAATCGCTGATTGGTTCAGATCCTTCTATCACCAGATCTTGAGCCAATGTCTTGGCTTCTCCTATATATAGATTACGGGCATAATATAATGGATTGGCAAATGAATTCCCAAATTTAATTCTGGCCCATATATTCACATTTTCGATCCAAACTGACTCCAGAAGCTTGCAATCTTCGAATGCTGCCGTACCAATTGATCTTACTGAGTTAGGGATAATCACTTCGGTCAGACTGCATCCACGAAAGGCTCCTTGCCCTATACTTCTTACCTTATCATGAAAAGTAACTTTTTTTAATTGAGACCAGCCGGAAAAAACATAATCGGGAATTTCGGTCATTGATTCAGGAATAATAATTTCCTCCGGATTGAATAATTCAGATCCTATATAATATTGAGCGTTGTTGCCACCCTTTAATTGATTTAAAGAACCATAGTTGATAGAAATTGCGGTAAGCATATCAGGAAATATTATCCTCTGCAATCCGGTACATCCGTAAAACGGGTTGCTTCCTACGGAAGTAACAGATCTCGGAATGTCAACAGTTAACAACGGCTCACAATTAACAAATGCGTAAGAACCTATTCGTTCGGTTCCATCGGGAATAGTCAATTTACGAATTGTCTCGTTTCCAACTAACAGTTTATGGGCATAATAAGTCGGATTAGCGTACTTGTTTTTAAATTCAATGCTTGCCCATGCTTTCAGATTGTTAGTTACAACTGAGGTCAGTCCGGTACAATCATAGAAAGCGTTTGAGCCAATATCTTTTACCGATTCACCGATCGTCACTGTTGTCAATCCGGTACAATAACGGAAAGCTTCTACGCCGATAGATGTTACCGAGTTCGGGATTGTCACTGAGGTCAGACCGGTACAACCTATGAAAGCTTCTTCGCCGATAGATGTTACCGAGTTCGGGATTGTCACTGAGGTCAACCCTTCACAACCATCGAAGGCCATATCGCCAATAGATATCACTGATTCTGGGATTGTCACAGATGTAATATCCCTACAATATCTAAAAGCATACTTTGGAATCATCTTTACGGACTCTCCGATAATCAATTTTTTGACATTGGAAGGGAAAATCCTATTGCAAATACTGCAATTCTCAGCATTGAAAATTACTTGTTTCAGTCCGGTACAACGAGAGAAAGCATCTTCGGGAATCACCTTTACAGACTCTCCTATAGTCAATTCCTCTACATTAGAAGGGAATACCGGATAATGCCAACTTCCGCATTCACTACAATTCTCAGCATTGAAAATTAACTCTTTCAAACTTTTACACCCATCGAAAGCATTTTTAGGAATCACCTTTACAGACTCTCCTATAGTCAATTCCTCGACATTGGAAGGGAATGCTGGAAAATTACGGCTACCGCATTCACTACAATTCTCAGCATTGTAAATTAACTCTTTCAAACTTTTACAACCATAGAAAGCATAATTACCGATAGATGTCACCGATTCACCGATTGTCACCGAGGTCAATGCGATACAACCACCGAAAGCAGAATTACCGATGGATGTTACTGATTCAGAGATTGTTACCGAGGTCAATCCTTTACAACCACCGAAAGCATGAGAACCGATAGATGTTACCGATTCAGGGATTGTCAACGAAGTCAGGCCGGAACAACCATCGAAAGCATAATTGGGAATCACCTTTACAGACTCTCCTATAGTCAATTCCTCGACATTGGAAGGGAAGGCCGGATAACTGCTATTTCCGCATTCACTACAATTCTTAGCATTGAAAATTAATTTTTTCATGCCTGTACAACCATAGAAAGCTTCTTCGCCGATAGCTGTCACCGATTCAGGGATTGTCACTGAGGTCAAGCCGGTACAACCACTGAAAGCATAATTGCCGATAGATGTTACCGATTCCGGTATTGTCACTAATGTCAGGCCGGTACAACCATAGAAAGCATAATTGCCGATAGATGTTACCGATTCCGGTATTGTCACTAATGTCAGGCCGGTACAACCATAGAAAGCATAATCATCGATATGTGTTACCGATTCCGGTATTGTCACTGTGGTCAAGCCGGTACAACCACTGAAAGCATAATTGCCGATATATGTTACCGATTTTGGAATGTCGACTGTCAGCAGAGTTTTGCACTGTGTAAATGCGTAAGAACCTATTCGTTCCGTCCCCTCGGGAATAGTCAGGTTACGAATTGGCTCATTTCCAACTAACAACTTCTTAGCATAGTAAGTCGGATTTGCGGACATGTTTTCAAATTCAATTCTTACCCAAGCTTTCAGATTGTTAGTTACAACCGAGTTCAAGCCGGTACAACCATAGAAAGCATTAAAGCCAATATCTTTTACAGATTCCGGGATCGTCACTGATGTCAGTCCTTCACAATACCAGAAAGCATATCCGGCGATAGATGTAACTTCGTATGTAGTGGAGTTATATGTTACGTTAGTGGGTATTTTAATATCCCCTGAAAGCCCCTTATACTGGTTCTCTTCGACTTCACATGTATGTGCTTCCGCGTCTATAATCTCATATTTCAACGTTTTCCCTTCGTAAGTGTAATAGAAGGTATCCCCGGCTTTTCCTTGAAGTGATATAAAGAATAGGGTGAATAATATGAAAATTTTTAGTTTCATTTGTAGTTTGAAAAATGTCAGGTATATTATTTTTGAGAATGTTCGGTCATTACAAGTAGCGTCCAATTGGCATTATCCCAGACAAGTTTGTAGATTGACATCTGGATGCGCCACCATGCAAAAGGAATCACAATCGCTAAGATTATAAGAAGTATGAGGCATGATTTGTATACCTCACAACCAAAGCCTAATGAACCGTGGAAGTACATAATGTTTTCACCACAGGGCAACCAAGCAATAAGGTACACGATATAGAGGATTAATATCAACCAAATATTTCTCAGGAAGTTTTGGGAACACTCTTGAGGCGGAATACTGCCGAGAGTATTGTGCATCATCACCAACGTGTAGGCTTCATCATATTTCTCCACAATATCAGAATGTTTGAATAACGGAGCAATATTGTTAGCCACATATTTATCATAGGAATAACTAAGCATTTTTGGATTTCTGCGTAATTTGGAGGTCACCAACCGCATCAACAGATCCCAAATTATCCCTATCAGATAAGCTGCCACAAAATACATGAGCCATGCAAAAGCATTTGCATCGGCATTAAATGACGGAGGTGTCACCAGTGCCAACAATAGGACTCCTGTAATAAATTTTCCTAAAAAATCGTAGAAGGAAATACCCGGAATTTCCATAAAATCAATTGTGCCGCGGTCCTCTCCTCGTTGGCGTTAGGTTATAAAAAAAGATGCGTGAGAGTCTGTATCTCCTACTCGTCTCACACATGGAGGCTCTGGAATGCCTTTCGGGATGAAACGAGCAGTTAGAGCCTCACGCAAAATATGTGAATATCAGAATGATATACACGAACGAAAGGCATCCATCACTGCTGCATTTGACCCCTTGAGAATTTTCCAGATTTCCATGTGTCAAATGAGCGTTGATAAACGCGTCAAATTATGTCAGACGGACCTTACGCATTGTCCCGAACGGGACTCCATGCTTTTCCGCCATTGGTCGCAAAATTAATAATTATTTTTGTTTCAAACAATAGCTATCCCCAAAAATTAGAAAAATACAGACAGAAGCACATAAGTCACAGAAGGGATATAAGAATCTATTTTAAAGACATAAGCACATAAGCAACATAAGGCACAGTAGAAAATTTATTAAAGACATAAGCGCATAAGTCACATAAGGGACAAAAGAATAAACTATTACTGACAAAAGAGCAAAAGAGATTCTCTACAACCTTATGTTCCTTATGTGACTTTTGTGCTTATGTCTTAATTTATCCCTTTTGTCCCTTAGTTGGCTTTTGTCTTAAGGAAACATCATCAAATATTAAATCGGGGGCAAATTAGTATAATTAAGATTTATGTATTAACTTTGTAATTAGTATTAATTGAATTTGTAATTTAATTATATACGAATGAAGAATATGGGAAATCTTGATGTGCGTTGGCTTCAGCGATTCGAAAATTATACCAAAGCTCTGAATAGGTTAGAGGAAGCTGCTGATATTATTAGAACAAGCAGCGTTCCTCAAACTATTGATCTCTTAAAGGAAGGGTTTATTCAGAGGTTTGAATTTACTCAGGAATTAGCGTGGAAGGTCATGAAGGATTATCTTGAATATCAAGGGGAGAATAACATCAGTGGCTCGAGAGACGCATTCCGAAAGGCTCTTGCATCGGGAATTATTTCTAATCCTATGTGGCTTGAAACAATATCTACCCGTAATATAACCTCTCATACTTATGATGAAGACATAACGTCTTCAATATTCTCGAAAGTTATTTCTGACTACATGCCCTTGATGAAAGAATTTGAGACAAAAATGATTAAAATTAAAGAGGATGAAAATTTATGAAAAAATTGGAATTTCAGAGGATGAGTATAAATATCTAATGGAAACGTTTTCTTCACTCGCAAACATTTCTGAAGCGATCATTTATGGTTCGCGAGCCAAGGGAACTTACAAACCGTTTTCTGATATTGACTTAACAATAAAGGGTAAAAATCTAACTGAGCGCGACATATTCCGGATAAGAGAGATGTTTGAAGATTCTTCTTTACCTTATTTGTTTGATATTTCCAATTTCATGACCTTAAAAAATCCCTCTTTAATTGACCATATCAATCGATGTGGCATAACGATTTATGCTGCTCATTGAGACTAATAATCCAAGAAATTGCTTCCTTATACCTATGACAGAAGAGATAAAGAAAGCCAAGCGGCTGTTTATGACATATCGCAACGGGATTGTTGCCGATTCGTTGCGTAAAGCGGGAATGCCTTATTCCATAATTTTCGGTCTTCAACTTCCTCAGGTGCGCCAGATTGCACGGCAGTTTGAGGATGAGGTTACTGACCGGAAAGTACTTCGCGAACTCGCCGGTGATTTATGGGCTGACGCCGGAATCCGCGAGTCTCGAATGCTTGCACTCGCGTTGTACCCGGCCGAATTGCTTACGCTTGAAGAGGCCGTGAAGATGATGAATGATTTGCAGACAAGAGAAGAAGCCGATCTTCTTCCATTTCTTCTATTGAAGAAAACGACATTTATTCCGGAGATCATTTCACGAATAGTCCCGGAGAATGAATTGGATTCTTACAAAATCGAGGCCCTTTCGCGATATGTTTAGACCACGGTTTGGTTTGAATAACCTATTCATACTGTAATCTTCGTTCGGCTTGACATCTTCATAACGACATTTGGACATCCCCATAACGACACAACCTCACCGCCGAAACGATGAGGTTGTGTTTATATTGTCAGATTTTGTTCTGAGGGTGGCATCACCACGGGAAAGAGGAAGAGGATCCCTTGAGCGTCGATGTCACTGTTGAGGAAGCCGTTCCGCATGAAATTTTGTAAGAGGTTGAAGTTGTCATTCCCGGGACACTGATGAACACTTTCTGGCCTGATGAAGAGCCTCCGGGGCGGAAACCTCCTGTGCTTGACGAGGGGACATATTCAGTAGGCACTTCGAACGTATAGAGGTCATCATTTCCTTGAGCAATAACAATCGGAGTACCGGAAGTCACTTTGAGTGATCCGTGAACGTAAGGCTGGGTATTGGCAGCCGTTGTGGGGACTGAATTGTTGCCGCCTACGCCAAGGACATAGCCGCCTGTTATCACAAGAATCTGCCGTTCCTCTTCGTTGACATCAAGTCCACATTCAGGTGAGCCGGCACCGAAGGCTCGGATAACACCGCCGTTAATATACATGCTGCCGTTCGTGTCCAGACCGTCATTGCCGGTGCTGACAACAAGAATGTCACCGCCGTTGATTGTCATGTGGCTCGCAGAATTGATGCAGTCATCGGTCGCAAATACGTTTATCGACCCGTCGTTTATGACGAGTGTTGATTTGCTTTCAATGCCTTCGGCACCTTTGCCGGTCGTTGTGACCTTAATCGAACCGCCGTCAATCACAATCTCGCCGTCAGCTTTGACGCCCTTCGGTGAAGATTTCATGTCGGAGGCGATTCGGTCCGTGTTGCCTGTATAATTATGATTCAGAGAGCCATTTGAATAGACAAGGATTCCGCCGGAAGTGTGAATTTCCATTTCTCCTCCTTTATAATTGAGATTTCCGTCACAAGAGATTCCCTTGCCACCGCTTCCGGAAGCGGAAAGATTCAGCAATCCGCCAGAAATCGTGACATTTCCGTCGGCTCCCAGACAAGCGGAAGCCTTTGTTTTGGCTTTCTTTTCATCATATTCTCCGTTACCGGAAGACGTGATCTTGATTTCACCCCCTGTGACCTCAAGGTCTCCCTCAGCCTTGAAACCTTTCATGGCAATTCCGGTTATCGCCATATCTACGGTTCCGCCGGCGAGTGTGATTTTTCCCGTGTCCTCTTCTTCGCGGTTTTCGGCATCTTTAAAGTCTACCTGAACGCCGTCGCCTTCTACATTACGGATATTGAGCTTGCCGCTTTCGAGAAGGAAATATTGAGTGCAATTAATGCCGTCTTTCGGTGCAGAGAGCACGTTGAGAGTGCAATTCTTCATCTCGACATATTCTTTGGCGTAGACTGCATGTCCGACATTTCCGGTGACATTCAGCGTTCCTTTCCCTTTAAATTCAAGATGTCCGGTGCATGAAATCGCGCCCTTCTGGGAACCCTCTCCGTCGGTGAGATTATTGACGGTGGAATTTTTAGCGCTTACGGCAATTCTCTTGCCGTTCTTTATATTTAGCGGTGCTCCACTCTTGTTTGTAAGATCAAGGCCTTGAAGTTCTATCGTAGCCTTATAACTGCCGGTCAGATTGAACGAGCCGTCTTCGGATGCTCCTGAGAGTATATAAGTGATTTCTCCGGTCGACTCATTCACGTTGTCGCTCTGAACCAAATTAACATGCGCACCATCCATTGTGCAGCTGACCAAGGACACCAAGTCCCTTGACATAATAATGGAGGCCGAATCACCGTTATAATTTACAATAACGGTATTCTCTTTGACATCATCTTCCGAGACATACATCTTTGTGATTTCAGAGATCAGAAATGATTCTCCCATGATGCTGATTGTTCCGGAGCTATAGTTAGCCGTCCACATTGGACTGGCGGCGATCACATATTCCGTATTCCCTTTCACAACGTGAAGCGAAGTCGCACTCACAATCAGCGGAGCAGACAGAGCAGCCATAACGGCCATACTTTTTAATAAAGTTATCTTTCTCATTTGATTACGGCTTTATAGGTTGAACTGTCTTTTTCAATCACATAAATGCCTTCCGGCAATGCCTTGCGAGCTTCGCTGAAATTATCGAAATAACCTAAAGAAACGCCTGACAGGTTATACACTGTGAATCCTGATTTCAACTCTTCCGGGAGCTCAATACCTGTTATGCGGCCATTGAAATGGAAATAGTCGAGTTCTGACAATGGGATCTCTAAATAATTTTCGGGGCCTGATGCGATAAGCTTATCATTCCTAAAAGTTATTTCGAGATTGGTTGACCACGCATATTTGTAACGCCCGTCCTTATAATAAAAGAACATCAATTCGGTACTATCGAATGTGTCGTCAGCGTCAGCGATCTCGGAGTTCGCCATTGCATGAGTCGGCGCCAACCCGAAAGCCAAAGATGCAATCAGGGATAAGTAGATTTTTTTCATATTATTTATTCATATTACCATATTTCATATGCAAATTGACATATTAAATATTCATTTTAACATTTTATGTTTTCATGCCTATTCTTAGCTATTATTATTGAATCTCAATCAGATAAGAACGCCATTCCATAGCAAAGTTACAAAAAAATATGGAATCGGCAAGTCCCGGAATCTTAATTTTTTAATTTTTTTCCATCAAAATTGATTATCTGCGAGTGAAGGATCATGACCAATGCAGATAAAATAAATTACAAAATTTACTATTTATTTAAATACTCGAAGAACATATACATGCAACAAGGTTGCAGAGATGAGAGATCTTTTTGAGATAAGGGATTTAATGATTAATTTTGTTTAAGCGATAGCAAAATGCAATTGTCTATAATAAATGAAATATGGAAATTTTAAAAGCTATACTATTCATACTCAATGAGATGTCACCTTATATTCTATTAGGGTTTCTCATTGCCGGGGTGATGCATGCTTTCATTCCGCAAAGCATGTTTATGCGCCACCTCTCGGGTGCGGATTCCAAGACGGTCGTGAAGGCGGCTCTTTTCGGTGTGCCGCTGCCGTTATGCTCGTGTGGCGTATTGCCGACAGCAATCGGCATGAGGCGAAACGGAGGTTCAAAAGCGGCCACAACGTCATTTCTGATCGCAACACCTCAAACCGGTGTCGACAGCATATCGGCGACATGGTCACTTCTCGGTCCGGCATTTGCGATTATCCGTCCCGTGGCCGCATTGGTCACAGCGGTTGCCGGAGGAATAGCAGTGGGGCGCCACGAATCCAAAGAGAATTCAACATCAGGTCAGGCCATATCATCCGGTGCTAACCATTCCGGACACTCTCATAACGATTCGTGCGAAACCGTACAGCCGATAGGATTCGGTCAAAAATGCCTGAACGCACTTTCATACGGATTTGTGGATCTTGTCGGGAGCATAGGCTTCTGGTTAGTAGTCGGACTGATTATAGCCGCTGTCATAACCGTGTATGTGCCGGCAGATTATCTTGCCGTACTTGGTGAACACCCTATAATAGCCATGATCGCAGTGCTATTGATCGCGATCCCGATGTATGTCTGTGCAACAGGCTCAATTCCGATTGCAATGTCTTTGGTGCTCAAAGGGCTTTCTCCCGGCACGGCATTCGTACTGCTTATGGCCGGGCCGGCGGCGAATTTCGCATCTTTCACCCTTATCTCCCGCGAATTGGGGAAAAAGACAGCTCTCATATATTTGTCAACTATAATTGTCGGTGCATTGGCATTCGGAATACTCATTGACTATTTCTTACCGAAAGAATGGTTCAACCTATCTGTCATCGGCGCGGCCGGACACACTCATCATCATTTCAGCATTTTCTCGCTGATATGTTCCGCTGTGCTTGTGGCACTTCTGATCTATTCCGCATTAAAACGAAAACTTAATAACAATAAAATAGAAAGTGAAATGGCAAAAGAATATTTAATCAAAGGGATGAACTGCCCTCATTGTCAGGCTTCAGTCACGAAAGCAATCAATGGCGTTGCGGGCGTGAGCAACGTGGTTGTCAATCTGTCATCAGGTCATGCGACCGTTGAGGGAGAACATAATCCTCAGGCTGTGCTTGCAGCTGTCAGCTCCGCAGGTTTCGACGCTTCCGAAATCTAAGACCCTAAGGGTCTGAACGAAAAAAACAGCCGGATTTCTCCGGCTGTTTTTTTACTATCTTTCTAAAAGAGCCCTTTCCAAAATTCATTAATGTGGAATGCTTTGTCTTATGCGTTCATCCAAAGTTCGACGCATTTCCATTTCTGCGGGAGACAGAGACGGGCTCTCCTTATCGGGTTTCGGGTCCTCAATCTTCTTATCCGATTTGTCTTTCTCACCTTCTTTTCTTTCATCACCCTTTTGATTAGAATTCATGTCATGGTCATCATTCAGATCATAATCTGAAGAACCTGACACCATTTCTTCCATATCATGTTCGGAATAATCCTCATCTCCAAAAGATGAGCCTCCCGACTTTTTGCCGGAAAAATCACATGATGATAACAGACAAACGGTTATCGAAAGTATTGCTATACAAATTTTTCTCATTTGATTGTATAACGCAAAAACATTCAGGATATTGTGCTTAAAAAGACCAATCTTGGAGAATAGAATCAACGTATTTTTTAGAGTACGCTTCAAAAGAAACGTTCGCTTGGCCTCAACCTGCAGGAAACGCTCGCTCTGGCCCAAATTTTATGAAACGGGGGACTACGAAGGATAGTTGAGGTTTTCAGACTTTGGCTCACTGAGGATTTCATCAAGGAACTTGCGGGCCGCCGTTTTCGCAGCCTTAAGATCCATATAGCTGTAATTTCCGCAGTCCCTTGGGGTCGCGCCAGGGATCTCACCGTCATAATCCGCTATAAACTCAAAAGTTTCGCGCATAAGGTCGATTATATCCTTGCTTTCATAATTTCCGGAAAGGATGAGATAGTTGCCTGTACAACATCCCATAGGACCCCAATAAACTATTCGGTCTTTCCATTCGGGATGATTGCGAAGATAAGTCGCCGCAAGGTGCTCCATTGCATGAAGGCACTTCGGGTCGAGAGCCGGCTCGCGGTTTGGACGAGTCATCCGTATATCGAAAGTTGTCAAATCGTCACCATTCGGAGTGACGTCACGCCGCGAGACAAAAATTCCGGGCTCAAGGCGCGTATGATCAATGGTAAAACTCGGTATCTTTTGCATTTTATATCTTATTATGGGGTTATTGCAGCCGCTATATGGGTTATTGTAGCCGCTTTTTCTAAACTTATTCATGCAAAGTTACAAAAATTTAAAAAATTTTGTTAATTTTGTGGATATAAAAAATGATAATATGAAAGGTATTGTATTGGCCGGTGGTTCCGGTTCCAGATTGTATCCAATAACCAAGGGCGTGTCCAAGCAAATGCTTCCCATATATGACAAGCCGATGGTATACTATCCGATTTCAACCCTGATGTTAGCAGGAATCAGGGACATCCTGATCATTTCGACTCCCAATGATCTGCCGGGTTTCAAACGGCTATTGGGAGACGGATCCGATTTCGGCGTGAATTTTTCGTATGCGGAACAACCCTCTCCCGATGGACTCGCACAGGCTTTTATCATCGGCAAGGAATTCATAGGCGATGAAGCCGCCTGTCTCGTATTGGGAGACAATATCTTTCACGGAGCGGGGTTCGGCCAGCGTCTGACGGAAGCGGTCAAGGATGCGGAAGAAAACAATCTTGCGACTGTCTTCGGCTATTGGGTTGATGATCCGGAACGATATGGAGTTGCGGAATTTGACAAAGAGGGACGGTGTCTTTCTATTGAAGAGAAACCCGAACATCCAAAATCCAATTATGCAGTTGTTGGATTGTATTTTTATCCTAACAGCATCGTGGACGTAGCCGCCGGCATCAAGCCTTCAGCCCGCGGAGAACTGGAGATCACAACCGTAAACCAAGAATATCTGAAGAAAGGGCAGCTGAAAGTCTCCACACTCCCGAGAGGATTCGCATGGCTCGATACGGGCACTCATGACTCATTGGCCGAGGCGTCGATTTATGTCGAAGTGCTTGAAAAGCGACAGGGGCTTAAGATTGCATGTCTCGAAGGGATAGCCTATCGCAAAGGCTGGATTACAAAAGAAAGGATGATAGAGATAGCCAAACCGATGCTCAAAAATCAATATGGGCGCTATCTGATGAAGGTTGTTGAAGAAATTGACCGTACCTTCGATTCCAATCTTGACTGAATAAGTTCCTAAGAGCCCATTTCATAAAATTTTAACTGTTTCATATGGAAGTAATTAAGACTCCGGTTGAAGGGGTTGTGATTATAAAACCGAGAATATTTGAAGATTCTCGGGGATACTTTTTTGAAAGCTATAATAAACGTGAGTTTGACGAGAAAGTAGGAGCCGTTGATTTCGTTCAGGACAACGAGAGCAAATCTTCACTCGGAGTCATGCGCGGGCTTCATTTTCAGCGTCCCCCTTACACTCAGGCTAAACTCGTCCGATGTGTCAAAGGCCGTGTTCTTGACGTCGCCGTCGATATACGGAAAGGATCACCGACCTATGGGGAACATGTCGCTGTGGAATTGACCGAGGAAAATCATCTTCAATTCTTCATTCCCAAAGGGTTTGCTCACGGATTCGCAGTCCTGAGCGACGAGGCCGTTTTTCAATATAAGTGTGACAACTATTACGCCCCGGAGGCCGACGGAGGGATATCGATCGAAGACGCTTCGTTAGGGATCGACTGGAAACTGCCGACCGACAATGTCATTCTGTCAGAAAAAGATAAGAATCATCCTCTTCTGAAAGATTTTGACTCCCCTTTTATTTATGAAAAGAAGTAAGTGAGAAGAAAGTAATGAATATCTTAGTTACAGGCGCCAATGGCCAATTAGGCAAATCAGTTCGGCGAGTGACCGCCAATTCCGAGGACAGATATATCTTTACGGATGTGGCTGAACTTGACATAACGGATAAGGAAGCTGTCCGAAATATAGTGAAGAAAGAGAATATAGAAGTCATCATCAATTGCGCTGCATTCACGGATGTTGAGGGTGCAGAGGATAAAAAGGACCTTGCTGAACGGCTTAATGCTGAAGCTGTCCGGAATCTGGGGGAGGCCACGGCTGAGAATGACGGCACTCTGATTCATATTTCCACAGATTATGTCTTCGGCGGGAATCAGGGGAACACACCGCGCGGAGAAGATGAGCCCGTCAATCCGACAGGCGTTTACGGACTGACCAAACTTCACGGTGAGGAACAGATAAAATCGTCGGGAGCAAAGGCCCTTATCTTCCGAACAGCGTGGCTATACAGCGAATATGGGAAAAACTTCCTCAAAACGATGATGCGTCTGACAAACACGGTTCCGACCCTCAAAGTCGTATTTGATCAGGCCGGCACTCCCACTTATGCCGGAGATTTAGCCGAAGCGATCGTGAAGATAATCGAGGAGAGGAAATTTAAAGGCAACGAGGGGATTTATCATTATTCCAATGAAGGTGTCTGCTCATGGTTTGATTTCACAAAGCGAATAGCTCAAGAAACAGGAACGGACAGGAAATGCGACATAGAACCTTGCCATTCGGATGAATTTCCGTCGAAAGTGACACGTCCGAGCTATTCCGTGCTTGACAAATCAAAATTCAAGAAGACGTTCGGATTGAAGATACCTTATTGGACGGATTCGCTCAGCAGATGCATCTGCAATCTTGCGCGTGAAGGAGCCGGAGTATAAGAACTTATTTGAAACAGTTTAAGATCTTAGGGAGCACGACTAACTGACATTCTCATTGAATTTGGCAAACCCGTCAGACGTGTTTCAGGCCGATACAAAAACTAAAATAAAGAATCCAAGAAATAAATGGAATACAAAAGAAGAATATTGATTACGGGAGGAGCCGGATTCATCGGCAGCCATGTTGTCCGCTTGTTCGTCAACAAATATCCCGACTATCTGATAGTGAACCTCGACGCGCTCACATACGCCGGAAATCTTGCGAATCTATCCGACATCGAGCAGGCGCCGAACTATAGGTTCATCAAGGCCGATATTGCCGATTTGGATCGGATGAGAGACGTCATTCGTGAAAATAAGATTGACGGTGTCATTCATCTCGCCGCCGAGAGCCATGTTGACCGTTCGATCAAGGATCCGTTCACTTTCGCAAGGACAAACGTGATGGGCACTCTTTCTCTTCTTCAGGCCGCGAAGGAATATTGGGAGTCACTTCCCGAAAAGTTCGAAGGTAAACTTTTCTACCACATCTCGACCGACGAAGTCTATGGGGCACTGGAACTGACAGCACCCGAAGGGATCGAATCACCGTTCACGACGGC
>CAYQQG010000034.1:0-16001 GCA_964419535.1 uncultured Sangeribacter sp.
CGCGAGGACCACAACTGCATGTGGGACTGCAACATCTACGGCCGCGGCGACCAGCGCGACGTAATCAAGAACTTCGAGGTGACAACCAATTCACTCGTGCTCGCAACTTGGGGCCACGTGCGCGACCACTGTGTTGCAGGCATGGTTGAATTCTATTCTACTGCCAATCACGGACGATGCATCGCCAACGGTCTCGCAGCCTATGAATGGAACCAGAATTCAGGCAAGAACCCTTATCAGCACAACGTTGAGCAACTCACTTCGAACATTCTCAACTACTTGAAATAAAATCACGATTTATCCGTTAAATTATTTAGTTTCTACATTCAGATTGCCGCCGGCGAGGATATCGCCGGCGGTTATTAAAAAAATCTACAATTTGACCACCTCTCCCCTCTTCCCTCTTACTTTTCACCTATTCACTATTACCTATCACTTATTACTTATTCCCTATTACCTATCAATTCAACCTTTTCAAATGACGAAAAAATCTCTTCTTAAATATTATTGTCCGTTGGCTGTGGCCGGTCTGATCCCTTTCGCATCGCAAGCAAAGGAGGTTGCCCGCTTCCCGATGGAGAACGCCGGAGACAAAATCTCCGAAATTATTTCAGGAAATTCATTTGCCATCAACAGCGTGCGTCCGGCCGAGAATCTTGACGGGGCCTCCGGGAAAGCGCTGCGCTTTGACGGCTATTCAACATATATAGATGCCGCTCTGAGCGACATCATCCCCGCCGGGTCAAAGAAGATGACAGCCTCCGTATGGTTCGCTGTCGAGACCTATCCGATTGTCGAAATCGATGTCAATACTGCCGAACAGGTCGCGATCGCTTCCTGTATCGATGAGAAGGCGAAGACAGGATTCGGTTTCTTTATCGGATTTGACGGAAAATATTCCTTTAAGACTTTTGTGGGCGGCTGGCCTCTTGAACTGAAGGTCGACAAGCCCCTCAATCAATATGAATGGATCAATCTGACGGCTGTGATCGACACGGATGCACGCACCGCGACCCTGTATAACAATGGAGTGGCCGTCGCTTCCTCAAAGGCTAACGGCACCATTGCGGCCGGAAATTCCACTCTCAGAATCGGCCGGAGCTTCAACGAACGCTTCAGCGGCCCGTTCTGCCTGACCTCCTTCAATGGTGTGATCGATGACATCGCCGTGTGGGACGAGGCACTCGATGAGACTGAGATCGCATCCATGGAGGCTGAACATGAAGCCGAGTTGACAATAACGCCCTCAAGGTTTGCCAACGATCCTATCCGTCCTCTTTTCCATGGAATGCCGGGCGCCAACTGGACCAATGAGACTCATGGACTGACCTATTCCAACGGCCGCTATCACCTGTTTTTCCAGAAAAATGCGAATGGGCCGTTTATGTCACGCCTCCATTGGGGTCATCTTTCGAGCGAGAACCTTTATGATTGGACCGAAGAGAAGATCGCTCTCACCCCCGGAGAGCCTTTCGATATCAAGGGTTGCTGGTCGGGTTGTGTATTCACCGATAAGGAATTGACCGGAGACCGTCCGGCAATCATCTATACCGGCGTTGACTACGTTAGAGCTGTCATCGCTCATGCGGCCGCACTCGACGACAACCTGAAGGATTGGAAGAAGTCGGCCACGCCTATCATCAACGGTCGTCCCGACGGACTGTCGGATGATTTCCGCGATCCCTATTTCTTCCGCACTGATGAAGGCGCCTATATCATTGTGGGCTCAAGCAAGGGTGGAGTCGGAACCACCACACTCCATGCTTATAACCCCTCTTCAGGCACATGGACAAACGACGGGAAGACTTTCTTCACGGGTTCGGATATCGCTTCGTGCGGCACATTCTGGGAAATGCCCAATGTCACAAAGATGGGCGACAAATGGCTTTTCACAACCACGCCTCTGAACACGGCGAAGGGTGTCGCCGCTCTCTATTGGACTGGCTCAATCAATTCCGACGGCACTTTCAATCCCGATAAAAAGTCTCCGTCAAATATTGAGCTTCCGGGTTTCGCGCGTGACGGATTCGGACTTCTCTCGCCGTCGATTTATAATCACGGCGGCAAGACGATCGCAATCGGAATCGTGCCCGACAAACTCCCTTCCCAAGCAAACTATGACCTTGGCTATGCCCATGTCTACTCGTTGCCCAGAGAATGGTCACTCGATAAGGACGGGAATCTATGTCAGAAACCTTATTCCGGTCTGGAGGCGATGCGCATCGGGACCGGGTTTGCCAAAACGGACTTTACACTTGAAGGAGACCTCGATATTGAAGGCATTGCCGGCCGCGCCGTCGAACTTTGCGGTGAATTCACAGTCGGCACCGGAAGATGCGGCTTCACGCTTCTTGACGACGGCACGTCGGGGCTGAAAGTTTATTATGACGGAACCTCGAACGAGATCGCCGTCGACGCGCGCGAAGTTGAGCGTCTGAGCAATGATTCATGGTCTTTTGACGGATATTATCACAGTCCGCTCCCTCGTCAGTTAGCCAAAGGTGAGACCGTCAAACTGAATGTATTCCTCGACCATTCAATCCTTGATATTTTCGTCAACGACACTTGGGCTGCGTCCGTGAGAATTTTCGCCAACGGACGCCCGACCGAGGAGGTCCGCGCATTTGCTGACTCGGCAAATAAAGTCCTCTCACTCAAAGGCTGGAATCTCAATGCCGGAAACGGCCAAGTCGGTGTCGGCTCGATATTCTCTGATATAGAAAACGGATCGATCAGTGTCGACGGAGGTGTAATCATCTATAAGGGTGTCTCCACGCCCGCTATCATCTCTGTCTATGATGTCAACGGCTCCAAGATGATTGAACGCATGCTCAATTCAAATTCGGGCACACTGGAAACCGATCTGAAGGGATTGCACCTTGTGACGCTCCGCACGGAGCTTGGCACAACGTCAGGCAAGTACATCTTCTGACCGATAGAAAATGATAAAAATTTTTTGAAACGAGGTCTAATAAGCCAAAGAAAATAATTACAGGTTAAAAAGATATTTTAAGGGTTAACAAATATATATACGGGTCTAAAAAAGATATTTTATAGGTTAACAAAGATATATACAGGTCTAAAAAAGTAGTTAGTACAGGTTAATAAAAAGGTAGAATTGGTATGTAAGAGAGGGTGTGGCAACAATTTCGAGTTGCCGCACCCTCAATTTTATTCCGCAGTCTCCTTATTGTTAACGACGATCCCCCGATTGTGGGACGGGGTCTTAACGACAGCACCCCGGATGAAACGCTAAATTTTTTTAATAGTCTCAATATCTTTTGTGGAAAGAGGGTATATGATAAAACTGACATCAAAATTGGGTAGAACGGTGAAGGATTTGGTATTTGGAGAAGAGAATAATTTGCAAGTTTAAAAAATTATCACTAATTTTACCGCGGATATTTTAAAATTTCGGGTATGACATCCTGTTTGAAGGAGCATTTTCCCGATGGCTTAACTATTACTTAATTAACTAAATTCTTACATTTTATTCCATGAATCTCTTTAAAAGGTTCCTCGCGGGTTCTCTGCTTGCCGCGACTGCGTTTACATCCGTAAATGCGGCCACTTTCGTAGGCGACCGGTCAGATTTCCGCGACGAAACGATCTATTTCGCGATCACCACGCGTTTCTATGACGGCGATCCGAAAAACAATGTCCTCTGTTGGGACGGCGTTGAAAATCAGGTGCAGCACAAGGACCCTTGCTGGCGCGGAGACTTCGCCGGATTGATCGAGAAGCTTGATTATATCAAGGCTCTCGGCTTCACGGCTATCTGGATCACTCCCGTCGTGCAGAACGGTTCCGGTTTTGACTATCACGGCTATCACGCAATGGACTTCAGCTCGGTCGATCTCCGCTATGAAAGCCGCAAGGAGTGGGGCTCGGAGAAAGATGTCAAATTTGAGGATCTCATCAAGGCCGCTCACGACAAGGATATCAAGATTATACTTGACATTGTGCTTCAGCACACGGGCAATTTCGGTGAAAACTATTTCTGCCACCTCTTTGACCGTTCTGACGAAATCCGCAATCAGGCCAACATTGAAGCTTCCCTGATCCCTGATCAGGAGAAACTTGGCGGTGATGCATATTGGAACCTCCCGAACGACGGGGCCAAAACTCAATATTCAGAACGCTTCAAATATCTGAAGAATACCGGTGGCCAGAATCTTGACACCAAGAACTATTGGCATCATCTCTCAACTTCCTGGAACTGGGACGAACCCTCGCGCTGGTGGGGTCAGATCGCCGGCGATTGCGTCGATCTCAACACGGAAAATCCCGCAGTCGTTGACTACCTCGTGGAGTGCTACGGCAAGTTCATCGAAATGGGTGTCGACGGCTTCCGTATCGACACGACCGGCCATATCGCGCCGCTGACCTTCAACGCCGCTTTCATTCCCCGCTTCGTCGAACTCGGCGAGAAATTCAAGAATAAGCGCAAGGGAAATGCTCCCTTCTATATGTTCGGCGAATGCCGCGCGCGTTTCGGCAGTGTCATCTATCGCGATCAGCATGTCCTCTCCAGCCATTATTATACTTGGAAATCACCCCAGGCGCTTGTCGACGAATGGAAGACATACGACGCTGAATGGTGGGCCAAGCAGGTTGTGCCCGAAGGTGCCGAACCTCTCGGCAATATGCTCACTTGTCTGAAAGACCCCGCGACTGTGCATAACTCGCAGAATGTCTTCATGAAGAACGGAGCATGGCATGAGCCCGATTATTCTCAGGCTTCCGGCTTCAACGTGATCGACTTCCCGATGCACTATAACTTCAATAGTGCCGGCCAGGCTGTCCAGATCGCCAAGGAAGGTGACAAATATTATAACGACGCTTCATGGAACGTGGTCTATGTCGATTCTCACGACTATTGCCCCGGCCCCAATGACGGAGTCCGCTTCAACGGCGGAACTGCCCAGTGGGCCGAGAATCTCTCGCTCATGTTCTCTTTCCGCGGAATCCCCTGCATCTATTATGGTTCTGAGGTAGAATTCCAGAAGGGAAAGACGATCGACGAGGGTCCGAGACTCGCCTTGGCTAATTCCGGCCGCGCTTATTTCGGTGAATACCTGAAGGGTGATGTGAAGGCTACGGATTTCGGACAGTTCACAGCCTCAGGCAATGTCGCCAAAACCCTCAACGCCGACCTGGCTCAGCACATCATCCGTCTCAATCAGATCCGTGCCGCCGTTCCCGCCTTGCGTAAGGGACAATACACGTTCGACGGCTGTTCGGCTAAAGGCGGATATGCCTTCAAGCGCGCTTATAAAGATTCATACGCTTTGGTAGCGGTCAACGGTGGCGCAACATTCTCCAACGTGCCGGCAGGTACATATACTGATCTCGTGACCGGTAAGACATATCAGGGTGGCGGCTCAATCACAGTCGACGCACCCACAAACAAGGGCCAGCTCCGTGTGCTTGTCAAGGACTGGACCGGTGGCAAAGTCGGCACCGACGGCAAGTTCATATATGCAACATCAGCTGTCTCTCATGGCGGCGCTGTCACTTTCTCCGATCCCGGCACAACTGAATATTACACAAAGGAGGATGCTGTTAAGAATCCGACAGTGACCCTCAGCCCGAACGGAGGTTCGTTCAAGACCGAAACCCTCACAATCGACATCACTCTCAGCGATAATGCCGCTTCAGGTTCTTATTCGCTCAATAACGGAGCCGCACAGTCAATCTCAAGCGGACAGACAAAGACCGTCACGATTGGCGCCGATATGAAATATGGCGACAAGGCAACTATCTCCTGGACCGCCAAGAATGCCGCCGGCAAGGAATTCAAGGGCAGCGCGACCTATAAGAAAGTCGATCCGAACGCGACAATCACTGTCTATGTGACTGCCCCCTCAGCTCCCAATCTTTATGCTTGGGGAGATTCAAACGGCGAGAATGTTCAGCCCAACGGTGCATGGCCCGGAAATACGCTTTCAGAAACTGTTGAAATCGACGGACGCACTTTCTACTACTTTATCTTTGACAGCCTTGATTCCGTCAACATCATCTTCAACAATGGCGGTCAGCAGACCGGCGACATCACCGGCATCACGGAAGACACCTTCTTCGAATATGACGGTGCATCAAACGCCAAGAAACTCGAAAACATCAACATCACGCCCGTTCCCAACGTGAGATTCTCACCCGACGGCGGCAATTTCTCTGATGTGATAAATGTCAAGGCAACCGCTTATAACGCTACCTCTGCATGGTATAAGATCGGCAACGGCGCTCAGAAGAATTTCACCTCTACGGCTGAGTTCTCACTCGGTGCGGATATGGCTGAAGGCGAGAGCGTGACTGTCACTTGGGGTGCATCCGACGGCTCTGAGACCAAGACAGGCAGCGTGACATACACCAAGATTGCCAAGCCCTCCGGCTATGTGGCATACTTTGACAACAGCGTCTCAAATTGGGGCTCAGTCTATGCTTATTCATGGACCGGTGACAACCAGCATTTCGGTGGCTGGCCCGGCAAGCAGGTGACCGACACACAGGTGATCAACGGCAAGAAATATTATGTTGTATATGTGCCCGTGGCAGAATCCGGCACAAAGATCATCTTCCACAACGGAAGCGGCACACAGACCGCAGACCTTGACTTCGTTCCGGATTCCTACTACACCTCCAAAGGCTTTGGAGGCACTATCTCGGGCATTCAAGACCTGTATGGAGATGATGCTGACGCCGAAGTTGAATACTACAACCTCCAAGGCGTCCGCGTGATGGATCCGACCCCCGGCATCTACATCGTCCGCAAGGGCCGTCAGACAGCCAAGATCATCCTCCGCTAATCTCCCCGCGTTTCCCCTCACAACGATTGCCCGCGCCACGGGCATTTAGATTAGGCCCGCCCCGACCCCCGCATCCCGCGGGGTCGGGGCGGGTATCCGTTTATCTCCCACCCCACCCTATGCCCTGCAGCCTGGGCTTTAGTTTCCCCCACTTCCCCCCTTCGCCAATAATACCCTCGGGACACCACCCTACTTAGAAAAAAACTTGTAATAGCCTATATTTCACAAAAAAATCGTATCTTTGCGTTTGTTATTCTGATTCAAATTATTTTCTCGTGCCAAAAGACGAAAAATATTCCGCAAACTGACAAATTGGACGTTGTCGAACCAATGTTTTTGATGGGGTCTTTAGGAACTAAAAATAATAAGGGATAGTGATTAATAGAATATGACAGAAAAAGACAAACGATATAGTAAACTTCTGGATAAACAAATCGCAGAAGTAAAGAAAGAAAGTCGTTCTCTTGAATTCAAGTCCAATTATCTTGAATATGAAAGGATCGGCAAATATATCTCTGCTCTTTCTAATGGTGCATGCCTCGACAGTGAAGATTACGGTTACCTGTATTTCGGAATTGAAGACAACTCATTTCGAATATTGGGTACGACTTTTGGTGAGAATGAAGAAAAGGCAAAGGGCGAACAATCATTGGATTTGACTTTACGACGAGAGATAACTCCAAAAATTAACTTTCAATTTGAGACCTTCCATTATTATGGCGATCAACGTATCGTTAGGCTTAGGATACCACGGGCTAAAGGAGAACCGACCATGTTCAAATGGAAAGCATACATCAGGGTAGACAGTAATGTAACTTCCCTTGAACAGTATCCTGAGTGGATGCGGTGTCTTTATAATTCTCAAGTAGATTGGTCTGCAGAGATTGTTGAAGGTGCTACTCTGGAAGATCTTGATCCCAAAGCAATTTTAGTAGCTCGAGAAGGATACAAACAGCGTTATCCTCATCTTGCCTCACAATGTGACTCAATGGATGATAGAGTATTTCTCGATAAAGCCTGTATTACTATTGATGGAGAGATAACACGGGCCACACTTCTTCTTGTTGGTAAAAAAGAAAGTGTATCAAAGCTTCCGTATATTTCCCAAATCGTATGGAATTGTGAGCAAGATGGGGAAACATTTGGTGATATTTTCTCCATACCATTTATTCTTTCGACCACTGAGTTGTTAGGTCGCATAAGGAATTATCGCTTTAAAATATATCCTCGTAACAGTCTTATACCCGCCGAAGTGTGGAAGTATGACACTAGAAGTATATTAGAAGGGCTTCATAATTGTATTTTACATCAAGACTATACTTTAAATGAGCGCATAATTGTTACAGAGACGAATGAAAAATTGGTTTTTGAGAATGCCGGAAACTTCTATTATAAAGATTATACTCAATATATAGAAGGCAAGAAACGTCCAAGCAAATATCGCAATCAAGCTCTCATGAATGCCATGGTAAATATTAAGATGGTCGATACTCTCGGTTATGGTATTCATAACTTATTTTTAAGTCAACGAGAACGTTTCCTTCCCATGCCAGACTACGATGGGTCTAATGAGACTCGGGTGGTCTTGAATATGCCAGGTGTGGTTATAGATGAAAATTATAGTATTCTTTTAATAGAGAATGCTTCCGTGTCTTTAACAGATGCTTATCTTTTGGACAGAATTCAGAAACGCCAGACTCTGTCACCCGAGGCGTTGACCCATTTAAGAAAACTGCATTTGATAGAGGGTAAACGACCCAATATATTTATCTGCAAGAAATTAGCTGCCAAAACAGGGAAGAAGATTGAATACTCACACCATAAAGGTCTTGAAGAAAACTCATGTTGGCATTCGTTGCGCGAAGCCCTGAATGATCATAAAAGATTGACCCGGGCAGAGATAGATGCATTATTATGGAATAATCTCTCCGATCAGTTGGATGATGCTCAGAAAAAAAATAAAATCCGAAATCTATTGTATAAATGGAGGCAAAAAGGTTGGTTAACCAATGAAACACGAGGGACATTCTCCATTTGGTGGCTTACCGAAGAGATTTAGACGCAATTTAGATGCAATTTAGACGCAATTTAGACGCAAGCTTAAATAGATATAAGAGGCTCAAAATTCCTATTGATGGAATATGTAACTGTCAAAGGTCAAGAAGAAATAAAATTATTTAACGAAAGTTATTAAAGAAACACTAAATAGTATTATGTAATATGGAATTTGATAGTAATTCTGCGGAAAAAGGTTGTTGCCGGCATTTCGCTCAGCAAGAAGGAGGCCGTGAAGATGGTCCCAATGATGCGATGATACAAAATTTTAAGGGAAGCCCATTATCATAGTATTAGGAATGATTATGAATAACCGGGCAAGATTCTTACAGCTTCAATCAAGAATGCAAAGGAAACTTTAGCTAAAAGAAAAAGAGAACTAAAGAATTCATATGCAGTAAACGATCCGGACCAATCTTATGGAGAACCGGACTCACTCGAATCCCTACTTATTCACTATTAACTATAACTTATTACTTATAGTAATTGGCAATGAGAAAATGGTTGCTAAGCCTGTTGGTGGCTCTTTTGGGAGCGTTTGGAGCCGGGGCTCGATCGGGCGCCGGGGCTGTGCCGTCGGCTGAAGACGTGTTGCTGAAACTGGACGAGGCGATTGAAAATAGGTCGGTCTATGAGGCTAAGCTGCAGTCGAAGGCTGAGTCTAAGCGAATGTCTCTGGAATCAGCACGGGATGAAGTCCGGCGCTTCGATGCGCTCGAAGACCTGTATTGGACTTATGAAGGTTTTCAGCTCGATTCGGCACGCAATATCGCTTATCGGCTAAACTCCCTTGCCCGGAGCATGAATAATCAAGAAAGATTGGATGAAAGTCTCATTATTCTCGCTCTGAGCCGCACAAAGTCGGGATATCCCGATGATGCCGTCAGGATTTTGAATAGCATCGACCGGACCAATATTCCCGATTCAATGCTCGAAAAATTGTATTCGGCCTATTTCACTGCCTTTAACTATAAGGAGCGCACAGAAAAAATTGAATCCTTGAGAAAAGAGGCGTCCGTCATGGCTTCGGAATATATGGACTCTCTAATGAATTATCTTCCGGAAGGGTCTGTCGGCCATATCTATCTCTCTGCAGTGAGGTTGGACAACAAGGGAATGACGCGAAAAGCCGTGGAGATGCTTGAGGCGGTCGCGGACAAGCCTGAATTTTCAGACAATGCTTCCTTTCAGTTCGGACTTGGCAATATGCTGCTGAAGACAGGACGCCGCGATGAGGCTATCGAGGCGATTGCTCGTGCCTCACTGCTCGATATTCAGACCGGCAAGAAGGAATATATGGCGATGATAAAACTGGCCGCATTGCTCTGTGAAGAGGGTGATATTCCCCGCGCCTTCAACTATATCCGCCAAGCTCTTGATGATGTGAGTTATTCACATGCCGAAATACGCACTCCGGAAATGCTTGAGGTCATGCCGATCATAGACTCAGCCTACAGAGCCTATGAGGAAGCGGAACTGAAATCCGCAACGCGAAACACTCTTTTCGCTGTCGGATTTGCAATTATCGTCTGCATCGGTTTGTTAGTCTTATGGTTCCAATTCCGCCGCTTATCCGCTGTGCGCCATGCTCTCGACCTCTCAAACAAGGCGCTCTCCGAGAGAAATAGTGAATTGGCCAAGGCCGATTCTTTGAAAATGAAGCACATCGATGACCTCCTATCCATTCAGGCGGCCAATATCGCTAATCTTCGTAACTATCGAAAGACCCTTCACCGGATGATGACAGCCGGCCAATATTCGCGTGTAGCCGACCGACTCAAATCCGATAAACCCGCTTCTGAAGAGGTCAAGGCTTTCTATGAAATTTTCGATTCAACCTTCCTGTCGATCTATCCGGATTTCATAGAGGAGGTCAACCGGTATATGAAGGATCCTTTTGCTGCCGACGCTGGCGGCACCCTCACTCCCGAACTGAGAATTATAGCCTTGATGAAGCTCGGAATGAAGTCTACGTCTGACATCGCGGCCATGCTTCAATATTCTGTCCGAACCGTCTACAACTATCGCTCCGCAATACGCAATTCCCTGAATTGTCCTTTGGAGCAGTTCGAAAGTGAAATCGTGGGGCGCCCAAACGTTCCGGATTGAGTCAAATATGAAACTTTTTCGAACGAAGATGAAACTTTTTGTGTAAGACATTAAACTTTTTATTTGAAGCATTAAACTTTTTCGAACGGACATTAAACTTTTTGAGATCTCTTAAAATTTCATCTGTATTTACTTTTAAACTTTTTTCTGGCACGTTATTATACTGATATACAATTGAATAATATTTTATAAAATTTACTTTTGCTTTTACCCGGTATCGGAATGATGAGAATCGTGACCTAATTTTGCAACATAGACTAATCTTAAACTTTCTCATCATGAATATTACAAATTGTCTGCGGCGTGCACTGGCCGCGATGTTCCTCATGGTGGTCATCATCTCCGGTGCGAAAGATCATTCGGGGTCGCTCCCCATTATGTATGTTGAAACGGACGTTCCGGCTTCACAAATCGATCGCGAAACTTATGTCGCCGGCCGCTACCGGCTTGACAGCAACGGTGCCGACGGAATCGAGTCGATCGGTTCATCCGAAGCCATGCTCCCTCTTCAGATCCGTGGACGCGGCAACTGGTCATGGGTCGGTTATGACAAAAAGCCGTGGCGTCTGCTCCTCAGCTCGCCGGCTTCTCTCTGCGGATTGAAGAGCAACGATTATTTCGGACTCTTCGCACACGCCGATGACAATCTCGGCTTTATGCGCAATCAACTCGGTTTCGAGCTCGGCCGTCGTCTCAATGTCGGCTGGACCCCCACGCAATCTCCCGTCGAACTCTATTTCAACGGCGAGTATCAGGGCCTTTATTTCTGTACCGAACTGGTGAAAGCAGATCCCGATCGTGTAAATATCTTTCCTCAGGCTTCTGACAGCAGCGATGATGTCACAGGCGGTTGGCTTGTGGAGATCGACAATTATGACACGGATCCCCACATCACTCTCACTGAGGGAAACGGCCAGAAGATTATCTTCTCACACAAAACTCCTCTCAGCCTTAGCACAGAACAAGAAGCGTTCTTGCGCTCCCAGATGCAAGCCATTGACGATGCGATTTATGCTAATGATAAATCCGTAGCGGGCTGGGCCGATTATATCGATATGGATCGTCTTGCGAGGTTCTATATTGTCCATGAACTTATGGACAACACCGAATCGTTCCACGGCAGTTGTTTCCTTCATCGCGAACGCGGCGAAGACTTTAAATGGATGTTCGGTCCCGTATGGGATTTCGGCAGTTCATACTTCCGCGGAAGCGGCAAGTTTATCTGGCAGGACGCGAATTATACGCTCACCTGGATCGCAGAAATCTATAAATTTCCGGCTTTCCAAGAGAAGGTTAGGGAGGTCTGGAAGGAGTTTTGCGAAAATTCCTACGATGGTCTCGACCGTTTCATAGATGATTGGGCGGCCACTATATCCGACGCTGCCAAATATGACTTCAAGCGCTGGCCCGAATATGGCAATAATGATATTGCCGCGAACGCAACGAAGGTGAAATATATGCTTGGCAACAAAGCGAAATGGCTCGGAAAGCAGTGGGGCACGATGCCCGACAACGAGCCTGAGAATGTCGAGATTTTCCTCCGCGGAACGCTCAACACATGGGGTACGAACCTGATGATGATGCCCCAGGAAGATGGCACTTACGTCCTCGAACTCCCCTCTCTGAAAGACCAGTTCAAGATCGCAAGCGCAGATTTCTCTACCGTCAATTATGGCGGCGATGGCGTCACCAAGCTTAAGGCCGGCGAGACATATCATCTTGTAGCAGGCGTCGGCGGCAAGAATATCGACGTGGCCGGAGAAATCAAGAATGCCCGTGTTGTCCTCGATCCTCTTTCCCAGACCCTTCTCGTGACCGGCGAAGCGATCGCTGTGGAAGAGCCCGACGAAATCCCATTCTATTTCCGCGGCGATATGAACTCGTGGAAGACTAATATGCCCTTCACAAAACGCGCTGACGGCATCTACACGCTTGAAATAAACGGACTCACAGGCCGTTTTAAAATTGCCGACGACGGATTCAAAACCATTAATCTCGGTGGCGACAATGTGACTCCCGTTGAACCCGGAGTGGCTTATAAACTTATCGCCGGAGGCAAGAATATCTCGCTCTCCCGCGATGTCAATAGGGCTCTGCTTGAGGTGGATCTTGACAACAAAATCCTGATGCTCAAAGATCTTGATCTCACCGGTGTGGAAACTATCGGAATTGAACCCGAATCCGCTGAAAGAGTTTTCAATCTCCAGGGCGTGGAAATGACCGGCGCGGACCGTCTGATGCCCGGAATCTATATTCTGGTCAACTCTAAAGGCGTTGCTCAAAAGAGAATAGTAAAATAAAATAACGATATGAAGAAAATCTTATCGGCAAGTCTCTTATCAGTGGCAGCGCTGGCCCCCGTGTCAGCGCAAGCCGCTGACGTGCTGACCGAAGTCACCGCCGGCAAACTCCCTGCCGTCGATTGCGGCTCCGTGCGCCGTTTCTCAGCTCATTCCAATGTCCTCTCTGCCAATTTCACGGTCGATATATGGTTCCCGGCCGGATATGCAGATGAATCCGGTCGTGATTATCCCGTCGTGTATATGCATGACGGCCAGAATCTATTCGATCCCTCACTCTCTTATGCCGGTGCCGCCTGGGAGGTCGACCGCACTCTCGGAATGCTCATCGAAGGCGAGTGGATCACATCCCCTATCGTCGTTGGAATCCACAACCGCGGGACACTCCGCCCTTCTGACTATGTGCCCGAAAAGCCGGCAATGGAATATATCGCCGAAGCAGACCGCGAGGCCTCCGGAATGTGGAAGATTGTCAACAATAAGTTCTATTCCGATGAATACCTCCAATTTATAGTGACGGAGCTCAAGCCGGCCGTCGATAAAAATTTTGCCACTCGTCCCGGCCAACAGGACACCTTCATCATGGGCTCCAGCATGGGAGGATTGTCGTCAATCTATGCTCTGTGTGAATATCCCGAAGTGTTCGGCGGCGCCGTCTGTATGTCGACCCATTGGATAGGTAATTTCGAGCCGACAAGCACCCATTATCCCTCGGCGATGCTGAAATATCTCGATGCCCACCTCCCTTCGGCCGAAAATCATAAGCTGTATCTTGACCGCGGCACGGTTGACCTCGATTCTTATTACGATTCTTGGGAAGCGGCGGCTCGCGAACTCGTCAGAAAGAAAGGATATGACGAAGAGGCCGGAAATCTTTATGTCTTCACTGATAAGGGTGCTACTCACAACGAGGTTTTCTGGGCGCAGCGTGTTGACCGCCCTCTTCATTTTATGTTGAAATCTACTGATCGTCCTTACACCCCATTCTCGCCCGGGATTCAGGATTTTCATGTGATTTTCCAGGATGATTCCCATGATTGGACGGCTCCGCGGGCTTTCGCCTGGGCGCCGGGGGTCGTGCATCTCGGCAACTGGCCCGGCACACTGATGACTCCTATCGAATATAACGGCCGTCCGGCTTGGGAGGTGCGTTTCAGCCACACCGTGGCGCCCACCAACATCATCTTCGACAACGGAAAGTCCGGTTCGGCCAACCAGACCGGCGATCTGGCGTTTCAGAACAACAGCCTGTATGATTTTTTCGGCGTCAAGGGTGTCCTTGAGGAAGACACCGGCGTCAGCAGCCCCGAAGCCGGTGACGGCTTCAAAGCCTACGTGCTCAGCGGCAAACTGATAATAAATTCCTCAAACGCCGGCCTTTGCGAGATCTTCAGCACCGCCGGCACCCGTCTCTCCTTCACCCTCCGCGAGGGTCTCAACGAACTCTCCCTCCCGGCCTCCGGCCTCTACATCCTCCGCCACGCCGGCCGCACCACCAAACTCCTCATCCCCTAATCCACCGGCTAATACCGCCTGAATCCTCGCCGATTTATTATCTCGCTATATATACACGGCTGCGGCCCGCTTTCTCAGCAGGCCGCAGTCGTGTGTTTTTCCATAATACTTAATCAAACTAACCTAACATCATGAATTCTTTTTCGCGTTGAATGCTTTCGGAAAGACTTCCGGATCTCACATTGATTTCTCTCCGTGATCTCTTTCCGTCTTTCTGATATTATAACATCTACTTATCAAAAAAGGTTCACAACAAATTTTGTCAAGATGTCATTATTTTCGATTGAGATTACGTGTTAGTGACAAAAAAATATTAACTTTGTAAGTTATAGGTTGTCAAGGCACGCAAATGTTGGCAACCGACTGTTAACAGAAAGAAAGATATGGCCAAAAAATATGACTATCTCGTGATCGGCGCCGGTGTCGCCGGTATGAGTTTCGCGCTGAAAGTCGCGGATAAAGCTAAGGTGGCCCTGATATGCAAGACCACTCTTGAAGAGGCGAACACTTTCTTGGCTCAGGGAGGTGTCGCAAGCGTCACGAATCTCGAGGTTGACGATTTCGATAAACATATAAATGACACTATGATTGCCGGCGATTGGCTCTCCGATCCGAAAGCCGTTGAAATCGTAGTGAAGAATGCCCCCGAAGGGATCCGGTTCCTCCTTGACAATGGTGTTGACTTCGACCGGCGTGAAGACGGCTCGTTCGACCTTCATCGCGAAGGGGGCCATTCTGAATTCCGAATTCTGCATCACGCCGACAACACCGGCGCCGAGATTCAGACCAGCCTGATCGAGCAAGTTAAGAAAAATCCGAATATCGATGTCTTTGAACATCATTTCGCTGTCGAGATCATCACACAGCATCATCTCGGCCGCATCGTCACCCGCCGCACGCCGGACATCACCTGTTATGGCGCCTATATTCTCGACGAAGAGACCGGCAAGGTCGAAACGTTCCTTGCCAGAGCGACCATAATGGCGACCGGAGGTGTCGGCGCTGTCTATACGACGACCACAAATCCGTTGGTGGCCACCGGCGACGGCATCGCCATGACCTATCGGGCGAAAGGGACCGTCAGCGACATGGAATTCATTCAGTTTCATCCGACCGCGCTCTATCATCCAGGTGACCGCCCTTCGTTCCTGATCACGGAGGCGATGCGCGGATATGGGGCTGTGCTCCGCAATCTCGACGGCTCGGAATTCAT
>CAYQQG010000035.1:0-15728 GCA_964419535.1 uncultured Sangeribacter sp.
TTTTCGGTGGCGCGACAATAAGGGCGCGCTGGCCCTTGCCGATCGGGGCAAACATGTCCACGACGCGTGTCGAGATATTGTTGGTTTTTCCGTGAGTAAGATCGAATTTCTCATCCGGGAAAAGCGGGACGAGGTGTTCAAAAGGAACACGGTCGCGAATTGCTTCGGGATTGAGGCCATTTACGGATATTACTTTGCAAAGGGGGAAGTATTTCTCGCCTTCGCGCGGCGGACGGATCGAGGCTTCGACAACATCACCGGCTTTCAAGCCGAATTCCTTGATTATATTCTGAGGGACGTAGACATCATCCGGAGATGCAAGATAATTGTAATCACTTGAGCGCAGGAACCCGAAACCTTCCGGCATCAGTTCGAGAACGCCGAAGCAGTTGAATATTCCGTCGAGGTCATATTGTTCAGCAATCCGTTTCTGTTCCTGAAGGAGCTGGCGCTGCTGCATCCTCTGTTTTTTTGTCAGGCGTTGGTTGCCATTCCCTTTGGCGGGCATAGCGGGGAGAGCGGCTTTTGGCATTTGGGAGTTAGCCCGCGGTTCGGCGATCATGACCGGTTTCGCGGCTTCGGCTGCCGTGGCGGCTTCAATCTCTTTTTGAGAGCGGGGCTTGAAAGTCTTTCCCTTTGAATTTGAGAAGAAAGAGTCAAGTCCGGAACGTTTTTGCTTTCCGTTCTGCTGATTTTGATGGTTGTCCTTATTGTTCTCCCTGTTGTCGCGATTGTTGCGTTTAGGGAAAAGGTCATCAAAGGTCGGAGCGGGTTTAGAGGATTTTTGCAAAGCCGGAAGAGAGGGGTTTTGCGGTGTGTTTTCATCCGTCATGGGCGTAACCGCCTGTTCAATTTTCTCAGAAGCCTGTTTCGCAGCCGTCTGTTCTTTATCCGAAGTACGGTCCGCAGTCGAATTTTGAGCGGTCTCGCTGTTTTTTCTTGCTTCAATGGCTGCGATTGCCGCCGCTTCCGCTTCTTTCTGTGCTTTTGATTTACGGCCTCTGCGCTTGCTCAGAAATTCAAGAACTTCTTCCGGAGACATGCTGTTTAAATCCACATCTTTGTCGTTGGTACGGCTTTTTTTCTTGGGAAGTTGTTCGTTGTTCTCAGCCGAATCATCGGATTTGACCGTCACGGCAGATTGCTCTTCATCCTTTTGAACGCGTTTCTGACGAGGCTTGCGTTCTTTTTTTTCATTTCTGGTCTTTTCATTCCGTGCGCGGGCGGAATCTTTGGAAACTTCCGCTTTGGCCGTGTCTATCGCTTGGTTGTCAAGGATATAATAAATGGTGTTCTGAAGATCCTCTTCAGAAGGGTTTTTCATTCCCATATCGCCGGCAATTTTGACTACATTTGCCGGTTCCATATCGTAAAGTTCTTGCAGGTTATACATAAATGTATATTAAAAAGGGCTCTAAATATTGAAATGGATTCCGGGACCGATAAATAACATAAAGGGATTATGAAATGGGCTCTTAATGGAATCGACTATAATTACCGGTTTTGAAAATCCGGAGAGCACATTACAGCGGAATCGCCATTTATGCCTGTCTCCTTAATAAATTAAATGGAATAAAATCCGAAGAAAGTCCGGTAATTATAACACCAAAAATTTTATGAAATGGGTCTCGGGTGATCTGTTTGATTCCGTATCGAGAATTGAATACACTTCAATCGGACGGTTGCCCCTACGGAATCTGTAAACGTTTTTATTGAAATTGGGTCTCAAACGTTTAATATGGCGTTTCGAGGATTTAACGCATTACAAAATTAGATTTTTTTTTCGTATTATGCAAATATTTCGCTTGTATAGTTCATTTTTTTTGTGAAATTGTGATGTGAAAGGCAAATTCATCGTGTTGCGAGAGCAAATCGGCGCCTCCGCGTCTGATTCCCGGAATCCAGATGATCTCGCCGTTTCGGCAGTTGCAGAGCATCCGGATTTTATCGCGCATCGGCGCCGGCACTCCGGCTTCACGGAGAATATCACTTACAAGTTTGGATTTCGGGTCGGCATGTTTTTTGGAAAAGAGTTTCATTCGGTCCCCTTTTGCGGGTTTTCGCCATTTATATTGTGATTTATCTGTGGGATCGTTCGGAAGATAAACTTCATCAAGAGAAGCAGTCTTGATTTTTAAAAGAGAATTTTTGTCAATCTTTATTTTTTCAATTTTCAACGAGCTTTTCCAAACGTTCGAATCTGTTTCTGAGAGTTCATCATTTGAGAGCAAACGTAGGCCGTCGGCTGTTGTTATCAAAACACTCCGGTCACGCAATTCCCATTGCTTGCCTGTCTCTTTGTCGAACAGACAATCACCACACGGAATGTGTCCTGCGACGTCTTTCGCTATTGATGTGGTCATCCCATGGTTTTTGAGCCAATGATAAATCAGAGACACGGGAGCGGGAAATTTTTTTATCTCAGACCAATGCAGAACCCCTTGTTTTGAATCCCGGCATGTCTCAAGGAAATTATTAATGGCATAGTCTGTTATCTCGGCCGCTTCCGTTTGAAGATCTATTGTTGCCTGAAGAGCAGTGTGAAGTCCCTCCCATTTCTCTTCGAGAAGCGGCAGGATGCGGTTGCGGATAAAATTTCGGCGATAATCGGAAGATGCATTCGTGGAGTCGTCGACGAAATCTTCTTCCGGAAGATTCAAATTGAAGCCGCCTCTCCTGAAATCCGCAAGCAATGTCAGAATCTGCTCTTTATATAATGATAAAAGAGGACGGAAAATATGGTCGCGAAGAGGCTGCATCCCTCTCAGCCCATGCGGTGACGATCCGCGGAGGAGATTGAGCAACATGGTTTCCTCATTGTCGCCCGCGTGATGTCCCGTGACGATAAATTGATAATCCTCTTTCGCGAGCAGTGTCTGCCAGCGCCCATGTCTCAGCTCACGTGCTGCCATTTCGATCGAAAGGTGGTTTTCGCGTGCAAATTTTTTGGTCGGGAAAGTGTCGTAATAAAAATTAATTTCGAGATTTGGATATTCAGATGAGGAAATATAAGAATCGACTAATTTTCTGACGAAATTTTCATCCCGGAGGCTTTCCCGGCCTCTGAGGTTGAAGTTTACATGTGAAATGCCAAGCCGTAAGTTGGGTAAGATATTGGAAACGGAAGCGAGAAGATGAAGTGTCAGCACGCTGTCTGCGCCCCCGCTCAGACCCAGCAGAACCGATGATATTCCGTGTGTTTGCATGAAATAGGCGAGTTGGCGTGAGGCTTCTCGGAAATTTCCGGCAGAATGATTAATTGCGAAATGATTCATCGGCTTGAAGGGAAAGTGAAAATTTTTTGCAAAACTAATAAAAAAATGTGAGAATATTCTACAGTGTCAGAATATTGGAAAAATTTTGAATGGGAGGAGAACCTTTTTTGTTCGCGAATTGTTTATAATTTTAAAAGGATAAATTATGTAATCCTGTAAAATTTTAGAACTAAAACAGAAAAATTTATAAAAAGAAAATGGCAAAACAATGGATTTGCACAATCTGCGGTTATGTGGCAGATGGTGAAGTTGCTCCCGAAAAGTGCCCTCAGTGCGGCGCACCTCAGTCTAAGTTCAAAGAACTCAATCAGGATGATCTTCTGAAATTCGTGACTGAGCACGAAATCGGAGTTGCGAAGGATGTTGACGACGAGATGAAGAAAGACCTCAACAATCACTTCATGGGCGAATGCACTGAAGTGGGTATGTATCTCGCAATGTCACGTCAGGCTGACCGTGAGGGTTATCCCGAAGTTGCTGATGCTTTCAAACGCTACGCATGGGAAGAGGCTGAGCACGCAGCTAAGTTCGCTGAGCTCCTCGGCGATATGGTTTGGGACACCAAGACAAATCTTGAAAAGCGTATGCACGCAGAGGCAGGTGCTAACGAAGACAAGATGCGCATTGCTAAAAATGCTAAGGCTCAGAACCTTGACGCAATCCATGACACTGTTCATGAAATGGCAAAAGACGAGGCTCGTCACGGACGTGGCTTCTATGGTCTTTACAAACGCTTCTTCGAAGGCAAGTAATCGACGAAAAACACAATTATCAATACCGAAGGGCGCGCTCTGAATTTCAGAACGCGCCCTTTTATATACTATTCTCCATTTTGAGGAGACGACGCTTGCGTTCAGTGCCGTCCCGGAACCCGCCGATCACCTTAGGGAAACCTGAGGGAACGACACGGTGGCAAGGGATGAAAATCATCCAGGGATTCTTATTCAGAGCCGAGCCGACAGCTCTTGCCGCTCGCGGGCAACCGATCGCCACTGCAATTTGACCATAAGTCCTTGTCTCACCAAATGGTATCTGACAAGTGTGAAGAAAGACTTTTCTTTGGAAATCACTGATTCCGTATTCAGCGCATTTTTCAGGTTTCAGCAGGATTTCCCTTAATATTAACCTTCTTACTCCTTCAACAGGGATAAAGCCAATCCAGCGTTCACGCATAATTTAACAGTTTCTTATAATCTGATTTTGTGTCAAAAATAATAAAAAAACACTGTTCGGCAAAAAGTAACTTTGCAATCCCGGAAAAAATTGCTAAATTTGCGTGATTATGGGACGAGTAATGGCTATAGATTACGGCAGGAAACGTTGCGGTGTGGCCGTGACTGATTCATTACGGATATCAGCCAACGGGCTTCCGACGGTTCGTGCATGTGATCTTATGGATTTTCTCAAAGGCTATTGCGCAAAGGAAAGTGTTGACCTTATCGTTGTGGGGCAGCCGCTTACGGTGCATGGCGATGCGTCTGAGAGTGAGAAGTATATCCGTCCGTTTCTTAACCGGCTCGCAAAAGAGATGCCTGAGATGCCTGTCCAGCGGTTTGATGAGCGGTTCACCTCCGTGATAGCTCATCGGGCAATGATAGATGCCGGCTTGAGTAAGACCAAGCGGAGAGAAAAGGAATTGGCCGATAAGACTGCTGCCGTCATTATTCTCACCGATTGGCTGAATGCTCAATCCTTTCTTTAAAATTAGTTTATATTATCAGTAACTCGGTGGTTAAACACTTTCTTTTTGAATTTTTTGGGAGTTACTTGCTTAATAAGATTTGAATATGATTTTACCTGTATATCTGCTCGGTCATCCCGTGCTTCGCGAGGAGACCGAAGACATAACTCCCGATTATCCCGATCTGAAGCAGTTGATCGAGAATATGTGGGAGACAATGTATAATTCCGACGGTGTCGGACTTGCTGCCCCGCAGATCGGAAAGTCTATCTCGCTCATTGTGCTCGATGGCAATCCCGTAGCTGACAGTTTCCCGGAATGCAAGGGGTTGAAACTCGTGCTGATAAATCCGGAACTGGAAGTGATCGAAGATGAATCGCCCGTCAGCAGAGCCGAAGGATGTCTTTCTCTTCCCGGGATAAACGAGAATGTCAAGCGCCATGAACATGTGGTTCTCAAATGGTTGGATGAAGATTTCCAGCCGCATGAACAGGAGTTCCGCGGCTACGCATCGCGTATAATCCAACACGAGTTCGATCATCTTCTCGGTGAAGTGTTCACGGATCACATCTCTCCGATCCGCAAACAGATTATAAAGACAAAACTCAACAATATTGTAAAAGGGAAGGTCCGCGCGGCTTATCGCACGAAGTGATATAATTTTGAACTTGTCATGTATAGTAATCTTTTGCTGTATAGATAAGTACTGAAAAATCCAATTTTAATTTTTTGCTTAAAATGGCAGACGATAAGAAAATTATATTCTCAATGGTCGGTGTGAGTAAGGTTATTCCCCCACAGCGCCAAATTCTCAAAAATATATATTTGTCATTCTTCTATGGTGCGAAAATCGGCATCATCGGTTTGAATGGCAGCGGTAAATCTACTCTTCTGAAGATAATCGCCGGACTCGATAAATCTTATCAGGGTGAAGTGGTCTTCTCACCCGGTTATACCGTTGGCTATCTTGAACAGGAACCGAAACTGGATCCAGACAAGACTGTCAAGGAGGTTGTCGAGGAAGGGGTCGCGCCAATCATGCAGCTTCTGAAAGATTATGAAGAGGTCAATAATGCTTTCTGCGATCCGGAGGTTCTTGAAGATCCGGAAAAAATGGAAAAGCTGATGACACGTCAGGCCGAGCTTCAGGATAAGCTCGACGCCACAGACGCGTGGAACATTGATAATAAACTTGAGAGAGCTATGGATGCTCTGCGTTGTCCTCCGGATGATCAGAAGATCTCAACACTTTCCGGCGGCGAGCGTCGCCGCGTTGCGCTTTGCCGTCTGTTGCTTCAGCAGCCGGATATATTGTTGCTCGATGAGCCCACCAACCACCTTGATGCGGAATCTATAGATTGGCTTGAACAGCATCTCCAGCAATATCCGGGAACGGTAATAGCTGTGACACACGACCGTTATTTCCTTGACCATGTTGCCGGCTGGATTCTCGAACTCGACCGCGGAGAGGGTATTCCATGGAAGGGTAATTATTCTTCATGGCTTGATCAGAAGACCAAGCGCATGGCTCAGGAGGAGAAGCAAGCATCGAAGCGTCGCAAAACTCTTGAGCGTGAGCTGGAATGGGTCCGCATGGCTCCAAAGGCCCGACAGGCAAAGGGTAAGGCTCGCCTTTCGAGCTATGACCGGCTTCTTAATGAAGATCAGAAGGCTCGAGAAGAGAAACTTGAAATCTTCATCCCCAACGGTCCGCGTTTAGGCAATAAGGTCATCGAATCCATTGACCTTGGGAAAGCCTTTGGTGACAAGGTGCTCTTCTCAGGTCTTAACTTCATGCTTCCGCCGAACGGGATTGTCGGCGTGATCGGTCCTAACGGTGCCGGCAAGACCACACTGTTCAAACTTATAATGGGTTTGGAGAAACAGGATAAAGGTGAGTTTGAGGTCGGAGAGACTGTGAAGATTGCCTACGTCGACCAGACCCATAAGGACCTTTCGCCGGAGAAGACAGTCTATGAGGTGATTTCGCAAGGCGTTGATTCCTTCAGAATGGGAGGCCGCGATATGAACGCCAGAGCATATCTTTCAAAGTTCAACTTCACCGGTGCAGACCAAGAGAAGAAGATAGGAGTGCTGTCAGGAGGAGAGCGCAACCGACTTCATCTCGCCATGGCGTTGAAGGAAGAGGGGAATGTCCTGTTGCTTGACGAACCGACCAATGACATCGACGTCAACACATTACGGGCTCTTGAGGAAGGCCTTGAAAATTTTGCGGGATGTGCTGTCGTGATCAGCCACGACCGTTGGTTCCTCGACCGTATAGCCACTCACATCCTCGCGTTTGAAGGCGACTCCAAAGTCACCTTCTATGAAGGTTCCTATTCAGACTACGAAGAATATCGCAAAAAGCGTGACGGCGCTATCGACACCCCTCATCGCATCCGCTACCGCAAACTGATGGAATAAACTGATTCCTCTATAATTCATAATTGAACAAAGTCCCGATCTCAATAATTTGAAGTGACCCCAAAAAGTTGGACATAAAACTTTTGGGGTGCACTTCATTTTTTATGAAACGGGCTTTAATAAAAGAACAAATTTGCAATAACGTCAAGATAATTTGAAAATTAAAAAAAAATCATTATATTTGCGTTATCATTTAAACAGGGACAAAGACGTTGATGAATAGCCTATACCAGCGATAAGTCATATATTTGAAGAATCATGTATCCCAATGAAGATAACGATAAAGGAATTTTTATAGATCCAACCACGGATCCCGGGTTCAAAATACTTTTCGGACGTGAAAGTTCAAAAGATATCAATCACAGACCACGCACGTTTAATGTTTATTCAGTTGCCGGAGTTTGAGAAAGAGAATCCGGAGGAATGCAAGACACAGCTTGAACAGTGGCTATTTACGATAAAAAACATGAAGAATATGGAGACAATACCTTTTGCAACCGGTAATCCGATTTTCCGTCGGGTTGAAGAAGTGGGGAGAATGGCGAATCTCTCCAAAGATGAAATGTTTAAGTATGAGTCGGAACTCAAGGCTTACCGAGACTACTACAGCACAATATCCTTCGCTCGAGAACAGGGTCTTGAAACCGGTCGGGCTGAGGGTCTGGCGGAAGGTCGAGCAGAAGGCCGAGCAGAAGGCCGGGCGGAAGGCCGAGCGGAAGGCCGGGCGGAAGGCCGGGCGGAAGGCCGGGCGGAAGGCCGAGCGGAAGGCCGGGCGGAAGGCCGGGCGGAAGGCCGAGCGGAAGGTAGGGCAGAGGGCCGCCTTAGAGAAAAGGTGAAATTAGTGAAAGAGTTCTATAATCAAGGAGTTGGAGTGGACGTAATTGCTAAAGCTTCAAATCTATCGACAACTGAAGTAAGGGGAATTTTAGGGGTCTAAGTCCTCATCCAACCTTTAGACCGCTTCCCAAAAATTGTCAATGTCAAGCGATGGCCGGATGGAATTGGCTCTTATTGGGTCGAAAATATCATTCTCTAAATGGAAGGCTAATTTTAGTGGATTACTCTTAAATTATCTAATAGTGGAAAATTTTGGGTTGCGAAGGGGTGAAAATTTGGCTGGTTTGAAGTTTTTTTGTAACTTTGCAAGCCGAATGTAGTGGGATCGCGACCTGCTGCGTAACCAATCGAGTCGTGAAACCGATGTTTGCTTCCAGATAACGGTTTGAGGCTCAAAAGATTAAATTAATTTTAACTGCAGAAAATTAAAATGAAAAAAGACATTCATCCCTCCAACTATCGTGAAGTGGTGTTCAAAGATATGTCTAACGACGAAATCTTCATCACTCGCTCAACAGTTGCTTCAAGGGAAACAATTGAAGTTGACGGTAAGGAATACCCCCTCGTTAAACTTGAAATCACAAGTTCGTCTCACCCCTTCTTCACCGGTAAGCAGAAACTCGTCGACACAGCTGGACGCGTCGATAAGTTCCGCAGCCGCTATGGCAACCGTTCTAAGAAGTAACTTCTTTCCTCCGCAACAATTAAAAACGGGATTAATCACAAAAAGATTAATCCCGTTTTCTTTTCTTTTATTGTGTCGCCCCAAGTGGGGCTTAATATGTTTGGGGTCGGTTAACCCGGGTCGCGTCGAACTGTTGGTTCTCCTTACCCGGGCCTACAATGTTTGGCACCTACGGCGCCTTTTGGTCATCGTCGGGGCTATGTTATACCAAATGGGCAACCCAGTAGTCGCGGTCGCCGGGGAGCAGGTCTACGACCGGAATTTCGATCATTGTGTAGCATCCGGGTTGGAGACGCATCGAAGCGCGGGCAACACAAACGAGCACCTGACCCGTCAACGCCGGATTATTGATCTTCATATCAAATTCCAACAATTGGTTATGGGTCTTGCCTGAAACGCCTTTTCGCACGAGATTGACACCATGGCCGACATCATTGAGCGCATCAACAGAATCAACCTGCATCACATGAGTTTCATCTGAAGCGAAATATGGGTCAGCCTTTATCGCAGCCGCTACCTTTTCGAGCTCGTAACCCGGAAGGAGTTCGACGTATACCATACGGCGGTGAATACCTGTGCCGACGGGAATTGTCATCGAGAGAGCATCCTTTACGCCTTCGATCGCCTTCACGGCAACGGTGTGGCCCATAGAGCGGCCCGGACCGAAATTGGTGTATGTGATTCCCTTGGGAGCAATGGCTTCCATAAGTGTTCTGACTACTGAATCGCTGCCCGGATCCCAACCGGCGGAGATGACGCTCACAGCTCCATATTCTTTTGCCACTTCGCCCAAATTTTTGCGCAATTGCGGAATCTGACCGTGAATGTCAAAGCTATCTACGGTGTTGATACCTTTTGCAAGAATCTCTTTCGCCTGTTCCTCAATTTTGCGGGTGGGGCTGGCCAGGATTGCCACGTCTACATCCTTAAGTTCGTCGATTGAAGCCACGACGGGAATTTCGGTCGGGATACCGGCACGCTCAGCCGGATTGCGACGGATGATGCCGGCAATTTCGAAATCGGGAGCTTCTGCGAGTGCTTCCAGGACCGCACGCCCGATGTTGCCATAGCCGACAATTGCTGCTCTGATCTTGTTCATATCTTTTTTTATTTTGGTTTTTTATCAAAAAATTGAAGCCTGAAGGGAGAGAGGACTAAATGCCACAGACCATAAATATATGCAAATATAATAAAATATTGATAAAAAATTCGTAATTTTGCAGGTCAAAATTCTCTCCGGATTCAAAAATACAGGTAATAAATAACTTAACATTATATTAGATAATGGATTGGCTAATATCGCTTGTCGCGCCTTCTTCGCAGACTCTTGCTAACACGATTATGCTCTATTCCTTCGTGATCTTCACGGGAATATTTCTTGGCAAAATCAAGATTCTCGGTGTCTCATTGGGCGTTACGTTTGTATTGTTTGTCGGCTTATTGATGGGACATCTCGGCTACGGAGTCCAGGCCGACACACTCCATTTCCTTCGTGAATTCGGCCTGATACTGTTCATCTTCTCAATCGGTATGCAGGTCGGCCCCGGTTTCTTCTCCTCTTTCAAGGAGGGAGGAGTTCGCATGAATGCGCTGGCAATGCTCGGAATCGGGCTTAATGTTGTGGTCACGCTCGTGATCTTTTTCTGCCAGCAGGCTGCCGGAGGGGAGACCTCAATATTTGAAATGGTTGGCATTATGAGCGGTGGCGTCACCAACACGCCCGGTCTTGGCGCGGCTCAGCAGACTCTTCTTCAGGTTCACGATAATGCTTATAACATAAGCCAGCAGATGTCAATGGGCTATGCGGCCGCTTATCCGCTCGGTGTGATAGGCATTATCTTAGTGATGATCCTCATCAAGAAATTTTTCCGCATCGACGTTGATAAGGAGGTGAAAGTCATTGAGGACGACAAGAAAGCCTCACTCATGGCGCCCCACCGTGTGACTTTCCGGGTCACCAATGATTTGATTGAAGGACTGACGATAAGAAAGCTGCACACAATCATTTCGGCTGATTTCGTCGTGTCGCGAATCGAAACCAAGGACGGCCAGGTTATCGTCCCGAATGCCGACAATGTCATTGAAAAAGATGAACTGGTGCTGATCATCTGTTCGATAAAAGATGAGGAGATCTTCAACCGTTTTATCGGTCCGAAAGTAGAGAAAAAGTGGGAAATGGACAAAGGTCCGATCGTTTCGCGCCGGATAATCGTGACCAAAACGGAATATAACGGAGCCAAACTCGGTTCGTTGCACATGCGCACGGCCTATAACCTTAACGTGACGCGTGTGAACAGGGCCGGCGTCGATCTGTTGGCTTCGCCCAACATCAGACTCCAGATGGGCGACCGTATAACGGTCGTTGGTAAACTCGATGATATCAATTCCGTAGCCGCAAAGCTCGGCAACTCAATGAAGCGGCTTCACGAGCCGAACCTGATCACCATGTTTATCGGCATCTTCCTCGGAATTCTTGTCGGTTCAATACCGTTGCAATTCCCTGGCATGTCGGTCCCGATGAAACTCGGTCTCGCCGGCGGTCCGTTGGTGGTGGCCATTCTTTTGAGTGCCTACGGAACTAAGATTCACCTTGTGACATACACCAATTCCAGTGCCAACCTGTTGCTTCGTGAGATAGGAATCTGTCTGTTCCTTGCTTCAGTCGGTATCGCCGCCGGAAAAGATTTTGTTTCCACAGTGTTCAACGTCAAAGGTGCGTTATGGGTCGGATACGGGTTCCTGATCACGTTCATCCCATTGCTCGTTGTCGGCATCATCGCACGGGCCAAATATAAGATGAACTATCTTCTTATAATGGGCATGCTGAGCGGCAATTATACCGATCCTCCGGCCTTGGCATACGGCAATAAGGTTGCCAATAACGACTATCCGGCCGTGGCCTACTCTACGGTCTATCCCTTGACGATGTTCATGCGCGTAATCGTCGCTCAAGCCATCATCCTATGCTTCCTATAACGGTCCAACAGACCTCCACCGGAAAACAATAAGATTGTATTACAAATAATTAGCCCCATTTCATTTATGATTTTGAAATGGGGCTAAATTATATTCTTATAGATTATTCTATTGATTATTCAAATATGCTGAAATATGAGAAATGAATTTTTCGGCTATAGTACGTAAATCCATGTATATTTCTTTGTCGTAATATATGAAATCTTCATAGTCACCGGCTTGACGGCTATTAAAAAGTCTTTGATAAATTTTGGCATATTCGACATCTATTTTACCTGTATGGACGTATTTGAGGCCAAACATCGTTTTAATGCCTTTGTGAGTGAAAGTCTCCAATGCATCATTGAGCATTAATGCTGAAGCGATGTAGTAAACGGAATAATACAGGCGATTGACAGCTGTATTGTAATATTCTGCATTTGCCAGCAAATCGGCCTCATTAAGAGCCTGATTTGCCTTTTCAATCTTATATAATATAAGATCATGGCGCGAGGTGGGGTCAAGGCGGTCTGTCATATTTCTATTCCTTCGTTGGCTATGTTAACGGTAAAGGGTGTTTTTCTTGCGTAAAAGACTTTAGGCACTATGACTAAAGGGGAAATCTCAACTCCAAGTTGCAATGAAAGTTCATATAAGGAATCAATAATAGCAAATTTTTTTTTCACATATTCCTTCCCTTTATAAGTATCAGGAATAAGAATTAATAGGTCGATGTCAGAGTCCGGACGTGCATCCCCACGCGCTTGCGATCCATATAAAATGGTTTTGGCGTCGGGTGCTACTTGGTTAAGAACCTCCTTTATTTTTGCTATTACCTCTTTTAAATTCATTACATCTATAATCTTTAGTGAGGATGTATGCAAAATTAACAAATTATTTTAAAATCCAAAGTCTAATTTTCTATAATATTATCCGATTTCAAAATATTTTATTCCTGATGTTTCGGGAAAGATAAAAAATCCTGCGGACCTCATCCGCAGGATTTTTATTTAGGGTTAGTGTATTTCAGAGATGAAGAGGGGGGATCAGCGGATCGCCTTGACTGCGTTAGTGCCGTTGATCGTGATGACGTAGATTCCGGGTTGGCAATTGATGTTGACGCTGCTGCCGTCAGCAATTGCGTTGGCTGCATTTGTTCCGGAAAGGTTGAAGAGAGTGATCGCGTCACCCGCGTTCACGCCGCTGATTGCGAAGCCGTCAGCGGTGCGCACAATCGAAATCTCACCTTCCGCAACGCCTTTGACACCAACGTTTGAGTCAACCGTGATGAGATATTTACCCGGTGCGCTGCCGTATGAAGAGAAGTCACGGCCCACGACGAAAAGGTTCCAGGGAAGATCGAGAGTGTAAATACCGTTTTCTGTGATCTCCTTTGAGAGGGGCATAGACATCGCGTAGTTTTTAACATCGTCAGTGCCGGTTGATTCCGTAACCACATAGTTGGCGGCAAGCACCTCAGCTACGGCTTCGCCGTCTTTGTTGTAGATAACGGGATTTTCAACCATCCATGAATAGTTCATCTCCTTATGGCCGGTGATGCTGAAATCTATCTCCTTGAGAGATGCTACGGCTTCATTTTCGGCCGGTGTCACGATCACGACCGGACATTTGGCATAGCCGGCATATTTCACTTCGAGGCTGTTGTTCTCGCCGATAGTCATATTGTAAGCGTCATTCTCGAATTCGTCGACATTATAAGAGGGCGCACGAAGAATCAGACCTTCTGTGTCCTTGCCCCAGATGCGTGTGACGATCTGACCGGGACCGGCCGCGTCGTTGATTTCCGAGTTCGGGAACGCCATTGTCCATACCGTTTTGTCGGCATTGGGAGTCATGCTTGTAAAGTTGGCCCAGCCGGCGTTGCCTTTGCTGAATCCGCTCTTTCCTTCACCTGCCTGCAGAGTCACGGGTGCGCTGAAAGTGATGACCATATTGTCACCGATCTTGAACTCGCTGCCGGGGGTGGGCTCGATTGAGAGGATGTTGACGGGGCTGAACTTTACAGCCGCGGAAGCACCTGTAAATGTCGAAGAATATGCAGTTCCGAGAACTTCCGTTACGGGGAGCTGATAAACGCTGTATGCCTTAACTTCAAGTACATATTTGCGGTCATCATATAGCTTATAGCCGTCGATGCTATAAATCTCTTTTGAGAAGAAACCGCCGCCGGTAGAGGTGTCGATGATGTTTGCCCAGATAGCTTCGGCGTTGGCATACTGGTTCTCCGCGACCTCAGTCACGTCGAGGATGCGGACGTCTACAGCTTGGACGCTTGCCGGATCGACCGTGACGTTGAGATATGCATTTTCGGGAGTGATAAATGCGATCTTGGTTTCGGGGTTGAGAAGGTCGTAGTTCTCGCCGCCCATAGAGATAGCAGCCGAAACGAGCTTCAGCTCTTCTGTGACGTCGCCGCCTCTCTTTCCGCCATTCCAAATGTATGAATAGCGCATTTCCTTGTTGACTCTTCCGTCTTCGTATGCCACGGCGCCTGAGGGGAGAACGAGGGTGTATTCACCATTCGGGCGATCGTTCATTCCGAAGAAGTTGGCATTCGCCTGTGTCGGTATGTTGAAATTAATCAGATCGAAGAATGAGTCGGCCTGATAAATTTCGTCATTGAGTATAAGGTAAGGTGCCTTTTCAGTGTTGACGGTGACATTTTCGTCAAATGTGAAGGCCACAGTCCAGTCAATTTCGCTTGAATCGACCTCCTTGCCGGGAGTGGGGTAGACGCTTTTGGGCTCGAAGAAGGTGTCGTCATCGTCGCCACCACCGACATCGCCGATTTCAAACTTATAGGAAAAAGCCTTGTTGGTGACCGCGCTGCCTTCCGGATTGTTTATGTCGTCAAAGAGACATTTTGCCGGAATTTCGAGATAGTAGGTGCCCTCCTGCAACGGATCGGAAAGGTAAGCCTGATTGTAATCGTCCAATGCCGGATCGCTCCAGTCAGTTGTATAACTGAATCTTCCTGAAGTCACGGTTTCTCCGGACGCTTTCTTGACGTCGAGGATCGTGCCATAGCTGATCATGGCGTTAGTTCCATTGAGCGTGCATTGGAATTCGAGAAGGTTAGAGCTCGGCTGATAGACGAACTTTGTGATCACCGGATCACACTCCGTCGGTGCGGCGAAAGCGCTTGAGGCCGCAAAAAGAGCCGATGCCGCTAGCGCATACCGCAAAGAAGTAGAGATGTTCATGGGTAGAAATTTAAAATTGTATATGTTTATGGATTGTGGAAATGCAAATGTTGAATTTTCATGAAAAATACTTTCACAATGCAAAGATAATCAAATATTTTTTGTGAAAAGGGGTCTAAGAGTTACTTAGAGCCAATTATCGGCGTTATTTTTTAGAAAAAAGGCTTATTTGTCGCTTTTTGTTTTTATTGCGTCATATATCTTCATGTAATTGCGCCTTAGCAGTCCTACGTTGAGTCCGTTGTCAAGCGCCTCCCAGAAAGTTTGCCCGTAGAAAACGTACACGAAAGTCTGAGCAAAAGCATACGTATCCACATCCTGGGTAATCTCGCCGTTGGCTTTTGCATCCTTCAGTATTTCGTTCCAGATGAATAGTTCGTTGGTGCGGTTAGACAGGTATTCGTCATGAAGATCAGGAACCGTTTCCCTCAGTTGCATCAGGAATGCAAGGTAGGCGTGGCTCGCCTGTTGAACGGTGCAGCCTCTCAATAGAGCGTGAAGACCGTTCATCGTTGAACTCACCGATTCAGTGTATTTTATGATGAACTCCCTAAGCGACTCAGGCTTTACGTCCATCTTCTTCTTGATATTCTGACGGTCTATCCAGTAGTGTTTCACAACCTTTCTGTATAAATCCGTCTTGT
>CAYQQG010000036.1:0-15474 GCA_964419535.1 uncultured Sangeribacter sp.
GAATTACGCAACCTTTCTTCGTGATTTTTTTATAATTTTTTCATTCATCGTTGAGATCTTCCTCAACTGAATAATTGTTTCTCAGAAGATTTATGAGCATGATGATGCTGTGGTTGGTCGCCTGATTGATGACACTGAGCCTGTCCCCTTCGAAATGAATGCATTCGGTGACTGTCCGGTCTTGCCATCGTGCCGCCATCCATACCGTTCCGACCGGTTTGTTTTTTGTCCCGCCGTCGGGGCCGGCTATTCCGGATGTGGCGATTGAGCAATCGCTTCTCATTATGCGAGAGGCCCCTTCCGCCATCTGTTCGACAACTTCTTTGCTTACGGCACCGTATTCCGAGATATCGCTGCGGCTGACACCAAGGACATCCGCCTTCACGTCGTTGGCGTATGAAACTACGCTCCCCAGAAAATAGGATGATGAGCCGGGAATAAGAGTCGTCTGATGTGCCAGATTGCCACCGGTGCAACTCTCCGCGAACGCCACGGTCAATTCCCGTTCCTTGAGCAATTTGCCGAGAACTTCGGCTGGGGTGTATCCGTCCATCGAGACAACATCTTCCGTGAAGATCTCATTCAGGTTCCGGTGATATTTATTCATCTGGAACCTGAGCAATTCCACGCCGGAATGAATTCCGGTCAAGGTTATTTTTGTCACAAGATTGGAATTGTCAATGGTTATTTTGACATATTCCGGCAATTGCTCTTCAAAATGCCGTATGACACGGTGAAGCTCTTCCCGTGTATATCCATATATGACAACGTGGCGGACTTCGGTATGCTCGTTTTGATTCATTATGTAGTTAAATAGTGGTTTTGGAATATGGTGGAAGGGATATGTCCGTTTTGTAATCCGGAGTGAGTCTCATCGCTCCGGCGATTGCTACCATTGCGGCATTGTCGGTCGTGAAAGACCTTTTCGGAATCCAAGCCTTAATGTATCGTCTTGCGCAAAAATCGCGGATTGCCTCTCTCACCCCTGAATTTGCGGAGACGCCGCCGCCGATCGCGATCTGGGCGGGACGGTATATCCGCACTGCCTCGGAAAGTTTTTTAAGCAATATGTCTATGATCGCTTTTTGAAGCGAGGCGGCGAGATCGGCGCGGTTCTTCTCGATGAAATCCGGATCTTTCTTGAGTCCGTCTCTCAACGTGTAGAGGAATGAGGTCTTCAATCCCGAGAATGAATAATCCAGTCCCGGGATATTCGGGCGTGCGAATTTAAACGCATCCGGATTTCCTTCCGCCGCAAGACGGTCGATATGAGGACCGCCGGGATAAGGGAGACCCATGACTTTGGCGCACTTGTCGAAAGCCTCGCCGGCCGCGTCGTCGATCGTTCGGCCGACAATCTCCATTTCCGAAGGACTCTTTACAAGAATAATCTGGGAATTGCCTCCGGAGATCAGCAGACACATATAGGGAAACTGAGGAACCTCGTCACCCTCATTCTCAATGACAAAATGTGCCAGTGCATGTGCCGCAAGGTGATTGACATCAATCAGGGGTATATTAAGGCCGAGAGCCATGCCCTTAGCGAAACTGGTTCCGACAAGCAATGAGCCTAAAAGTCCCGGACCCCGGGTGTAGGCTATCGCCGTAAGATCGGATTTCGTGATTCTGGCCTGACGAATAGCTTCACTGACAACCGGCAAAATATTCTGCTGGTGTGCGCGCGATGCCAATTCCGGGACCACGCCGCCGAAAGATTCATGGACTTTCTGGGACGCGATCACATTTGAGCGCAGAACGCCATCCACGATTACAGCCGCGGAAGTGTCATCGCACGATGATTCTATGCCAAGTATAGCTTTCATTTTTCGTTATAACTTTCTTTTTGACGAGATATCGGAATCAATGATTATAATTAGGAGATATCAGAATCATTAATTATATCAGAATCATTAATTAAAAGAAACATCAGTTTTAATAGATGCGCTCTTATGATAGAATTTTCCAAATTATTTACAAATTTAAGAAAAACCTTTTAAATAATGTGTCGGGACCGAGTTTTTTTCATCTAAATTGATTAATTTTGTAAGTTTTTAAATCGGATTTGAGAATTAATGACCGCTAAAGAAAAATGGAAATGGGCCTACAAGGTCGTGAGGAGCATTCTCTTCACGACGGTCGGGTTTATTGCTTTTCTATATGCGGTCCTTTATGTCCTTCTCTCGATTCCGGCTGTACAGAATAAAATAAGGGGGATCGCCGAGAAGGAACTTTCTTCTCTTTTCACATCCGAGCTGACGATCGAGAACATAGATATTTATCCTTTCAATGAGGTCGTCGCCGAAGGGGTGACTCTTTATGAGCCGTACGCCGGTTCGCTCCCGAAAAAGGATTGTGCAAAGATTGAGCGCCTCGGTGCCGGAATCAGTCTTTGGAACTTATTGATAGACAGAGAAATCGTCATTACTTATGTCGAACTTCTCGGTCTGGACGCGAAGATTCGTCAGGATGAGAAGGGTAGCAAACTGAATATTGATTTCCTCATCGAAGCGTTCAAGCCGAAGGACAAGAATAAACCTCCCGCTAAGTTCGATCTGAAAATCAAGAATATAGTTATCCGAAAATCAAAAGCCTCTTTTGAACGGCCATGGATAAAGGAGGGTGATAATAACTTTTTTAACCGGCCGATGCTGTCCGTGAGCGGTTTCAATGCGGATATTACAATCCCGAGACTGAGCAACGATGAGATGATTTTCGATGTCCGCAGGATCGAAATGATGATCGACCATGCCGTAAAGATCGAACGGCTCAGCGGGCAAACGGCATTCACCAAAGGTGACCTTTCAATCCGGAATCTGATTCTGGATTTCCCGGAATCCAAAATGACATTCAGCGACATCTTAATTCCCTTATCTCATAAGGGTGGAATGGGCGATTGGTTGGAGAAAAATAGTTTTTCCCTGAAAGTTCATTCCGAAAAATTGAAACCATCTGAATTCGCTTTTCTTTGGTCGCCATTGAGCAATCTCAGCCGTCCGATATCGTTGGATATGGATTTTAGCGCGGGTTCCGGTTCTGTGATTGTCGACAGGCTGAGGATCGAAACACTTTCTATTCCGCAAAACACGAACGGATATTTTTCTCTTGATCTTAAAGGAGAAGCGGATTTTGAAGATAAGGATAAGACAGTCTCTATTGAAGGGATTAATTTAGAAAATCTGAAGATTATTTCAACTCCCGGTTTCAATAATTCCTTAGTTGAGATGCTGCGCACAGCCCAGGGTTCCGACAGGAAAGCGTCTGAGATAATTGCGGCGATTGGAAATGTCGAGCTGGATGCGAAAGGAGGATATTCAGCCGGCATGGAGAGCCGGACAAAAGGATGCACCGTCGATGTCGGCTTGAAATCCGGAATCGGTGAATTGAATTTCGCCGGGTTATGGCGCCGTGACGGAGTCGCGGACAAGTTCGAGGTTGAACTCAATTCTGAAGGGATAGATTTGGGTAAACTGCTTGCTGAAAGCAATCTCGGAAGGACTGTTGTCAATCTTTCGGCTGAAGCGGAACTATCAAAAGATATATGGAGCGGGATCAAAAACCTGTCGCCACGGAAAATTTCAGATCTGGTCCGACACGCTGATATCGCACTTGACATGCCGGAGATTCAATACAAGGGCTATTCACTCGAAGGCACAAGGTTGGATTTGCATAAATCCGGAAAAGATCTTACACTCGCCGCGGAATGCGACGACGAAAATTTCAACTTCACATTTTCCGGTGATGCAATTTTATCCGGTTCCAATTCCGAACTGAACCTGACCGGGCGTGTGATCAAACTCTATCCCGGTGCTATTTCGTTCAGAGGACATGATTTCATTGCGTCCGGAGATCTGGACATGCATCTTCAGGGGGATAATATTGATAACCTTCAAGGAGAGATCGGACTCAATGAAATTCATTTCGAGGATCTGAACAAGAGGAAAGAGATCACTCTTGACAATCTCGAAATCATAGCTGCGGTCTCGACCGAAGGCTATCGCAGTTATTCGGTTGTTTCAGACTGGATCGAGGGGGGAATAAGCGGCAATTTCAGACCCTCGGAGATGTCTCTGATGATTCACAACATTATTGCCGAGGCGCTGCCGACACTTGTCTCTCCTCCGGCGAAAGCCCCGGAACTTGATTCGGAAGACAGCTTCAATTTTGATTTCACCATTTTCCGTGGTGGGGATTGGCCTGAATATTTGGGATTGCCGATCCAGCTGCTCTATGAAGCGACTGTGAAAGGTGAATATGACGGAACATCAAGCAATATGAATTTTTCCGTTTCGGCGCCTTTTGTCCAACAAGGGAAAGACAAATTGATCCGCAACACGCGCTTGAATGCGACCTTGGGTGACGGGAATTGTAATCTTAATTTCGGAACTGTCTACCCGACAAAGAAAGGTGATCTGGAACTCGGAGGAAATATCTCTTCGGTCAATGGTGATTTCCTGATAACTCTTGATTTCAATCCTGATCATGCCACGAGCTTCTACGGCTCTCTCGATATGTCCGCTTCCGTCCATAATGCCCTCCCTCCTCTCAAGGGTAAGGAATATGCCTTGCATATACTGCCAAGCAAGCTCTATCTCAATCATGCGGAATGGGACGTGTCGGAAGCTGATATAAAGTATTATATGACGGATGAAGGTCCGAAAGCGGAGATAGACGGTTTTTCAATCAGCCATGATTCTCAATTCGTAAAGATTGACGGAACGGCTTCAACTTTTGAAGATGACAGCATTCTGGCCGTGCTGAATGATGTTGACCTTGATTATATCTTCGACACCCTGAATATAAATTATGTCAAATTTGGAGGAATCGCCTCCGGAGAAGCGGAAGGAAAGGCATTATTCTCGAAAAATATAATGGCTCAAACCCGTGGACTTCATGTCAAGGACCTCAGTTATAATCAGGCAGTCCTCGGAGACGCTGAGCTTCACGGAAATTTTGACATCGTGAGGAAAAGAATCGGAATCAGAGCCGATATCGCAGAAGACAAGCGTAGTGTCGCAGTCGTCGACGGTGGAATCTGGCTTGGCCGCGATTCCCTGTCGTTCGGAATCAATGCCGACAAGGTCCGCATCGGGTTCCTCGCTCCGTTCATGTCTGCGTTTGCTTCCAAGGTCGAGGGGAGAGCATCGGGTGACGCTCTTCTATATGGAACATTCTCCGATATCGACATGAAGGGGCGCTTATTCGCAGACACTATCGCTCTCGGTGTCGGGTATACGAACGTGACCTATTGCGGTTCCGACTCGGTCTTCATCAATCCCGGTCGGATTGTCATTCCCTCCTTCACACTGAGGGATGAATTTGGCAACCGGGCGATATTGGCCGGCGAGCTCACTCACAGATATTTCCATGATCCGGAGTTTGATTTCAGGATAAGCGACGCCGACAACCTTCTTCTTTATGACACGAACGCGAAGATGAATCCCGTTTGGTATGGACACATCTTCGGGTCCGGAAGCGGACGCATATTGGGGCGCGGGAACTATGTAGACATTTCAGCCGATATGACCGTTCAGCCCAACTCGACCTTCACATTTGTTCTCTCTGATATCGAGGAAGCGGCCGAATATAAGTTCTTGACCTTTACGGATAAGCGTAAGGAGAAGCAAATGGCCGAGGAGGTCGTGGAGATTTCAGAGGAAGAAGCAATAATCGAGGCTTTCAAGAAGAAAGTTAATGAACAGGTCGGACCGGAGTCTGTCTTCGGCATGGATATACGCGCCACATTGACGCCGTCAGCTTTGCTGACGCTTGTAATGGACCCGGTTGCCGGAGACAAGATCACGGCCCGTGGTTCCGGAGCCATGAATCTTACCTATCGCTCCGATACGGATGAATTCAAGATGCTCGGAAAATATGTTCTGGAAGAAGGGGTATATAATTTCTCGCTTCAGGATGTCGTGTTGAAGGATTTCATAATCAAGCAAGGAAGTTCCATATCATTCAATGGCGATCCCATGGCCGGTCTGCTTGACATACGCGCGGCATATCGCGTAAATGCGAACCTCGCCGAGTTGGACCAGAGTTTTGCCCTTGACCGCGATCTGAACCGGACTCAGGTGCCTGTGGACGCGATGCTTCTCGTGACCGGAGAGATGGAACATCCAGACATTAAATTCGATATTGAGCTGCCGACGCTCCATGACGAAGTGGAACAGAAGGTGAGGAGTGTCATATCGTCGGATGACATGATGAATCTGCAGATGATATATCTCTTGGCGCTCAATCGCTTCTACACACCGGAATATATGGGGGGTACATCGGGTGGCGAGTGGGCTTCGGTGGCATCATCGACGATCTCTTCCCAATTGTCAAATATACTGGGGCAGTTGACAGATAAGGTCAGTGTCGCTCCCTCATTCCGTTCGGATAAAGGAGATTTCTCAGACCTTGAGGTTGATGTCGCGCTTTCATCCCGTCTTTTCAATAACCGGTTGCTGATCAATGGCAATTTAGGCTATCGCGACCCTTCAACGAGCTCCACGACATTCATCGGGGATTTTGACGTCGAATATCTGTTGAATCGCAAAGGGAACTGGCGGCTGAAAGCCTATAATCATTTCAATGACCAGAACTACTATCTGAAGTCGGCGCTCACAACTCAGGGTGTGGGCATAGTATGGCGCCGCGATTTCAACCATATCTTCGGCATCAAACGTCGAGAAAAGCAAACTGAAAGCAAAGATTCCCTAATCTCGGAATAAAAACGTAATGGAGTCCTTTCCAGCTTACTGTTTATTTTATAAAAGAAAAATAGAAGATAAGATCTATTTCTTAACTTAATATCTGTATCACATTGATTAATAAAAGAATTAGTCGGCCTTCACCCAACGATGAAGGCCGACTTTATTTCTGTATTAATTAAATAGATCAGATGTTTTCTGAAATTTCGGGTGTTTCCTGGACTTTCATGTCGTCGGGTTCGGGTTTGCCCTCCTTGATGATGAAGACGCAAAGCGAACCGATGGCGATTGCAACGCCGGCAACGATCATCATGAGATATTCGGGAGCGACCTGTCCGGGAGTCGAGAGAAGCGACAGTATCCATCCGCCGACAAGTGCGGCGATGATCTGAGGCAGGCAGATCGTGCAGTTGAATAGACCGAGATATGCACCGATGTTTCCGCCCTTAAGAGAATTGGTCAGGATTGTGAACGGCCATGCCAGCATTGCGGCCCATGCGCATCCGATGAGGATGAAACTGATGAACAGCATATATTGGTTTGTGAAGATGCCCATTGTCACAAAACCGATGCCGCCCAAGAGCAGTGACAGGAAGTATGAGAATTTGCGGCTGCGGAATCTTGGCAACACAACGGCCCAGAATACGGATGCAAGAGCCTGAACCGCATAAAGGATGCCCACCCAGTTTCCGGCTTCATTATATTGAGGCGACGAGGCGTTGAGCACAGTTTTTGATTCAGCCTTCAGATTTGAAGCGTCACTTATCTGATATTCGGTTGCATCTTCCGCACTGACATTACCTGATTCGTCCGTCGAAATAATGGCCGCTGAGGTTATTGTCGCGTTTCCTTTAAGCTGTGAAAGATAATCTTTGATCACAATGTTTCCTGCCGGTGTGATTTCCTTTCCGTCGACTGTAAGTGATTTGACATCTTTTGAGACCCCGATTGCCTGTTTTGGATAGCCTTTTCCGTCGAGAACGACCGCGTGATCGCTCACGATTGTGTCATTGCCGTTGATGATAACAGTCGACGCGGGATAGAACTCGCCGTTGCATTCAACGCCTTCAGCAAGAAGGGTGCCGTGAGAAACAATCGGCTGATTCTTATAAATAGAATTCGTCAGAAGGATATTTTTCCCGGATATTGTCTCCTTGCCGTCAGTAAGTGAGGTTACGCTCTCGACGGTCGGCGTGTCGAATGCTTTGAGCGCAACGGTGTTTGTCGTGTATGTCCACATGAAGAGGAACGCAAACCAACAGAAGAACTGCACGAGTCCTACAGTCCAGAATGTTGAGGGTGCATGTACAAGGAGTTTGAAAAGATTGGGACTTTCCTTTTTTTCTTCTTTTTCAGAGCCTCCATTATATTCAGCATAGACATGCGGCGGCCATTCCTTAATTTTAATAAGGGAATAGATGACGCATATCATCAGGATGATCGCTCCGATATAGAACGACCAGATTACTGTCGGGGGCACTTCTCCTGACGGAGCAGTATTTGAAAGACCGATAATTCCGAATATGAACGGGAGTATGAAACCGACAACAGATCCGGCGTTGCATAGGAATGACTGGATGCTGTAAGCCTGGCCTTTCTGCTTTTCGTTGACCATGTCGCCGACAAGCATCTTGAACGGCTGCATCGCCATATTGATCGATGTGTCGAGAAGCATAAGCGCGATAAGACCGAAGACGATTGCACTCTGAACGGTGAATTGGAAACTTCCGGCATTCGGCAGAAGGCACATCACGATGACTGCAACAAGTGCGCCGAAAATGAGATAAGGGAGACGGCGCCCGAAGCGATTCCATGTACGGTCGGAGAACATGCCGACAAGGGGCTGGACAATCAAACCCATAAGAGGAGGAAGAATCCAGAAGTAAGAGAGATCATGGGGGTCAGCGCCAATTGTCGTGAAAATTCGCGACACGTTTGCGCTCTGCAAAGCATAAGCTATCTGTACACCGAAGAATCCGAAACTCAGATTCCATAGTTTCCAGAAGCTCAAATCCGGTTTAGTTTTCATTATATGGTTTGTTTATGAATTGTTATTGTCTAAAAAGGGTGCCATTATGTCAGATTGTCAATATGACATGATGTGAATATGACAGATTGTGATTATGTTAATATGTCGAGATGCTGAATTGTCAATAACTAAGCCTCGCCGGAAGGCGTCGGGAGCTCACCGACAGGTTCGGGTTGATCAATTTGAGAGTAGAGCCATGCGATTTCAAGGGGCCAGATAAGTTCGTCCGGGGTCTCGAGGATCAGCGGAATGTTGTCAAGCCGAGGGTCGTTGACAAGCCGGTGGAAAAATGCCGGACCGAGAGTGCCGCGCCCGATAAGCTCATGGCGGTCTATGCGCGAGCCGCATTCGCGTTTGTCATCATTGAGATGCATTCCTCGGAGATATTTCAGGCCGATTATTTCGTCAAATTCCCTCCATGTCCTTTCGTATCCCTCTTCCGAACGGAGATCATATCCCGCCGAAAATGTATGGCAAGTGTCGACACAAACGCCGATTCGCGTTTTGTCTTCAACGCCGTCGATTATTCTTGCGATGTGGTGGAAATCCCAGCCGAGGTTGCTTCCTTGTCCTGCGGTCGTTTCAATGACAGCCGTGACACCGGATGTTTTGTCAAGTGTTATATTGATTGATTCGGCTATCCGGTCCAGACAGTCCTCTTCCGACATTTCCCTCAAGTGACTTCCAGGATGGAAATTGAGCATTGTCAGTCCGAGCGATTCACAGCGCTGAATCTCTTCAAGGAATGACTTGCGCGACATGGCAAGTTTCTTTGAGTCCGGAGATCCGAGATTTATGAGGAAATTGTCATGAGGCAATATGATTTCAGGGGTGTATCCATATTCGATACATCTCTGTTTGAATAATTCCGCCTCGTTTTCAGGAATTGACTTGGAAGCCCAGCGTGACGGATTGCCCGTGAAAAGGGCAAAGGCTTTCGCCCCGATTGCGTTTGCGTTCAACGGCGCGGAGGCTACTCCACCGCTGACGCTTACGTGTGCCCCGATATATTTCATGTAAGAATTTTTATGATACTTTTACAAAAGTACAATAAAATTTTCAATTAGGAGCCCATTTTATAAAATTTTTAACATTTTCGGACATCTATGGTCGGATAAGTTTACACTCCGTTGACGGAAAGTCGGCGCCCCGGCAATAATTTTTATGAAAAGGGTCTTAGTGCAAATTATTGCAATGCTTTTTCAGGTGATATACTCTTGAAGAACAGTCCCGCACCGGAAAAAGCCCGGATTATTCAAAGAGTCTTCTGAAACATTCTTCGACTTTGCCAGCCTCAATGATCTCAATGCTGAAAGAATTTTTGACACCTTTCAAATTCCCTTTGGGGACAAAGACACGTTTGAAGCCAAGTTTCTCAACCTCGGCAACCCTCTGGTCTATGCGGGTAACTGTGCGTATCTCGCCTGAAAGACCAACTTCGCCGATGAAGGCTGTGTTCCTCGGAATGCAGATGTCAAAATTGCTGGACATGATCGCCGCCACGACGGCGAGATCCATTGCCGGATCCTGAATTTTCAGACCGCCTGCGACATTGAGAAAGACATCTTTTTGAGCCAGACGGAATCGTGCCCGTTTCTCAAGCACGGCAAGAAGCATATTGAGACGACGCTGGTCGAAGCCGGTGACTGACCTTTGGGGTGTGCCGTATGCAGCAGTCGAAACGAGTGCCTGAATTTCGACAAGGAATGGTCTGGCCCCCTCGGTTGTCACCCCGATTGTAATGCCGCTCATCTCTTCATCACGATTTTCGGACAACAGCATATCCGAAGGGTTCTTGACCTCCTTCAAACCTTTTTCAATCATTTCGTAAATTCCGATCTCATTCGTCGATCCGAAGCGGTTTTTGATCGCACGGATGATTCGGAAAAGATATTGCCTGTCACCTTCGAATTGAAGCACCGTGTCGACAATATGTTCCAATACCTTCGGGCCGGCGATTGCACCGTCCTTGTTTATATGGCCGACGAGTATGACCGGTGTCCCGCTCTCCTTGGCATACCTCAGAAGCGACGCAGCACATTCCCGGACCTGACTGACGCTTCCGGCGGCAGATTCGATTTCGGAGGTCGCTATCGTCTGGATCGAATCGATAATGATCAGCTGAGGTTTCACATTCTCAATCTGAGTGAAGATCGATTCGAGGGATGTTTCACATAATATGAACGTGTTGTCGCCTATCTTTCCTATGCGGTCTGCCCTGAGTTTGAGTTGAGTCGCGCTTTCCTCGCCCGAGACATAGAGAATGGTGCGGTTGCGCATTGACAATATGTTTTGCAGAAGGAGTGTCGATTTGCCGATCCCCGGTTCGCCGCCTATAAGCGTCAGGCTGCCGGCCACCAACCCTCCGCCGAGCACCCTGTTGAGTTCTTTTGAGGGTAGTGGAATACGCGGTTCGTCAAGGCTCTCGATCTCGGATATGCGTATAGGTTTGCTGCTCGAAACGAGTCCGCGCCGCGACGAGGATTTCGATTTTGTCAAAACCTTCTCCTCAGCGAATGTGTTCCATTCGCCACAAGCCGGACATTTGCCGAGCCATTTCGGTGACTCATATCCGCAGTTTGAGCAAAAATATACTGTCTTTGTTTTAGCCATTAAGGTTAAATTAAAATATTGACACTCCAATATCTTGTCATTATGTCATTATGACAATCTGATATTTTGACATTTTAACAATCTGACAATCTGACGCTTTGACAAGATGACTTTTAGATCGATTATTTATTGTTTCTGAATTGAGCGAGGGTGATGGCGGTTGCGATCGCTACGTTCAGGGATTCAGAATGATCCTGAGGGTCGAATGGCGGTATCGTCAGCGGCAGGGTGATCTTTTCGCGTAATAGATGCGAGATGCCGTTCCCTTCATTTCCCATAACGATAAAGGCCGATGCCGGAAGATCGGTTCTGAATATATTTTCACCGTCCAGAAGCAATCCCACGACCGGAATCCCCGGATTAGCATTCATTAGTTCTCCGAGTTCTATATAATCTACTTCTACAGATCCTAAGGATCCCATAGACGATTGGATTGTCTTTGGATTGAAAATGTCAACCGTTGATGGAGAGGCATAGATGTGTTTGATTCCGAACCAATGTGCGGTCCGTATTATTGTGCCGAGGTTGCCCGGATCCTGAATGTCGTCCAACAGCAAATAGAGACCGGGCGAGAGGGGGGATGATAAAATTTCTTCTTGGGATTTGCGTTCCGGAAGATAGCAAACGGCCAACAGATCAGGAGCTGTCGAAAGTGAAGATATTTTCTTCATATCATCCTGAGATGCCACAAACACTTCGGGATGACCGGTATTTCGCTTTGCAATTCTTTCAGCTATTTCCAAAGCTGAATCCATTGATTCCGGTGTCGCCACAAGATAGTTGATCTTCTCGGCAAATTTTTCAGAATCAGCAATGTCCCGGACACTTTTCGCACCCTCCACCAAAAAAAGCCCATGCTTATTTCTCATCTTTCGGCGCCCTAAAGTTGCCAAAACCCCGATGCGTGTCTTCGACAATTCAATCATCTCCACTTTCTAATCTCTTGTTATCTCCACTTATATATCTTTTATACGGTGAGCTTGTTTTTCTTTCTTGAATAGCGTTTGTTAAGCCACATTGAGATGGGAACGAAGATGACAGAGAATATCATCCCTTGGATGATTAAGTTCCAGCCGAAGGTTGAGGTGTGTTCAAAAAGCACGCCAAGCAGCCACATTGCGAATGTATAAAGAATAGTCATGACTGTCAGCTGAACAACAATTGATAAAATAATTTTGCCTGTTTTTTCCATAATCGCGAGGTTTTATAATTCAACATACGCAAAGATAACAAAAAATTTTTAAAACTGAGATAATTGTTTCATAAAAATGTACTAAATTTGCAAATATGAAAAGCGCTATTAATATAAAGTTCCGTAGTGAGAGGAGTATCGCCCGGGTGATTCTCCTTGCGCTCACGGCAGTGTCTTTTCTAATTCCGGCTCAGGTCAGGGCTCAGGTGAATGCAGAACAGGTGATGACGATCGGAAGGAATGTCCTGTCAATGGAGGATTACCTTCTTGCTATTCAATATTTCAACATGGCTCTGAAGGCCAAGCCCTATTTGGCCGAGGCTTACTATCTTCGCGGTTTGGCCAAATTGCAGCTTGATGATTATGAGGGAGCCGAGGCCGACTGTTCTTTGGCTTTAGACCGGAATAAGTTTAAGACCGAGGCCTATAAGGTCAGAGGATTTGCGCGTCAGCATTTAGGAAAAGATTCACTTGCTATCGCCGATTACGAGAAAGGCCTCGAATATGATCCTGAGGATAAATATTTCCTATTCTATAAAGGTGTGGCCGAATCTTCATTGAAACAATATAACCGGGCCGATTCGACATTCACACGGGTGTTGCGCAGAAATCCAAAATTCGAGGATGCGTATATCGCTCGCGGGCAAATGAATATGATGCGCGGAGACACGGTGGCGGCAATGAAAGATCTTGACCGGGCATTGGAGATTTCATTTAACAATGTCGACGTGTTTCTGATGAAAGCACAGATGCTTGCCGAACGAAAACAATGGAGAGACGCCGCCCAAGCGCTTGACGAAGCGGTGAGATTGCGTCCCGAAGAAGTGGATCTATATATAAACCGAGCATATGTCCGATACAACTTAGATGATTTTTTCGGAGCAATGGCAGATTATAACTACGCCTTGACATTAGAACCGCATAATGAGACGGCACTGTTCAACAGGGCGCTGCTTTCGACTGAGGTTAAAGCTCTGACACAGGCCGTCAAAGATTTCTCAGAGGTGCTCAGAATTGATCCGGCTAATTTTCATGCGATTTATAACCGAGGCCTGATTTATCTTGAAATGGGCCAATACCGTAAGGCGTATGATGATTTCAAGGAAATTGCGCGTCGTTATCCACGGTTCCACCCTGCATATTATGCAATGGCGCAATGTCAGCAGCATTTAGGAAATATCGCCGATATGGTCGCCAATATAAAGAAGGGAGATGCGCTTGTGTCGGCCTATGTGGCCAATCCGTCGCGCAACCCGCTTGACCGTCCGACCATTCAGCCTGGAAAGACAAACACAAAGCGGGCCGGAACCAAGGATTTGAGCGAAGAGGAAGAGGTTATGGAGAAATTCAACCAGCTCGTGACGACATCCCCTTCGACAGAACCTCAATTCGCTTTCAATGAAAAGATAAAGGGCCGGGTTCAGGACCGCAATATCGCCGTTTTGCCCGAAAGTCCTTACAGTCTGTCATTCTTTGCTCCGGAGTCGGGACTGCGCAACATGACCGAAGGATTCAGAAATCTTGACGATCTCAACCGGCGTGAGTATATTTCAAGAAAGATATTCATGCATTCGGGAAGTCCGACCCCTTCGGACAATGATCTCTTGTCAAAAATATTTGCGATTGAAGAGGATTTCTCGACGGCCATTTCGGCCACTGATTCTCCCCGTCCGATTGACTTTTTCGCCCGGGGAGTCTCGAGACTTATGCTAAAGAACTATGACGGCGCTATCGCTGATCTCACGCGTGCCGCTGAAGGCGCCGACGATTTCACATCTGCACTTTTCGCCCGGTCGTTCGCCTACATGGAGAAATCCGCTCTCTGTGCGTCCGATGAAGAGAAATCATTGGGTGCAAACACAGTTCCCGGAGTTTCTCAATCGGCATATTATTTACAGGCGGCTATGGGTGATCTGGACGCGTTGCTTGACATCGATCCTTCAATGTTCTATGCCTGGTTCAATAAAGGGTGCATATTCTATCAGGCCGGTGATCTGACATCCGCAATCAGTGCTTATACCAAGGCATTGGAGCTGAATCCGGAATTTGGAGAGGCATATTTCAATCGCGGCCTGTCATATATGCGTCAAGGGAATCGTGAAAAGGCATTTGCAGATCTATCAAAAGCCGGAGAAAAAGGAATTATCCAATCATACAATATTCTCAAAAGAATGAAATGACGGAAAAATCTCGCAACATATATGATAGGAATTTTTTGTCGAAAAAAGGTGTGAAATTTGGCTAAATGCTGAAAAATTAGTATATTTGCAAACTAATTGACGGCTTCACGAAGGTCTTATCTTCGTGAGGTTAGGAGATGTCACGTATATTATACTGTATATCAAATGATTAATATAACCTTTCCTGACGGTGGTGTCCGTGAATATGAATCCGGAATCACTCCTTTTCAGGTTGCTGAAAGTATCAGTCCGCGTTTTGCGTCTGATGTTTTGGCTGCGAAAGTCAACGGTGAGGAATGGGATATTTCCCGTCCGATAACCGGCGACGCTACAATAGAGCTTTTCAAATGGGAAGATCCGGAAGGCAAACATGCCTTCTGGCATTCTTCGGCCCACCTTCTCGCCGAGGCTCTTCAGGAGCTTTATCCCGGTGTGAAATTCGGCATCGGTCCGGCAATTGAGAACGGTTTTTATTACGATATTGATCCGGGAGAACATAAGATTACTGCCGAAGACTTCCCGAAGATAGAGAAGAAGATGCAGGAGCTTGTTGCCCGCAAGGAGGCGATTGTCAGAAGTGACATCTCGAAAGAAGATGCGCTGAAGATGTTCGGAGACAGAGGCGAGAACTATAAATGTGAGCTCATTTCGGAACTTGAGGACGGTCATATCACGACTTATACTAAAGGATCGTTCACAGACCTGTGCCGCGGCCCTCATCTTCCGACAACCGCACCGATTAAGGCTGTGAAGATTCTTTCT
>CAYQQG010000037.1:0-15357 GCA_964419535.1 uncultured Sangeribacter sp.
ATAGATCACACGGTTGTTGCGGACCTGAGGACCGTTATGATCGACATCTTCGGCATTAGCCGCCACTATATCTCCGCAAATCTCGCCTACAATTTCGAGAACGCGGTCATAGTTGTCAATTGCATCTTCATAATTTTGGGGCGCATAATCATATTTGTCTGCCTCAGCGAAATCGCGCTCTTTGAGAGCAACGATTTTCTTCATTAAGGGATGAGTGAGATAGGTCTTGAGCCCCGGGTTGTCTGTATAGAAATTAGCCATTGCTTTGCTTTCTTACTTTGAATTCTTTTTGTAATATTTGATCAGTTTCGGCACTACGTCCTCCATTTTGCCGGTGATGACGATGTCTGCGATTGTGTTGATCGGAGCGTCAGGATCGCTGTTAATGGAGATGATGAGTGAAGAATCCTGCATGCCTGCAATATGCTGGATCTGGCCGGAGATTCCGCAAGCGATATAGAGTTTCGGACGGACTGTCACACCGGTCTGGCCAATCTGACGATCGTGATCGATCCAACCGGCGTCAACGGCGGCGCGGCTCGCGCCGACTTCAGCACCGAGAGTGTCAGCGAGTTTCTGAAGAAGCTCGAAATTCTCCTTGCTTCCGACGCCATAGCCTCCGGCAACGATGATGGGACTTCCCTTCAGGTTGACCTTTGATTTCTCGACATGTCGGTCGATTATATCAACAACGAAATCTTCGGGAGAAGTATATTTGTCAACGTCGAGGTTGATGATTTCACCGCTATAATTGCTGTCCTTCACTTCCTTCTTCATCACGCCTTCGCGGACAGTCGCCATTTGCGGACGGCAGTCGGGGTTGACAATGGTCGCCACGATATTTCCACCAAATGCCGGACGGATCTGATAAAGGAGATCTTTATATTCCTTTCCGGTCTTGGCATCGGTGTAATCACCGATTTCGAGAGATGTGCAGTCGGCTGTGAGACCGCTGTGGAGTGCGGAGCTGACGCGCGGACCAAGGTCGCGGCCGATTGAAGTCGCGCCCATGAAAGCGATGCGCGGTTCAATCTCTTTGAAAAGATTGATAAGGATTGAGGAATGCGGGAGTGAAGTATAAGGATAGAGTTTCTTATCTTCAACTTTGTATATTGTGTCGACGCCGTATGGAAGAATCTGTTTTTCAATATCTTTCAGATTGTCTCCGGCCACGACAGCCTCCAGTTTAATTCCGAGTTTGTCGGCGAGCTGACGGCCCTTAGTGAGAAGCTCAAGGCTCACGTCGGCTACCTTTCCGTCCTCATATTCGCAATAAACGATCAGATTATTCTTGTCTGCCATTGTTTCTTTTTTGTTATTATCGGACGTTTTTAACCGATTGTATGGTTGCCGATGAGTTCAACAATAAGGTCTTCGAGAGCCTCGTCGGTATTGTCGACCTTACGGGCTTCTTTGGCCGTGAATACAACATTCTGAATTGCCTTCACTTTTGTCGGTGAACCGGCCAGTCCGCATTGAGCAAGATCCGCTTCAACAGTGTTGGCGTTCCATTCGCCGATCTGAAGGTAAGGACGAGCCTCTACAAAAGCCTTCTTTTCCTCGTCATCAGCTATTTCGCTCGGGACGGCGGCGCGTTTATATTTCATCACCGCCTTGGCATTGCGGGGACGGCATTCGTCGGCTGAGCCATTGACTGTGATGACAATGGGATAAGGAGCTTCAACAGTTTCCACTCCGCTCTCAATGCGGCGCTCGACCGTCACCTTGCCGTTTTCTGCCTTGAGGATATTTTCCGCATAGGTGATCTGAGGAAGTTTCAGCTTTTCAGCTACCTGAGGACCAACCTGTGCCGTGTCACCGTCGATAGCCTGGCGACCGCCGAGGATAAGGTCAAAATCGCCAAGTTTCTTTACGGCTGCTGAAAGTGCATAACTTGTTGCGAGCGTGTCGCTGCCTGCAAAAGCGCGGTCAGAAAGAACCACGCCGTTATCGGCACCGCGATATAAACCTTCACGAACAATTTCAGCCGCACGTGCCGGTCCCATTGTCAGAAGGGTCACCTTTGTGCCGGGATACATCTCCTTAAGCTTGAGCGCTTGCTCGAGGGCATTCAGATCCTCGGGATTGAAGATTGCCGGAAGAGCCGCGCGGTTTACAGTGCCGTCCTCCTTCATCGCATCCTTGCCCACATTACGGGTGTCAGGCACCTGCTTTGCCAATACAATGATGTTCAAACTCATGTTTTTATTCTTTACTTTGATTATTTTCTATAATGAAAGGTTTTTAGCCTTATTCCCATCTGTTTTTCCAAACTAAGGGCGTTCGGGCTATTTTAGTGCAAATTTAATAAAAATTTGAACTAAAACCTTAGAAATCTTGAAAAAAGTTGATAAGACCGCTATTTTTTGGATTGTTGGTCTTATTAATCCTATTGGTCTAATTAGTCCTATTGGTCTAATTTGTATAGTTGGTCTAATTAGTCTAATTTTGACCTAATTCCTTATACAGTTCTGAGAGGATCGAAATGAGCCGTATGCGTTTCTCGTCAGTTCTTTTCTCAAGATCAGCGATTTCATTTCCGAGAGAATGATTCGGATTTCGTGAATATTGACGGCGTTTTTTTGAGAGCTCATTTTTCATCCCTTCATATTCTTTATTCTCTTCGGTATAAAGTTTGACAAGCTGTTTCTCGGCTTGTGTCTTCACGTCCTCTTCCGAGTATATGAACCCTCCTCCCTTCCGGGGAATGACACATTCTTTTTTTTGTGGTCGTTGTCCCGGCTTTATTTTTCTTATTTCAGCCGCCTTCTCTTCATAGGAGCGTTCGCGAGCCGCCAGAAGTTCAGCCTTTTTCTCGGGTGTCATCTCTTCCTCATCATCTTCCGTATCCTCCGGAAAATCGTCTGCCGGTTCTATAGATGTCCATGTGACGCGTACATCGTCAAGCACACCCCTCTGACGTTTCTCTTCATCAGTTCCTTCGAAATTCCTTCTTCCGTCGGGGAGAAGGAAGACATAAAGGACAATATCATTTTGGAGATGATGACGGTCTGTGGCCCACCACCCGACTCCATTTTCCTCGTCAATGGCGAGAAGATAGTCGTCAGCCTCGGAGTTGAAGGGGAAACCGGCGTTGACCGGTTGACGGAATTCTCCCGTCTGTGGGTCACGAGTGGAAATAAAGATATCTCTCCCACCGACCGAATTGGCGCCTGGACTTGAAAAATAGAGTGTCATTCCGTCTGCCGTCAGGAAGGGGTAGTCCGGATCTTCGCCGAGTTCCGGATATATCTTCGCTTCCGACATCGAGCCGTCAACAAGACGTGTCGCCTCGACCAAATTGACGCTTCCTTCCGATTCCCCTTGCTGCGGTTTGGAAATCTGTGACCAGATCATTAAGTCTCCGCCTTCCGACATATAACCGGCCATTCCGGCCACATCCGGTGATTTCGGTAATTCTTCTCCGCCGATTATCCGGCCCGCTGAGAGAGGAAGCCGAAGATTTCTGATGAAATTTGACCGTGGAACTGTATATGCGTCAATGACTACAATATCACGGAAGCGTTCAAATTGCTGAAGGCCTTCATTTATGCCCTCAAGCATCGTGTTCACCTCATCTGCATACTCACTATTTTTATTCTTTGTGAGCCGCCTATATTCGGTGAAATCTTTTTTAGCCTGAGCGAAATTGAAGTCTTCCATATTTCTCTTACCGCTCTCAAACCAATATTCTGCCGATCCGGTTCTCTTGAGTTCGGATAAGTTTTCATTTTGCTCTTCAAGTCTGCGGGCTTCTTCAGAATTTATTCCCCGTCTTGTTGAATCCGCGCGCAGGGATTGCGTGCCCGTCATCGCGAGCAAAGCAATCCCTGCGTAAATCATATATGTTTTATTCATCTTATTCACCTTGATCCTGCGGCTCTTTGGGAAGCGTGATTCTGAGCATTAAATATCCGAGAATACCGGCTATGATGGAACCGAGCAAGATGCCTAACTTGGAATCGTTCAAAAGTTGAGAGCCTTCAGGGAAACTGAGGGTGGCGATAAATATTGACACGGTGAATCCGATGCCACCGAGCATGGCCACGGAAGCCATACGGGGCCAGTTTCCACCTTCAGGCATAGGCACGATCTTAGTTTTGATAAAGAACCATGAGAAGGAGAAAATGCCAAGGAATTTTCCCAAAACGAGACCGCAGATAATGGCGAGGCTCACTCCCGAAACAGCATCGGCCGGTGACATTCCTCCAAAGAATATGCCTGCATTCGCGAATGCGAAGAGCGGAAGGATGAAATAATTGACGAGAGGAGTGAGAGTGTCCTCAAGGTCCTGAAGCGGAGAGATGACCTTATCGGAAGCCGACTCAATCTGTTTGAGCCAGTCCATCTGCTGCTTTCCGAGAATGGAACGAGTGTTGAGGTTCACCTCAGCGTCATTGGCGAAATGACCGACATTTTCTTTGATCGTCTTTATGAAGCCGGCCGGAGCATTAACCGGGACGGCCGGAATGCAGAATGCGACGAGAACGCCGGCAATTGTCGGATGTATACCCGCATTGAGGAACAGGAACCAGACGACGATGCCAAGGACGATATAGAACATTTTGGATTGAATTTTGAACAGAGCGCCACATACAGCGAGGAGAATAAGAATCGCGGCGGCCGCAATCAGCATTCCGAAGTTGATCTGCGACGTGTAGAAAATTGCAATCACCATTATGCCGCCTATGTCGTCAACGACTGCAAGCGTGGTGAGGAAAATCTTGAGTCCGATCGGCACTCTCTTTCCTAACATCGAAAGGACACCGAGCGAGAAAGCGATGTCGGTCGCCATCGGAATCGCCATGCCTCCTTCGTATTCTGATCCCTGAGCGAGAAGATAATAGATGATTACAGGGACGATCATTCCGCCGCATGCGCCGATGATCGGAAGCAGAGCCTTACGGAAAGAACTCAGTTCGCCGACAAGAACTTCACGCTTGATCTCGAGTCCGACGCTGAAAAAGAAAATTGCCATGAGAGCATCGTTAATGAATGCCGCAAGCGACATCGGGTGCCCCATGTGTGAGAAAAGGTTGAAAGATCCGATCTGCAGTCGGACTTCATTTGTCCAAAGCCATGTGTAGAGATCGTGTGTCGCCGGAATGTTGACAGCTATCAGAGCGAACAGAGTCGCAATCATAAGCATGTTTCCGCCGCTTGCCAGGTTTTTCAGCGTTTTCCGCGCTGTGTAAAATACTTGCGCCATTGTTTTATGCCATTATTTAATGGATGAGTTTTTATGGATCTGTTATTTTCTTTGATATGTTTAATCAAGCTTGAGAACCGCAAGGAATGCTTTCTGAGGCACTTCGACACTTCCGATCTGCTTCATTCTTTTCTTTCCTTGTTTCTGTTTCTCCAGCAGTTTGCGCTTTCGCGAGATGTCACCGCCGTAACATTTAGCCGTGACATCCTTTCTCACGGCCTTGATAGTCTCGCGGGCGATAATTTTTGCACCGATAGCAGCCTGAATGGCTATATCGAATTGTTGACGGGGTATCAGTTCCTTCAGCTTCTCGCACATCCTCCGTCCGAATCTCACGGCGTTGTCCGCGTGAGTAAGCGTCGAGAGAGCATCTACGCTCTCTCCATTCAGTAGAATGTCGAGTTTGACAAGTTTTGACTCTCTGAAACCGTTGAGGTGATAATCGAAACTTGCGTATCCTTTGGATATAGATTTCAATTTGTCATAGAAATCAATCACGATTTCTCCCAATGGGAGATCAAAAGTGATCTCCATTCGGTTGCCGGAGATGTATTCCTGTTTGACGAGTTCTCCCCTTTTTCCGAGGCATAAGGTCATGATCGGGCCGATATAATCGGCCTGAGTGATGATAGTCGAACGAATATAAGGTTCTTCAATATGATCGATCTGGGTCAGTTCCGGAAGACCGCTCGGATTGTGGACCTCCACAGGCGGGTTCCCTTTCTTGTCATATACGAGATAGCTCACGTTCGGAACTGTCGTGATGACCTCCATCCCAAATTCACGGCTCAAGCGTTCCTGGACAATCTCCATGTGGAGCAGCCCCAGGAAGCCGCATCTGAATCCGAAGCCGAGAGCCGCCGACGATTCAGGTTGAAACGTAAGCGAAGCGTCATTGAGCTGAAGTTTTTCAAGTGATGCGCGAAGATTCTCAAAATCCTCCGCATCGATGGGATAAACGCCGGCAAAGACCATTGGCTTGACCTCTTCAAATCCTTCGATCGCTTTATCACAGGGTTTGGCGACATGGGTGATGGTGTCGCCTACCTTAACTTCTCTTGAAGTCTTTATTCCGGATATGATATAGCCTACATTTCCAGCCGAAATTGACTTCTCGGGTTTCATGTCAAGTTTTAGAACACCGACCTCGTCGGCGTGATATTCCTTGCCTGTGGCCACGAATTTTACAAAATCATCCTTCTTGATCGTTCCGTTGAGAATTTTGAAATATGCTATGATTCCGCGGAAAGGATTGAAGACAGAGTCAAAGATGAGAGCCTGAAGAGGAGCTTCGGGGTCCCCTTTCGGTGCCGGGACGCGTTCGACAATTGCACGCAAAACTTCGTCAACGCCCATTCCGGTCTTGCCCGAGGCGCGAATGATTTCTGAACGGTCACAACCCAAGAGGTCAACAATTTGGTCCTCCACTTCATCCGGATTTGCGCTTTCAAGGTCGCATTTATTAATGACCGGAATGATTTCGAGATCGTTGTCAATGGCCATATAAAGATTTGAAATCGTCTGGGCTTGGATACCCTGTGAGGCGTCAACTATCAGCAGTGCGCCTTCACAAGCGGCAATTGATCTGGAAACTTCGTATGAAAAGTCCACGTGACCCGGAGTGTCAATCAGATTAAGAATATAATCTTCGCCATTTAGATTATAGTTCATCTGAATGGCATGTGACTTGATCGTGATTCCACGTTCGCGCTCGAGATCCATGTCATCAAGCACCTGAGCCTCCATATCCTTGGAAGCGATTGTATTTGTACGCTCAAGCAGACGGTCGGCCAGAGTGGATTTCCCGTGGTCGATATGAGCTATGATGCAGAAATTTCTAATATTTTTCATAAAAACCTATTATCAACTTGCAAAGTTAATAAAAGTTCGCGAGTCTGCAAAAAGTGCGGGTCGGGAGAGCCTCCCGGTGCACGTTGCCGAAGGCATTTTGACAGACCGCAAAGTTAATAAAAGTTCGCGAGTCTGCAAAAAGTGTAGGTCGGGTCTTAAAAATAATCCGGTCTGCACTTTTGAATGCAGACCGGATCTGTCTTTTACAGTTCGGAGATTCTCCGAATATTTTATTTATTGTTTAGAGGACAACTTTCGAAGCCACGCCGTTAACGACTTTCACATAGATGCCGTTTTCGGGGTTAGCGACCTTAACACCCTGAAGATTGAAATAAACAGGTGTGTTTTCAGATGCTTCAATAACTTCAATGCTGTCAGAAGTATCCCCTGTTATAGTCAGTTCATTTGACTTAACATTGAATTTAACAACGTAATAATTTGCAGCTTCAGCGCCGTCGATAGTCATGAGTGGTTGGTCGTAGTTACCTTCGATTACAGTGGGTGTGTCGAGGGCGATTGCAGATCCGTTGCAATACCAAGTGTCTCCGAGGCCGTTCCAGACTTTGATTTTGAAACCGTCGGGGTTAACGGTTCCGGGGACAGTGATTTCAGCGTCGCCCTTAGCATTAGGATGCACGCCTTCGCCCTGCCAGCTGTTGAAAGGACCTTGAACGCTGACATACCATTCTTCGGTGGGGAGGGGTTCAACTACGCCCTCAGCGGTTACAGTCAGTTTTGAGGGGATAGAGGAGCCCTGGACTGCAGAGCCATCAACGAGAGTGAAAGTGATAGTGGTCTTGCCGGAGAAAGCAGAATTGAAGTTCTGGCCGTTGAACCAAGCGTTCGCTTCAACTCCGGATTCAAGCATGTTATCGTCGCCGGCGCCGAACTGGTAGTCCCAAGTGCCGTCATAAATTTTCCAAGTGCCGGTCAGACCGTTATCGAGAGAGAGTGTGTAAACGTTTCCATCTTGAGCGAACTTATAAGCCTCGTCAGGTCCTTCCCAACCGGTTAATTCGCCGACCAGGTAGAGGTTCTTTTCACCGGGAGTCGGAGGAATTGGAGTTTCACCGTTAGTTATGACAGCACCGTTCTGGAAAGAGAGGTCGTCTGTCTGCAGGCCGTCACCGTTGCTGAAGATAACGCCTCCGAAAGAGGGCTCAGAGGTAGCCTCGTATACCATAGTATAGTAACCGTCCTCACCCTTTGAGAGCTCAGTTCCGGGCCATGTTCCGAATGCTTCGGGCTGGAAAGTGTAAACGAATACTTTTTCCCAGCCTGCAGTGTTATTGAGGCTCATGGTGTACTTGGTTGTCTGAGCGCCGAGTTCGTTGCCGTTGGCGTCGACAATGGCGTCGACTTTAAACGTGAGGTTCGGAGTCTGCGGCTTGCCATTGCCTCCGTTGAAGATAATGCCGCCCATTTCCGGCTCTGAAGTAGCCTCAAGAGTGAGAGTGTAGTAACCGTCCTCGCCCTTAGTCAGTTTTTTGCCGGGCCAAGAGCCGCAAAGTTCAGGGCTAAAGGTATAAACGTAAACCTCGGCCCAGTTTGCAGTGTTCGAGAAGCTCATTTTGTATGTGTTGAGCTTGGCACCGACAACACCGTTCTTGTCATAGGTGGCGCCGTCTACGAAGTCAAGGTTACCGGTCTGGGAACCTGAGCCGTTGGTGAAGATGATTTTGCCGGGCGTTCCGGTGCCGGTGTATGTCCACACGTCGCCCTCCTGGGTCATGGCTTTGCCGGGCCATCCGCCGTTGGTCTCAGGGCTGAATGTATAGGCATACACCTTCGTCCACCCGTCGGGATTTGTGAAGTTCACCGTCCACGCCTGTGCCATAACTGTGAAAAGCACGGACATGAGAAGAAGATACAGTTTCTTCATTGATGTAAGATTTTAAGTTATTTATTTAGTTTAATTAAAGCCTATTTTGATACCTTGGATAATGCCTTTATAATTATTCAGAGGTTGATTAAAATTCCTTAAGATAAATGAATTTTCGAAATGAACCCATTTTTACATATTTTGATAATCAAGTTTTGATAATCAAGTCGCTAATTCGACTGCAAAATTATAGATTTATTGCAGATTGTCAAATATTTTAACAATATTTAACATCGGTGTTTTATATAAAAAGTCCGTCCCGCATTTCCACGGGACGGATTTTAGATTTTGAAAATTAGAGTTTAAATTTATATATTATCTTATTTTTTCAATTTAGAGGGGACTTACTTAACGATTACTTTAGTTGCCTTGCCATTCTGAACCTTGATATAAAGGCCATTTGCGGGCTTAGCAATGCGTATACCGTCGAGTGTGAAGTATTGTGCTTCTTCAGCAGCTTCGACAATTGTAACTGAAGTGAGTGTGCTCTCTGAACCGACAGTATACTCCATAGAGTCAATAATTACGTTACCTGCGTATGGAATATAAGTACCGACTTTGATTTTCTCGCCTTGGTTGAACGTGTCGGTGGTTGTGTAAGTGCGAACACCTTCTACAAGTTCAAAATCATGGAGACCGTTGATGTCGGCTGAACCGGGAATAATGCCTACGGGTTCGCCTTCAGTAAACACATAGTTAGCTTTTATTGTGAGAGTGCGGTCTTCGTTATAAGTCGCGGACAAAATGAGCGTGTAGGGGAATACATTGCCATCCTGTTCAACGAAGCCTTTGATTTCTTCGTAGTAAGTCTTGCCATTTCCGGGTTCGTCTGGAACCGGTTCCTTCTTGCCATAAAAGTATACGTTTGCGAGATAGGCTTCAACCTTTGCGCCCTGGTCAAACTTGAGCTGGAATACATCGGCCTTGTTAACGTTTGTCCAGAAAGAAACCGGCACGTCATATGAATTCCATTCATTGAGCTTAACCTCGTCAGCGATCCATGCCTTCTCCTGTCCCGGGCTGATGATTGTGAAGCCGAACGGAGTCTCTTCGCAAGGATAGAAATCAACGTGGATGTTCTGATATTCAGTCACGTCAATTGCCGGTTGGAGTTCCCAACCGAGATAGTTGAAGTTAGTCAGTTTTGCCGCTTCTTTGCCATCGATAGTGACAACTTCATAGCCGGTTGACTGACCCCAGCCGCCGATGCCGAATGCGTGGTTGCCATATTCGCTAAAGATTGAGAGCACTTCATCCTTCGGCTGAGCGATAGCGGGAACTGTTGTGGGAGGAACGATCTCGGGAACTTCGGGTGCTACCCAAGATTCATCGAGGTTCGTATAGTTGATGTTGTCGAAATAGATCTTGAAGTCGGGAGTAGCCTCTTCAAGAACGATAGAGAAGACATAACCGGCACCTTTGCCTACGAAATCTTTCCAATTGGCGGCAACTTCGGGGAAGTTTTCAGGAACAGAAATAGAAGTAGAGTTCCATTTGCCGGCATTTTCTTCTGTTACATTCCAAGTGTAGTTCTGCTCTTTGCCACCATCGGCAGTCACACGCACTGTGCACTTTGCTGTGCCAACAGCATACCACTTATAATTAAGAGTAGCAGTGTTGAGAGCTCCGGTCACAAATTGTTTGCCGTCAGCAAAAAGGCCCATAGAAGCTGCGTCGCCAGCATTGTCAGCGTTGAAAGCGAAAACTTTAGTATCGCCCCCTGTCGGGTTTTCGGCAAGGAAATTCATACCTGCAGCCCACCATCCATAAGGAGTCACGCCGAGAGCGATTTCGCCGTTGTTATAAACATTCTCACCGGGTTCTTCATTGGAAACGAGGCTGACAGTTGCTGTATTAGTATTCACATTGAAAGTGATCGTATACTGAGCGTCGGCTTCAGCGCCGTCGATAGTCATGAGTGGTTGGTCGTAGTTACCTTCGATTACAGTGGGTGTGTCGAGGGCGATTGCAGATCCGTTGCAATACCAAGTGTCTCCGAGGCCGTTCCAGACTTTGATTTTGAAACCGTCGGGGTTAACGGTTCCGGGGACAGTGATTTCAGCGTCGCCCTTAGCATTAGGATGCACGCCTTCGCCCTGCCAGCTGTTGAAAGGACCTTGAACGCTGACATACCATTCTTCGGTGGGGAGGGGTTCAACTACGCCCTCAGCGGTTACAGTCAGTTTTGAGGGGATAGAGGAGCCCTGGACTGCAGAGCCATCAACGAGAGTGAAAGTGATAGTGGTCTTGCCGGAGAAAGCAGAATTGAAGTTCTGGCCGTTGAACCAAGCGTTCGCTTCAACTCCGGATTCAAGCATGTTATCGTCGCCGGCGCCGAACTGGTAGTCCCAAGTGCCGTCATAAATTTTCCAAGTGCCGGTCAGACCGTTATCGAGAGAGAGTGTGTAAACGTTTCCATCTTGAGCGAACTTATAAGCCTCGTCAGGTCCTTCCCAACCGGTTAATTCGCCGACCAGGTAGAGGTTCTTTTCACCGGGAGTCGGAGGAATTGGAGTTTCACCGTTAGTTATGACAGCACCGTTCTGGAAAGAGAGGTCGTCTGTCTGCAGGCCGTCACCGTTGCTGAAGATAACGCCTCCGAAAGAGGGCTCAGAGGTAGCCTCGTATACCATAGTATAGTAACCGTCCTCACCCTTTGAGAGCTCAGTTCCGGGCCATGTTCCGAATGCTTCGGGCTGGAAAGTGTAAACGAATACTTTTTCCCAGCCTGCAGTGTTATTGAGGCTCATGGTGTACTTGGTTGTCTGAGCGCCGAGTTCGTTGCCGTTGGCGTCGACAATGGCGTCGACTTTAAACGTGAGGTTCGGAGTCTGCGGCTTGCCATTGCCTCCGTTGAAGATAATGCCGCCCATTTCCGGCTCTGAAGTAGCCTCAAGAGTGAGAGTGTAGTAACCGTCCTCGCCCTTAGTCAGTTTTTTGCCGGGCCAAGAGCCGCAAAGTTCAGGGCTAAAGGTATAAACGTAAACCTCGGCCCAGTTTGCAGTGTTCGAGAAGCTCATTTTGTATGTGTTGAGCTTGGCACCGACAACACCGTTCTTGTCATAGGTGGCGCCGTCTACGAAGTCAAGGTTACCGGTCTGGGAACCTGAGCCGTTGGTGAAGATGATTTTGCCGGGCGTTCCGGTGCCGGTGTATGTCCACACGTCGCCCTCCTGGGTCATGGCTTTGCCGGGCCATCCGCCGTTGGTCTCAGGGCTGAATGTATAGGCATACACCTTCGTCCACCCGTCGGGATTTGTGAAGTTCACCGTCCACGCCTGTGCCATAACTGTGAAAAGCACGGACATGAGAAGAAGATACAGTTTCTTCATTGATGTAAGATTTTAAGTTATTTATTTAGTTTATCTGGAAATATATAATATTGCCTTTTATTCTTTTTGGGTCCGGACATTTTTATCATATTCGAGCTTATTCAGCAAATCTTCATTATATTTGAGATTCGAGAATGGCAGGTTTTTCACAATATGTTGTTTTTCGCTTTATGCAGGTTGTTAATCAACATATTGTGAAATTTTCACTATCTAAGCAAAATTAAGGATTAATTATGAATATACCAATATTTTAATGAATTTTAACTATTGTTAACAAATATGAGTGCTGATTTTTCGCAGATGTCACCTTCTTACATTTCTCGGAACCTCAGAATAAAATCATTAGAATTTCACAAGAATACCGTATTTGGTTGTTCAAATAAAAAACATTATCTTTGTCGGAGATAATCAAATAACTTAATGACATGGCTTTGATTCTATGCCCGCATTGCGATTCGTGGGTTGATGAACATAATGATTTTTGTCCGAAATGCGGAGGACCGATAAGAGATTATTATTCCACGCATTCCGGAGATGAAACGGAAATTTATATAGATAACGGATCATTTCAAGGATCATCTAAACGGAAACCTGATAGAAAGAAAGATGATGGAATCAAATGGAAATTGATTGTTGCGGCCGAAGTTCTTGCCGCCGTCATCATTATCGCCGTAGTATGTTTTTCATTCGTGGAAAGGAAAAATGAGGAGGAGGCGAATCTGAAAGCCCGTCAGCAGGCTCATCGAGAGCAATTGGCGCGTTCCGAATCCGATCGTCTTGAAAAGCAGGAAGCGCAAAGAATTGAAGCCGAGAAGCAAGCGTCGGCCGACCGTACGGCCGCTTTTTATGCCGCAATTCCGAAAGCATCGAAAATCTTTGAGACTGCCGAAAGGCATGCCTTTCTCAAATCATCCTCTGATCTAAGAAAATTTTTCCGGTCAAAGGGCTATACTTTAGTCAAAGAAGGGAAAAATCAGATGTATAATAATCCTGATTACGGAGTGTCATTCTATTCTTATTGGAAATATCGAATTTCGCTTATAAACAATAATAAGGAGATAGAATATTGTGAGGCTACGGTTTATGAGGGTTATTCAACAGGTCTCACGGTGACATTCAGTTCAAGCTCTTTGACTAAAAATTTTGTGAATAGTGTGAAGTCGTACGTTGGCAAACCTTATGGAAATCCATACGGTATTTCCAATCAGCTTGATATGTCAGTCAATGGAAATACCGTATACTTTTATCTTTTATATTAGACCCATTTCCACAAAAGCATTGATCAAAAGCAAATAAAAGCAAAAACAAATAGGCTCCGTAATCTGAAACGGAGCCTATTTTACTATCACTGTCGTTAATGATTTCTTGCTTGTCATAAGGCTTGGGCGAGATACGGGTTGTTCTTTGCCTGACGACGGATTGCATCCGGGTCTTCGGACTGTTCGCGTAGACAAGTTTCACACCAATGGCCACCGCGAAGCATGGACCAGGGGGAAAGCATGAATCGGTGTCCTTCCGAACATTCCCATTCCAATGGACGATAGACATCTCCGGTGGCATAATCTTCGGTCAGCAACTTTCCACCGCGGAATTCAGCAGCCTCTCGCAATGCATCCAAGTCGAGTTCGTCTATAGTCATAGCCTCGTCATAACCGTGCATAAGCGTCAAGGCCATATTTGAAGGTTCCCGCAAATCAGCATCTTCCCAATCCGGAAGACTGTCATATGCCTCTTTGCCCCCCCAGGCGGCCTTTATGCACGGTTCGTTATTCTCTGCAATCCACCGCAATGGCCCGAGTTTTTCTTTCATTGCAACCCGCTTCATGATCGCCTTGATAAGAAATGCGGGTGCGAGAGGGGTCAGTTTGAAATAGAAAGGGAGTTGTTTTTTCAGACTTTCCATATATTCTTTGAAAGTCTTTCCGCTGCGGTAATGAAACATATCTTCCAGATCATCGGAATCCTCATACCACATTCCATGGAAATTGCCGGTTGCGAACCAATTATAGTCAAACACTTTCTCCGGTCCCGGGGTTCCGACAGCTTTCATTGTCATGACCATGAAATCGTAATTGCTTTTCCGGTATGAGCTTCCTCCGCCAATATTCCAAAAGTTCCTCCAGAATCGATCCGGAGTCTCACGGCGGCACACAAGGGCCATGAGCCGCCCTGATTCCTCAGCTGTAATCCATTCAAGCACATTTCTTTGGGGAACGTGGAATGAGATCGGATCGGAGGCTTTTGTGAGTATGCCGGGATACATGATTCCTGTCTGACGCAGGGATACCCATTTTTTTAAACCTGATTCAGCCAGCATGCGTTCAGCCAGATTTTTTGACAATGCGTATTTGTCGAATGTCGCTATTCTCAGAGGGTCTCCAACCCTTCCCCAATGGAACGGTTGGTTCCGCTGACCATACTGAGAAACGGAACCGATATATACAACCGCGACCTCTTCTCCCCTCTCTTCACGTTTTTTAGCAGATTGGATTATATTCTTTATACTTTCAGTGTTTACCTTCAATGTCTTTTCAGGCATCCAATCCGCGGCCGGACTCACCAGCCCACCGATGTGCAGAACGATGTCTGCATCTCTGACTCCTTGCTCAATATCGGATGCGTTCAGAAGATCACCCCAAATGACTTTCAGTCCCTTGTTAATGAATGGAGATAGTTTCTTTCGGTTCACTTTGGAATCGCGAGCGAGCGCGGTCACTTCAAATTGCTCTGAAGTCATATCCGGTGCGAAAAGAGCGTGAAGGGTCTGTTGACCCATCACGCCCGTCGCGCCTGTGAGAAATATTTTTCTCATAATAAGATCATTTTATTTCTTTGGCTTAGATTCACAATATACACATCTATATTCACCTTCGTGGTCTGCAGCCGGCCGGAACAAGCTTTCGACACCGACCTCCATATTCGATATGCAACGCCGGTTTCTGCATGTGAATTTTCCGCGGACAGTCCCTTCCGGAATAAGAACCGTGTTCTTATCAGGGTTATCCTTCCATTCAAGAAGTTTAAGAATGAGAGCTTTTCTCACGTTCTTTCCGTTCTCGACCTGACGGAAGTAAGCCGCACGG
>CAYQQG010000038.1:0-15282 GCA_964419535.1 uncultured Sangeribacter sp.
AGAAAATGATGAAGGCTGTCTATGTTCAGCAACTTCGTCAGGAAGCTGAGCAGTAATCGGATCTTCGCCTCTCAGGCGACTCATCGATTTTCAAAGACATTCAGTTTGGCGCAGGATCCTCTCGGATAACTGCGCCAAACTTTTCATACTCCATTTCTCACTAAGGGCCTTTCGGCTAACGGATCCCGACTTTTTCCCCAAATGTTGTCCTTTCTCGAATATCTGAAATATGAACTGGACCGTTCGCCACACACGGTCGAGGCATATCGCCGCGACCTTAACCAGTTCATGGATTTTTATGAGGCCGAAACCGGAGAAAGTTTTGATCCCAAGAAAATTGACACTCCATTCATCCGGCGCTGGCTCTCCTCGCTCGCTTTGAACCAAATTTCCTCCCCCTCTCTCAGAAGGAAGACACAGAGTTTGAGATCATATTTCCGATTCCTCTGTCGTGAAAAAATTCTCAAATCGAACCCCGCGGCCGACATTATACCCGCCAAACTTCCGAAACCTCTACCAAACTTTGTCGCAGACGAAGACTTGAAGAATCTTCTTCACGTTTCTACGGCCGCCCCTGATGCCGATGCGTCATTTTCTTCACAGAATGTCAAAGAAGCCAGAAATCATCTGATTCTGCATATACTGTATGCCACCGGTCTGAGGCGCGCAGAACTGCTCTCACTGACCGATGACAATATAGACATTTCGCTTAAACGAATAAAGATTCTTGGCAAAGGGCGCAAAGAGCGCATAATCCCTCTGGCGGACGAACTTATCGGGGAAATCACGGCATGGCAGAAAATCCGGGACGCGGAATTCCCTTCTCTTCCTCAGCCTAAGCCTATCATCGCGACCGCGCACGGCGCCATGTCCGCTTCCAATCTCGAACTTATTGTTAAAAACCTACTTAAAACAACCGGCGCGTCCCGAAAATCGCCTCATACGTTGCGCCATTCATTCGCCACATCCATGCTTAACGGCGGCGCGGATCTCAACTCCGTTCGCAATCTTTTAGGGCACTCATCGGCCGCCACGACTCAGATTTATACACATCTCCAATTTTCCGACCTCAGCACGATATACGCCAATGCTCATCCGAGAGCAAAAAAAACCGATAAAGGCGAACTCTAATCCAATTTTTTTTGTTACCTTTGTAGAAAGCTCCACGCTCGCCGGGCGTGTGTCTATACAGAAAAAACCTCTCCGAAATTGTCTAACCCTCTAATCCAAAAAACTATGGTAGCAAAAATCAATGCCGTTCACTTTGATATTTCAGAACGCCTCGACAGTTTCATCCATAAGAAAGTTGATAAACTTTTCCGTCGTTTCGATTTCATTTCGGAGACAGAAGTGACCCTCAAGGTCGTAAAACCGGAAACGGCCAACAATAAGGAGGCCCAGATCAAGCTTCATGTGCCCTCAAATCCAGAGCTGTTCGCTTCCAAGACTTGCGACACATTCGAGGAAGCTGTTGATTTATGTCTCGAAGCGCTTGAGCGCCAGCTTGAAAAAATCAAAGAAAAGAAATAATGAGTCCTCTCGACAACGTCAGAATATTGGAATTCCCCGGGGTGGACGATCCGACCCGGGGAGTTCTCACTGTGGTCGAACGTCTGCGCTTCGACCGCACGCTTCCGTCCGGGGATTACGAAACAATTCCGTTCCCGATCAAGCGTGTCTTCTATATTCATCATGTCCCGGAAGGGGGACGGCGCGGCGGTCATGCCCATTCTTCGAATTGCCAGATTCTCATCTGCATCAACGGGAGTCTCAATCTCACCCTCACCGACGGACGCCGGGAAATGAAATATCATCTCGACGACCCCACGCGCGGCGTCATAATTCCGCCAGACGTATGGACCCGGATGACCGATTTTTCACCTCAGGCCGTGCTCCTCGTCCTCAATTCTGAAGAATACAGGGAGGAAGAATATATCCATGACTTCGCTAAATACAGAGCCTATATTAATGAAAATTATCCCGTAGAATGACCTACGATTTTCTGAATCTTTCAACCTCTAACAAACCATATGCCGAAAAACTGAAAGAAGCCGCCGGTCGGGTAATCGACTCGGGGATCTATCTTTTCGGACCTGAAGTCAAAAATCTCGAAAATGAGATCTCGGCCTATCTTAATGTTCCATATGCAATTGCCGTCAGCACTGGTCTAGATGCTATACGCTTGATTTTCAGAGCATATATGGAAGAAGGCCGTCTAAAACCCGGCGACGAGGTTATCTATCCGGCCAATACATATATAGCTTCTGTGTTGCCCATAACGGAATTGGGGTTGATAGCGGTTCCGGCCCCTGCCGATCCGTCAACATATAATCTTGATTTTTCTCGGTTAGAGGATTTCATAACCGGGAAGACTAAAGCTGTTTTGGCCGTTCATCTTTACGGCTCACCATGCTGGGACAAAAAAGTTTGCAGAAGTTTGCATGACAGAGGGATTCTGATCATAGAAGACTGCGCCCAAGCGATCGGAGCCCGGGCCTCTTCGGAAGGCCTCTTCGGTTCGGATTATTGCGCCGCCCTCGGAGACGCCGGGGCCATAAGTTTTTATCCCACGAAGAATCTCGGTGCGCTCGGAGACGCCGGTATGGTCGTCACTTCAGATCCAGTGTTGGCAAAAGATGTCAGGATTCTTGCAAAATACGGTTCTGAAGAACGCTATCATAATATTTATCGGGGTTATAATAACCGCATGGATGAGATTCAGGCCGCGTTTCTACGCGTGAAACTCCCTTATCTTGATGAAGAAAATGAGAAACGGAGAGCCGTGGCCTCGGTTTACTGTTCAAAAATCAATCACCCCGAAGTCATTCTGCCCCGGATAAATGAGAGTGAGCATCAGGTCTGGCATCAGTTTGTTGTCCGCTGCAAAAATCGCGACAGACTCAGAAATTTTCTGAAGGAGAACGGTGTCGCCACAGATATCCATTATCCGCTTCCTCCCCATTCGCAGAAATGCTATGAAGGTATGTTTTCCGGAGAAACTCTGAACGAAGCCGACGAACTGGCCGGAATGGTCCTGAGCTTACCGATATCGAACATAACCCCGGAAGAAGCAGGCCGGATAGCCCTCCTCATCAACTCTTTTAACCCCTCGTTATAAGGCACTTGTCAAGTTATGACACGAACCCGCAGAAATATACTCATTTCTTCTTTAGGGGCAGGCGTTTTAATTCTCGCCGTCCTGATCATAACAGCCCCTTATATTTTTTCAAGTTCGGCCTCTGCGGCTATCATCCGTATACCGCCGAAAGCCACTGACAAAATTCTTCAGGACACTCTCCGGAAATATTTCGGCGATGATTATGCCTCGAGAACATTGACCGCATTCAACAGATTCGGCCGATCGCCGGAACAACGATACGGAGCATACAACATTCCGGAAGGTACCTCCCCTTTTGAAGCCGCCAGAATTCTTTCCCGTGGCTCACAGACAGAAATTTCGCTGACTGTCAACGGCGTGCGGCAACTCGAAACTTTTCTACCGAAAATTGCCGCAAAATTCAACTTTTCTACCGAAGAGCTTCAGAAATTGCTTGATGATCCTGACGTCATGGCCAAATACGGCCTCACGCCTGAACAGGCGCCGGCCCTATTCCTCAACGACACTTATAGATTTTATTGGACCGCAACCCCGGGTGATATAATCGACAAATTAGGCCAAAATTATAACAATTTCTGGAACGAAGAGAACCGTAAAAAAGCGGACGCATTAGGACTGACGCCGGCAGAAATCACCATAATCGCTTCCATAACAGACGAAGAGACTCAGGCCATGTCCGAGAAAGGACGGATCGGACGCCTGTATATCAACCGCCTCCACAAAGGGATGAAACTTCAAGCCGATCCGACCGTTAAATTCGCCCTTAAGGATTTCACAATCAAAAGAGTGACTCTCGCTCATCTATCTGCCCCCGGACCTTATAACACATATCGTGCCGCCGGACTCCCCCCTGGACCTATCCGCACGACCTCAAAAGCGACTCTTCAGGCAATTCTCGACTCCGATCCTTCGGAAGACATTTATATGTGCGCAAAAGAGGATTTCTCAGGCACTCATAATTTCGCTGCCACTTATGAAGAGCATAAGGAGAACGCCGCGCGCTATCAGAAGGCGCTCGACGAACGGGGAATAAAATAATTTTGTAACCAAGAACTCTTCTCAGAGCCCATTTTTATGAAATAGGCTCCTGAAAATAACGAGAAATACAAATAAGGAATAAAATATAAAGTCTCTCAGAGATGATCAGGTTTTTTATCTTGTCCTTAATCATAATATTCGCAAGCCTATATGCTTTTCCGGATGCCGTGTCGGACCTCCAGCCGACAACCGACTCCATTTCCATGAACCCATCTGTACGGTCCTCGGTTCCGGACAGCCTGATTTTGTCTAAAACTGCGGATCGCGACTGGTGGCACCTTCTCCGGAAAGGGAATCTCAACCTTAAGGACACGACGGTCCATTATCCGAAATTCATCAAATTCTGCCGCGATGTTTACGTCTGGGGAGACCGTGTTTTCAACACTTATGATTCAACATACGTCGTCGGGACCGGAAAGAACTGGAAAGCCCGGTTAGCTTTAGATGCGTGGAGCGACTCATATCATCTGAACATCAATCGGAAAATGCCGATGACTCTCTTCTCAAAACCCTATACAAGCGCCGCTGTCTATCTTCATTTTATGGCTGTCAGCGTCAGCCAATCAATCGATCTGACAAACCTATGCTTCAACAAGCCTGTCAATCACCATAAATTTGATTTCGGATTCAACTGCGCCCGCTTCAGCATCGATCTGTCCGTCAGTTCCAACAAAGGCGGAAGCTATATCCGTTCATTCGGAGATTACAAAAAAGGACGTATTTTTAGCGAATACTTTCCGGGAGTCAATATGTATTCTCTCACCTCAGACATATATTATTACTTCAACAACTTCAAATATGCCAACGGAGCCGCATACAATTTCTCGCGCATCCAGAAGAAGAGCGCCGGTTCTTTCATCGCTGGCTTTTCCTATGGTTTTGAAGATATAGAGCTCAAATTCTCTCAATTGCCCCAAAACCTTCTGCCCTATATGAAGGTCGAGCCACAGGACTATAAATTCAACTACTGGAGCTACTGCCTATTGTTAGGCTATGGATATAACTGGGTGATCAACCCGCATCTTCTATATAACATCACCGTCATGCCCTCGGTCGGAGTCATGCACTGCCTTGAGGAATCAACCGAAGGTAAAGGCAAATTGTTCTCCTTCAACGCCAAGGGACGCATGTCACTGACCTACAATCTAAACGATTTCTTCCTCTGTCTGATCGCAAAAGCCGACGGCCACCTGTACAAGACCGGCCGCCTGGCCGTTTTCAACGCCATCGAGAACGCCTCCCTTTCCGTCGGCGTCCGTTTCTAACCCCCGGTTAATTGTATATGATTTTATTGCCGGTCAATGTTGCTGTGGAACCGTTCATATATGTAATATGAATTTTGGTTATCTTCATTGTCGTCGCATCTCCGGAAACCCAATATCCTGTATTGTCAAAATCCCATTCGCCGAAAGATAATTCTTCCACAGGTCCGGTCCCGGTCAGACTTCCGGAACATCTGACGTCATCGACGGCATTATATATAGAGAAATAAACTTTTATGTATTTGATAGTTTTTTTGTTCGTATTCATATATCTGAGATTCAAAGAGACAAGACCATACTCATCGTTCCATCCCCAATCGTCAATAAACCCGTTAGGTGCCTCTTTCCGCAGCTCTTCAAGCGCATTTTTAAAGCCTAAATATTTGATCATCAACACCTGATCTTCAACTGACTGGTCATCTTTATTGAATTCATCTTTGAATGCTCTTAAATGTTGCGATAGGGTGGGTTCATTCTTCAAATCTTCAGTCATGACAAATGCATGCGCTTCCACCATGTTAATCCCAAGTTCAGCCGGCTTATGATCGATAGTCACTATTGTGTCTCCCCTTTGCGACCATATATAAAGATTATCTGTGTTATATTCATATCCACAATCTTCCATTATGCAATTAATTCGGCGCGGAGTCGACCCGATTTTATCGAGAGTTTTTGGCAGATAAACTCTTGAATAGTTATGTGTCGATCTGTATATTGAATCGCTTTCGGCCTGTTCAACCGCACGCTTCACGGCATTGATCGAATCATTCCTCCTCGCTTCCTCATTCCGCCTTATCTCTTCACGACGGTTCACCTCAGCCATAGAATCCGCTAAAAATTGTACTCTCTCGGCATTTATTTTATCATGCCTGTCTTTCAATTTCTTTGATTGAGTATTGAACACATCAAACCATTCCTCCTCCTTAAGATTTTGAATGGACTTATCTTTTTTGAACTGGGAATATGAGTCTTTAGATAAGCTAATCTGAATTATATCGTGAGGATCAAGAATATAAATACTCTTAAGGGTATTGTTCTTTCCGAGAATTTTTGAGTTCTCATTGAGCGAATATTCCTCTAGCCCATGATATGGAGTTTCAATCCATAAGCCATCTTTGTCTTTTTCATATCCGGTTATGGAATTGATGAAGATGGTATTTGAGGGTGTGAAAATCTTAACCGGGGCATTATTGGCACCGATTATTGTCAGACAAGCCGATACAATAAAGAGTACGGCAAATTGAAATTTTCGCATGTTATGTCGATTGGGCATTATGATTTTCAGTATTAGGAGATATTTGTATTAAGATTGTCAGATTAGTATCCGGAGAGTACTTGGAAGGTTGCAAAAAGAGGGAGGTGATCGGATGAGCGGACGTCAAGACGCTCAACGCTCAGCGGACGCAGCGCTCCGCGATAGAATATCTGGTCAAGGTGGAAATAGAAGTAATTGGGATAGAATGTATAGGTGGGCCAAAAGTTTGTCGCGACGTATGCGTCCTGAAAACCTTTATCAAGGAAAAGCCTGTAGGTCCATGAAGCCGGGACATCATTGAAATCTCCGCAGATGACAATCGGCATCGCCAGTTCGTCAATTCCATTGAGAACCCTTTCGGCACCTTCTGCCCTCAACGGGAAGGCTCTTTTCATTTTATTCAGAATGCTGATCCCCAGTTGCTCTTTTTCATCGACATTCCCTCTGCTGACATGAAAGATTCCCTTCTCTCCCTCGTCGAGATTGAACGACGGCAAATGGACATTGATCAGCGCTATTTCTCTCGACGGAAGTTTGACGGTCATATATTCCGCCATATTGAAGCTATGCAGCGAACCGAAATATATCTTATTCAACGGATATTTGGAAAGTACACGCGAATCATAAGAGCCATCGCCCATTTCGTACGGATAGAGCGCCCTGACAGAATCCATAGTGGACTTTGAAAAATGCTGCATCCCTTTTTCATCAAATGAAAATACCTCCTGAAGACATACAATATCCGGATTATATTTCAAAATGGTTTCCAATACGCGCGAGCCGGCATATTCGGGATTTTCAAGGTCCGCGCCATGCAGTATGTTCCACGTCAGAAGTTTAAAAGTCGGCTGCCCCGGTTCTGCTTCAGAAGGCGAATTCATCGGAAACCACATCTTTATCGGTGCGGAACAGGCGATAAGCATCAAAATCCCTATGCTTCCCACGATCCATTTTCCCAGACAGAGCCAGAAAACAATAGCAACAGCTGATATCGTCACCATTACCGGCATACCGACGGCCATGACCGAACCTAATGGGAAAATATCGGGAGATATATATCCGCCATAACAGCAGAGCGCAGTCAGTAGAAAGAAAACGACAGTCGCTATCTTGGCTATCAATTTGACAATCGGTGAAATAATTATCATTTGATTCTTGAGTTTAACTATTTGATATTTTAGATTGGAGCAACCTTTTTTTCAAAAATTTTTAGAGCCCTGTTTCCTAAAAATTTCAACATTTTCGGACTGCTCACATATTGTTTGATTCCGGCTTATCCTTATCGTCCGGCGTTCTCCGGGTCTGAACAGGAACTCAGTGATGAAGCCCGCGCAGAAGCCGAAAACATGTGTGGCCAAAGCCACGGCCTTCAGATTGCCGACTATACAGGATGCCACAACCAATGATATAAGGATTGTGTATTTTCTTGAAGGACGGCAAAGAATTCCCGCCCCACAAAGTCCTGTGACGCCGGCTGACGCCCCGCAAAGGACAGTCCCAGGCTGCAACGGCATAAAAGCCGTCGCAAGAAGGAATCCGAAACCGCCGGCCACAATGGAGACCAATAAAGGAATCAGCATCCCTCTCAGTCCACGCTTTCGGATAAGAAATCTCCCCGTGATCCAAAGAAAAATCATGTTGAACAGAAGGTGGGACAGATCTGAATGCACGAATGAATAGCTCGCCATCGCTCGCCAGTTGAGCACGGCCGTGACAATCGGCGCCACCGGCCCGTCCGAGGAATGGAGCATTAGCGAATCTCTCAATCCGGGACTCCATAATCCGGCGTTGAACAGAATAACATTCAGGATTATTATGGCTGTCAGCACAGCCAGCCCCCGCTTCGATTCTTTTGCCAACGGAGAACAACGGTTAGATCCCAATTTATCGAATGGGCTCTTAATAAAAATTTCCACCGCGCAATGTCCCTTTATGCCGCCAGTAAAGCAGAAGAACCAGGCCGAACAGAAGTCCACCTAAATGGGCGAAATGCGCGACTGTGGACTGCGCTCCGGTGATTCCGAGGAAAAATTCGATAACTCCATATCCGACAACCATATATTTGGCTTTTATAGGGATCGGAATGAAGAAAAGATACATCGGCATGTCCGGGAAAACGAATGCGAACCCGAGCAAGAGTCCGAAGATCGCTCCCGAAGCACCGACAGTCAACATCGCATTCTTCATGGCTGTCATTCCGGCCGCGAAACTTGCAGGCCTATGAGCGACAACCTCAGCCATTTCCGACGGAGTCAGCCCGTTGAGGACCGCAATGCCGTTGATATATTCCTGATGCCAAGAGAGTTGCCAGACACATTCCTGAACCAACGCCGCTCCGATTCCGCATACGAAATAAAAAACTATAAAACGGCGTGAGCCCCAGACCTGTTCCAATATTCGGCCGAACATCCAGAGCGTAAACATATTGAAGCCTATATGAAAGAAGGTGTGGCGATCATGGAGGAACATATAGGTCAGAATCTGGACAGGATTGAATTTCTCCGAACCCCAGAAATGAAGGGCCAGAATATTCTCGAGCGTCGCGCCGAACCGACCGGTCAAGATTTCAACCAGCCATATAAGCACATTTATGATTAGAAGATTGCGTGTGACCGGAGGAATGCGCTCCAACCATTCCGGCATTCTTGGATTTGCCATATCAATTTTTTAAAGTTTTCTTTTCGAAAATTATTTTTACACTTTCAGAGACCGTTATGTTAAGACCCCGTCCCACAAAAAATGGGGTCTTAGAGCTAATTTCATAAAATTTGCTCTTATGCAAAAATACTAAAAAAACGGGATTCTACGGGAGTTTTCGGAGAAAAAATATCGAAAAAGTAAAAAAATATAGCCAAAATCTAAAAATTTAGAAGTTTTTATTTGTAAATCTTATAATTATAGTTAAATTTGCCTTTGAGTAGCAGAAATTGTGTTAACTTTTACCCGTGCTTGAGAGTTAATATAATGAACTAATATTTAGAAATTACTTAAAAATTTACTTTATATATCGTATTATGAACAAGACAGATCTTATCAATGAGATTGCTGCTAAGGCCAATCTTACGAAAGCGGACGCTAAAGCCGCTCTGGACGCCACTCTCGAATCAATCGCTCAGGCTCTTGTAAATGACGACAAAGTGCAGCTCATCGGCTTCGGCACTTTCGCTATGGTTGAAAAACCCGAGCGTCAGGGAATCAACCCCCGCACAAAAGAAAAAATCACTATCGCGGCCCGCAAAGTCTGCAAGTTCAAACCCGCGGACACTCTCGGCAAGTAAACCGATAATGAGCGCCGGAATTTTCTTCCGGACGTGACATAATTTTTGCCGCATTCTGTTATATTTTTCAATTTGGAAAATCTTCAGAATGCGGCTTGATTATCTATTAACTTGATTATCTGTTAAAAAGTAGCCCATTTTATATTATGCAGGATTGGAAAGACGCCCTCAATGCCCTCCGAGGGTCGGCAAATTTTCCGGAAGACTCAGTGTCTCACGGCGAAATGACAGCGGAAGAAACCGACAATAAGGATGCTTCAGAAAAGAAACGCCCGAAACTGAACATGTTTTACGAAAAAAAAGGCCGCGCCGGAAAACCGGCCACTATCATAACTGGCTTCGATCAGGAGGATGATAAGGGAACAGCCGATATCGCCCGGATGCTCAAACAACGACTCGGATGCGGCGGCTCGTCAAGAGGCGGCGAAATTCTTCTGCAAGGTGACCGCCGTGAACAAGCCTCGAAACTTCTCAAAGAAATGGGATTTTAACACCATAGCTCTAAAAGCCTGTTTCATAGTATTCTATTTATAAGAACTTAATCTCAAGACCTAAATCCCAAGGCCCAAATCCCAAGAGTCTTACTCAACAATATGCTGACACTTCAACGCGCTTCGGCCGGATCAGGAAAGACATACACGCTGACAAAAAAATTCATCCGTCTGCTCATCTCGACAGTCGACAGCGACTCGTCGCCGCGCCGGCTGCGCACACCCTCGGAGCTCCGCGATTCCTTGAGCCATATACTCGCCGTGACTTTCACCAACAAAGCCACCGACGAGATGAAACAGCGGATCACCGGCGCCCTCAACGATCTGGCTTATAATATAGATCCCTCACGGCTTGGCAAAACAAAATATCTTCTTGACTTCATGGAAGAATTTGACGCTACAGCCGAAGAGATCAGCGACCTTTGCAAAATCGCTCTCCGCGAGCTATTGATCTCTTTCTCTGATTTCAATGTGCTTACGATTGACGCTTTCTTTCAGGCAATTCTGAGAACATTCTCTTACGAGGCCGAACTTCCCGACGGCTATGATCTCATAGTCAACGGTGACTATATAGCCCGTCAGGTCGTTTTCGAGATGATCGACGGACTGAGATCCGGCAAGATTGATCCTTCAACGAAATATTGGGCCCGCCTTCTGATCGACAACGCGGCCCGTGAGGGTTATAGGAACTGGAATATCTTCAACCGCAAAGAAGGGAAGGGTGATTATGATTCGACAGACGTGCTGAAATCCATGTATAACATGGCGATGGATCTCGACAAGGAATCGAACAAGCGCGCACGTCAGGCAATCGCGGATTATTTCAACGAAGGGAAAGATCTTTTGGAAGGCTATAAGAGGTCAGAAGCCTTTTTTGCCAACAAAGTCATTGACAGTTTCGCCCGCGTCAACGCGGCGGCGGAGGAAGTTATCAAGATCGCCGGACAAATCTCATCCGCGGACATTTCGGAATATATCTATAAAGGCAAAACCTTGGCCAACCAGATCCGCAAATTGGCGTCCACCGATGCCGATCCACTTAAGCCTCAACCCTATTCCGGGGTCAATCAGGATTGGAATGAAGCGAATGTCTGGAACTCGGCCGTAAAGAAAAACAAGAGTCTTTTGGCAGAGCTTCAGCCCGGGATCGGAGAACTGACAGAAGCACTGAAAGAATTGAACATCGCTTACAGAGAATGGTCTGCCGGTTTGAGTGACCCCTCATTCGGACTATGGCTGAAGTTGAAAGAATCTTTCCCGAGAGTCGGACTGATGCATGACTTCTATAACAGGAACGAGCAGTTCCTTCTTGAGAACGGGACGATGAAGCTCAGCGACACAAACACGATCCTCGACCGGATCATTTCAGACGACGACGTCCCTTTCATCTACGAACGTTATGGATCGAAGTTCAACCATTTCCTTATTGACGAATTCCAGGACACGTCCGAATTGCAATGGAAGAACTTCCTACCCCTTTTGCGCGAGAGCGAGAGCCATGAATTCGAAAATCTGATCATCGGCGACGCGAAACAGAGCATCTACCGCTTCCGCAGCGCCGATCCGGAACTTATAACCGATAAGGTTCCGTCTGAATTTCCGGGGCTTGACCTCCGCGGATATACGGAGGAGGAGAACACAAACCGGCGGAGCTCCAGGCGCATTGTGGAGTTCAACAACTCGTTCTTCCACAATCTTTCCGCCCAGTTCGGCGGAAGATTGGAAACACTCTATGGCAACACGGTCCAGAAACCGGGGAACAACAGTGACGAAGGTTTTGTCGAAATCACGATATATGACGGGCCGGCCAAAGTGAAAGATGACGGAGCGAACGGCTTGTCACCGGTTCTTCTCGGTGAGATCGCCCGAAAAATCGAATCGTTGCTTGAGCGCGGATATATGCAGCGTGAGATCGCCGTGCTTGTGAACGCCACGGACACGGCACGGAAAATCATATCATATCTGAGCGATTATAATGAAACCGGCCGAAAAGGGAAAGCGCCGTTGGCATTCGTGAGTGAAGACTCCCTTGCGCTCGGATCCTCGGAAGCAGTCCAACAGGTCGTCCACTGTCTGAGAATGATCCGGAACGGAATGGAAGGGAGATTTGATGACGCCGCCGACGGGGATGATGAATACAAGAGGATAAATTGGCTTGACGTCGCCGCCCATTTCAGATATTATGCGATCCATAACCCCAATATCCCCTTCCAGGATCAGATAGAGAATTTTATGGAAGAAGAGTTTCCGGAAGACAACATGACGAACCTTATCGCCGAAATGCAGGCTGTCACTCTCCCCTCGCTTGTCGAGGCGCTGACCAATACGTTTGTCAACGAAACCCGCCGGAATACGGAAGCACTTTATCTGGCGGCGTTTCAGGATGAGGTGCTGGCTTATTGTGACGTTTATCCATCGGACATCGCCTCGTTCCTCAGATGGTGGGACAACACGGGGAAAAACATTTCGGTTGTCTCGCCCGAAGGGACCGACGCGATCAGCGTCATGACAATCCATAAATCCAAAGGCCTGGAATTTGAATGTGTGCTTTTGCCGGACCTTGATTTCAGTCTCAAGCTGAGCAAGAACGGAGAGTGGGTTTGGATAGACATTCCATCGGCTTTCCCGATCGCAGATTATATCCCGAAGATGATGCCGGTCAAATTCACCGAATCGAAAGCTTCAGACGACTTCTGGTCACAAACTCAATATAAGACTTTATATGAAGATGAGATATATTTCAGCAAGGCCGACAAGATCAACAAGGCATACGTGGCCATGACACGGCCTGTGAGTGAGATGTATATATTTCTCCCCGGAGAAACTAAAAATGATTCCGGGCGTCAGGGATTTGACCGACTCGGAAGCGCTTTGAAAGAGATCATAGGGAACTATGGGGAATATTCCGGGAATGTATCCTCTGAAAAAAGAGACATGCTCATTGACCCCGCATTATTGAGTGTCGAAGAGGAATCCTTCAGATATGGCGAGCCTGTCCGGGACGTCGCTTCTTCGCTCAGGAAGAGAAGGGAGGAACGCAAAGCCGTCCACGAGGAGCGGCCCATTGAGGAATATTTCATTAATCCGGACCGTGAGATATTGAAATATCACGAAGAAGGGCTCAAGCCGCATTTGGATGCGGCCGACGATGACCGTCTGGATCCCCGGTCGGAAGGCAGCCTCCTTCACGCCGTGCTTGAAAATGTTGTGACCGAAACCGATCTTGACACCGCGTTTGAGAAAATGAGAGTCCGGGGACTTATGACCCGCGACGACATCGCGGGATTCCGTCCGATGCTGAGACAGGCACTCGACTCAGTCTCATCCAGAGGATGGTTCGACGGCTCGAAGCGCGTCCTGACCGAACGTGCCCTTATCAAAAAAGGGGAACGGATGCGACGCCCGGACCGCGTTATGGTCGCGCCTGACGGATCGATGACGGTCATCGACTATAAGTTCGGCACGAATGAGAACAAAAGCCTTTACCGCCGTCAGGTCCTCGACTACATGAACAAACTCAAGGAATTCTCCTCGGCGCCGAAAGTTGAAGGATTTATTTGGTATGTCAGGGAAGGTTTGGTTGAGACAGTTGCGGAATCGGGGAAAAATCGTTAATTTTGTATTTCAAATTCATTTAGACCCCTTTCCACAAAAAATGTTAATGCGGAGGTCGCAGATGTACCATGGATTTGGCATAGGATCTGAAATTGAAGACAAGAAAAAGAAAAGATAAAGGAAAATATGAAAATTGAAGAGATTATAGCGGCCGGAGTTGCCGAGGCCGTAAAGGCATTGTATGGTGCCGATATAGATCCCAAAAGTGTTCAGGTGTCACCGACAAAGAAGGAATTTGAAGGACATCTGACTGTGGTTGTGTTCCCGTTCCTCAAAGCGTCTCACAAAGCTCCGGAGGCAACCGCCGCGGAAATCGGAGGTTGGCTGGAAGCGAATGTACCCGCGATAGCCAAATTCAATGCCGTCAAAGGATTCCTCAATCTGACAGTGAGCGCTGAATTCTGGCGCAACCTCCTTCACGAGATGATCGCTGACGAAAATTTCGGATTCACCGAGCCCTCGGATGACTCTGAACTCGTAATGGTTGAATATTCTTCACCAAACACCAACAAACCGCTTCACTTAGGTCATGTCCGCAATAATCTCCTCGGATATTCACTGGCTCAGATTCTAAAGGCCAATGGGAAGAAGGTCGTCAAGACCAATATCGTCAACGACCGCGGAATCCATATCTGCAAGTCGATGCTCGCATGGAAAAAATGGGGAGAAGGCCTGACCCCGGAGACCGCAGGAAAGAAAGGCGATCACCTGATCGGTGATTTCTATGTGCTCTTTGACAAACACTATAAAGAAGAGCTCAATAGCCTCATGACCGAGAAAGGGCTCACCAAAGAGGAGGCTGAATCTCAGTCAGAATTGATGAAAGAAGCCCGCGAGATGCTCCGCCGCTGGGAAGCCGGCGACGAGGAAGTCCGTTCGCTTTGGAAGATGATGAACGATTGGGTCTATGCCGGTTTCGATGAGACCTATAAACGTCTCGGCGTCGATTTCGACAAGATTTACTATGAATCCGACACCTACCTCGAAGGGAAGGATCTCGTTCTCGGAGGCATGGAGAAGGGGATCATGTATAAGAAAGAGGACGGTTCGGTATGGGCCGACCTGACGCCCGACGGTCTCGACCATAAACTGCTTCTCCGTTCGGACGGCACAAGCGTCTACATGACTCAGGACATCGGAACGGCCAAACTCCGTTATCAGGATTATCCCATCGACAAGATGATCTATGTGGTAGGCAACGAACAGAACTATCACTTCCAGGTGC
>CAYQQG010000039.1:0-15178 GCA_964419535.1 uncultured Sangeribacter sp.
GAGGGAGAATGAGTTGGCTGAGAGAATGAAAGGAGATTGGAATTTTAAAGAAAGGAATTGATATGGGAAAGATATACTTAGGCATAGATCCTGGCGAGAAAGGCGGCCTGGCATGGCTTGATGAGAATGGTACGCTATTGGAGTGCGTCAAAATGCCCTCCACTCCCGAAGATGTGCTGACGGCATTAGGCAGTTATGAGTGCGAAAGTGTTGTTTGCTTTATGGAGAAAGTGGGTGGCATACCCGGTCAAGGTGCTGCATCGTCTTTCACTTTTGGCAAAGGCTACGGAGAACTAACAATGGCGTTGCTCGCTAAGGGGATTTCGACAACGCTTGTGAGTCCGGCCAAATGGCAGAAGCATTTCAATCTCGGAGGCAAAAAAGGCGAGAGCAAAACAAGTCATAAAAACCGCATTAAAGCGTGGTCGCAACAACGCTTCCCCAAGCAAAAAGTTACGCTTTGGGCGGCTGATGCGTTGGCGATAGCGAGTTACGGATATGAAATGAGAAAGTGATTATGAGAATAATAAAGAAAGGACAAATCCCTATTGAATTAGAGTGCACATGCGATGTGTGCGGATGTGTGTTCGCATACAATAAAGAAGATGTGGATAACTCCGTAGGGTGCCTATATCCTGATTATTGGGTAATTTGTCCGTCTTGTGGGGAAAAGATATATGTGGGCAAATTTCCCGAATGTAAAAACTAATGGCTAAAGACTACATAGATAAGTTGGCGGGGGAGTTTTGGCGGATGATGAAAGGGGATGCGCTGACTAAGGGATTGGAGGAAAAACGGCCGGCCGATCGGATTGGCGTGTTCCAGGAGTTGCTGATTGTGGCTCTTAGGAAGTCTACGCTATGTTGCTTCAATGGCAGACCTTACTATTTCAACGGACGGATTTACGTTCAGCTCGGCAAGGATAGTTGGGATGCGTTCAACTCGCTTGTGCTTCGGATTGCTGACCGGTGCGGACTCTCTGCCGGAGATAAGACGAAGTTAGAGGGTGTGAAGAAGGTATGCCGTGGCGAAGTGTCGCTTAAGCAGTTGGAGCCGGACAGTTCGATCATCGTGCTTCGGAATGGGGTACTGGACTTGGAGAAGAATCAGTTTTACAAGTTCAACAAGCGTTTCAAGCAAGTAACACAAATGGATTTCGACTATGAGCCGGAGGCGGTGCCTAACGTGTGGACAGACTATTTCCTTGATGCGGTCCTCGACCAGCAGTGCCAAAAAGTGTTGCAGGAGTTCATGGGTGCGATTTTCATTGACCGCCGAAAGGTCAAGATTGAGAAGATGCTTATCCTCTATGGCGCAGGGAGCAACGGTAAGAGCGTGATTCAGTCAACACTTATTGGTTTACTCGGAGAGGAAAATGTGAAGACGCTCGCAATCTCCGACCTTATCAGCGGTTCGGAGCGTAAGCAGAATATAGCTTCAATTAACGGCAAGCGACTCAACTATTGCTCGGAGATTCAGACAAAGGAGTTCGGGCAGAACGCTGACGCGCTGAAGGCATTGATTAGCGGTGAGCCGTTTGAGGTGCGGTTGGTGTATATCAACAACTTCACGGCTCGGAATATACCTTTGCTAATGGCTAATGCTAACCGCATACCCTATATCAAGGATTTCAGTCATGGCCTCGCAAGACGGCTCATTATCCTGCCGTTTGAGAATGTGATTGAGGAAAAGAATCAGAATAAGCAGTTAGCAAAGGAATTGCAGAAGGAATATCCAGCAATTCTCAATTGGATATTGGCAGGACGGCAGAGATTGGTGAACAATGGCTATCAGTTCACGCTCACGCAGGAATTGAAAGAGATTGTGAATGACAAAATGGCTGAGAGTTCATCGGTGCTATCCTTTATGAAAGCAAAGGACTATAACCGCTCTATACTTGATTTGGAACACGAAGTGCGATGGCTGGAGGCGCAGAAACTTTACTATGCTTATGTGGCGTGGTGCGCACAAGAGGGTCTGACTCCCGATTCAGTCAAGAAGTTCGGTACAACACTCGCGGAGGCTGGTTTTGCCAAGCGGAGGACTCCCGAAGGTAATCTCTATGGGGTATATCTCTCCACTATGCGACCGATCAAGGAAGAGTTCAAGCGCAAGAATGAGAATGACCTTGTAGAAGGCATGGATAATCTGGCGCATTGGTGCCACGTCAGCAGGCAGACGATTGAGAAAATGGTGCGGTGCAATCTGTTGGAGGGTTGCTATCGCAAGGAGGGGCGCAGATATTGGTTTATGCTTGACAAATGCCGAAAGGCGGTCAAGAAGTTTCTCCGCAAAGTGGACGGACGTACGGCTGACGGCAAAGTGCCTATGCAGTTGAAAGCAGACCGCAGGGCATTTAACAAGGATATGAAAGAGCGTGAGTTGCCGTTTCGTAAGGCAGAGAATTATGACCCTCACGCAATCGGCATTATCTATGTGACGGACGAGTTCAACTACCAACTTGACAAAGATGATTATGAGAGATTCATAAAGTTTTCACCCAAAAACAAAATATAATAAGAGATGAGCAAGAAAAAGAATGTGATTGCCAGAGTTGGCAATTTTGAGATTACAAAGGACGGAGGGAGTGAACACAATTATCTCCGTATCAAGTCCGTTAGCGGTCATTGGGGTGTGACCTATCGGGATGATAACGAGATGTATGGAAAGATAATGGCTATGTGTCGGGATAAGGAGCATCTGCATCTCTTTGTGCTTCATCTCTACTATACTACCACAATCACTATTGACGAGCAGTTTGCGCTTGACTTTATGGTTGCAGTGGAAGCTATGAGTGAGCGAATGGCTAAGGCGCAGGGAGAGCCGACTGAGGAAGAAGAGAATGAGGCTATCAAGGAAATGGAGGTGTTGGAGGACGCTAAAAAGTTGCTTGAAGGAGAATAAGTAAACCGCCCGATGGAACTTTATCCAAAGGGCGGTTCTCTTTTCAGAATCCGCGCGACACGTAAGCAGCATGGGTGCAGACTATCAGAGCCTCGTAAGAGTAAGCCGAGACAACGAATGTGCGGTTTACATCATTCTCGCGGTAGTTCACGCGGACGTTGTATGCCCGGTCTTTGTTGGTTCCGACCTTGATTTTCTTTGTCAGCGGATAGCGTTTGGTGAAATAGTTGATTAGACGCTCTCTCAACTCCGCAGGGAGTTTTCTCGGACGCGGTGTGCGCGTGAGGGTTGATAATTCTTTCATTTGGCTTATACGTTTGGCATTTTAGGCAGATAAAAAAGACGGCTGCCATTCCCCGTCGCCAAACGTATAAGCCTCACTCCGTAGAGCAAAAATTATGTGGGAATGACAGCCGAAAATAGCTGTTTATATAAGGGCATAAAAATAGCCCGAATGTATGTCCGAGCAATTAACCGATGCTCACACGGAAGCGATTACGCTTATACGTTGGCACTGCAAATTTACAACACCAACCTGAAATTTCCAAACGCCAAAACTTTAACGATTTTTAACCTTTGGAGATAGTGGTATTATATACACTGCCAATTACACTGCAAAGGTAGTAATTATTTGAGAAAATAAAAAGCGTTTGTATGTGTAAATAATACTAAAATTAAAATATATGTTTTACAACATATTATTCAGAATGGCAAAGAATAGGTATCTTTGTAAATTAATCCGATAATTATGGTTGCATTTATAGTAATTGTGGCGATTGTTTTGATTCTGATTGCAGTCTGGGGATTTACCTCTGAACGTAACGCAGACAAGTGGTCTGATGAGTATTTTAAGAAGAAAGTGGAAGCGCAAGACCAACGTAAGATTGAAGCTATAAACTATGAAAAAACCTTTAATGAAAAATATGCCGACTTAGGAACTCCGACTGCGCAAATATTCTTTTGCAATAAGTGGGGAAGAAAAGAAGAACTTACGCGCGAAATTTCATTCAAGCACTTTGGAGGAGTTAACTATATTACGGTTTGGAAAGAAAAGAAATTATTTCTAATTTCCAGCGAATATACGTCAAATTTTGAGGGGATATACTTTGGTGGCGTGATTTCCTCAATAGATAATGCCCCCGACCATACTATACCTTTTGATTCCCTTGTATCATGTGAGGTGACAGATGACATTGTGGTGCAACGGGGGGACGGACATTCTGTTACAAAAACAAGCAAACTCGGTATGCTTACCAGAGGTACGGTTGGAGGAGCGTTATTTGGCGGTGTCGGAGCATTGGCAGGCGCGATGACAGCGAATACTGCAACTGAAACCAAATTTGACTCAGATGAAGTAACCCATAATTATAAGATACATTTGACTCTAAACGATTTCTCTTGTCCGATAGTAACCCTGCCATTTGGTAAGAATGAAGATGATATGCGAAAGGTTTTATCAGTAATAAACCTCATAATCAAAAATTCATAACTTATCCTAAGTGCACCCTGCCACTATCGGCAGGACGTTTTTCTATGCCATAGATTTGTTATTTCGGGGAAAATAACCTATCTTTGCATTGTAATTAAAGCCACAGAGCTTCATGATTCCGAAAGGGATTGTGAGGCTCTTTTTCTTTTATGCGCAGTTCGCGAGGCGCAATGCGCGTTGGGCTACGCGGTAACACCCGGAGACAAACATTAAACTGAGATTCTTATGGCTGGAGTTGAATATTCTCTTTATATGCAGAAGACGAAGGAGGGAAGCGAGGTCAAGGATTCGCTTTCCGGCTTTGGTTTTGCCGTGTGTGGTATTCAGTGGCCTACGGAGGAAACGCAGGATGTGGCAACGCGTGTGTGGCCCGGTGAGCATGGAGAGGACGCGTATATTCCTCCAAGCGGACTTAAGCTGAAAGCCTATGATCTGGACGTGGAGTTTTGCTTCAAGGGCAATGTGAATACGGCCTATTCCGCTTACAAGGCTTTACGGGATTGGCTTTGCGGGATTGACGGGAGCGGAGCGGAACTGAAAATCTACGACCCCTATTGGCGCAGAGGTCGCACAAAAGTTCGGGTGAAGAAAATCGGAGACCTTAAGACGCATAGAGATAATGCGGGAGAGGTGCTTTCGTGTAAGGTGACTTTCCGCGTGGCTGACCCCATGACAGAGATTGGCGCCGGTGTGAATCCCAATGGTGAAATCATAAGTTTAGGCGCGGTATGAGTTGGGAGATTAAAGATAAAAACGACATTGTCAAATTCACTTGTAACAAAGTGGAGTATAATGGCAAATGGATGGAAGAGGTCTATGTATCTGTTACAATAGAATCCCCCTCCCCTATCAACTTTCAGATAGGGGACTATCTCATGTATCGTGGCGAGCGGTTTGAAATCAACTATGACCCGGGCAAAATAAAATCAGCTCCCCGATTTAAAAAAGGGGATGCGTTCAAGTATGAGAATGTGAAGTTCAACTCGCTCGATGATGAACTGACGCGGTGTGACTTCCTCGATGTCGTGTTGAAAGACAATCAGCTTCACTTTACCAGCCTTCCGAAATTCAACTTCTACGGAGGTGTGAAGCAACTTGCCGACCGCATACAGGCGAATCTTGACAGATTGTATGGTAACAACGTATGGAGCGTGGTTATTGCTCCGGAGTTTTACGGCACAGGGGAAAGAGACGTGTCGGTTGACAATATCAAAGTTTCGGGAGCGCTGTCGATACTTGTCAATGACTTCAAGACCTACTACACGATAAACGGGCGCACGATTACGATCGGCGTGGCCGGTGTTCCTGCAGATCATCTTTTCAAGTATGGCAAAGGACAAGGTCTATATGAGATCGAGCAGAACGCGGAAGCCGATCAGCAGATTGTGACACGACTCCGCGCATACGGCTCTACGCGCAATATTCCGCACAGATATTACAATAGTCTTTCGGGCGCTGACGGCAAGAAACTGATTCCGGACAATATGGCGGTGCATTATCTAATGTTGCCGGAGTTTCCTTACACAACGCTCGACCCCCATATTGATTCCAAAAACAAAGATGCGCTCGGAGTCCGCGAAGACACTATCTTTTTTGACGGCTCGGGAGAGTTGGACGAGATTTTCCCTTCAATCGAGGGGATGACCGCAGAGCAACTGAAGGCGGCCGGCGAGACGTGCAACTCGACAGGCGAGCTTGACGTGCTCGTGTCGGCAGAACAGATGACGGATAATGGTGTCGGCAAGATCACTGGAGAATCTTTTGAAGGGAACGTGCAGACAGAAGCTGAGCCTCCGACTTTTAAGGTTAGGATTAAGGATGTAGGCTTTAATCCATGGGATCTCAGAATTGAGGGGCAAGCGGCCAATATCTCCTTCAAGAGCGGAATGCTCGGAGGGAGGGAATTTGAGATTGTGGGGTGCAAACCTATTTCACCTACCGACAAACCTGCTGACGCGACGGGGTATGAATTGGAATTGAACCGCATCTTTGACGATGACATAAAGTTATGGTTTCCCTATAAGGATTACAATGCCAGAGGCGTTGAACAAAATCCTGACAAGCCTGACAAGTTTGTGCTTCTCAATATCAAAATGCCCGAAGTCTATATCAAGGCGGCCTCACAACTTCTCAAAGAGAGGGCACAGGAATGGCTTGACAAGAACGACTATTCACGCTCGGTCTATGCTCCGAAGATTGACGAGATCTTTATGGCCCGTCAGCATGATGTGGCTATGGCCAGCGGTGGAGCGATCAAGAGCTTGCATGACACACTCCGTGCGGGTATGCAGCTGCTCTTCGAGGATGAGGATCTGCAAATTGACGCGGCTATCTTCATCGATCAGCTCACCATTACAGAAGAAGATGAGAATATTCCGAAGTATGAGGTTGTACTGAAAGAAGAGAAGACCGTCGGCACCTTAGAGAAGATGCAGATTCAGATTGATTCATTGGCGGCCGGGCAAGGCCAGGGAGGTGGTGGCTACACTACTTCGCAGATTCAATCGATGATTGACGCATACGGTGGCACGCGCTTTCTCTCCAAACTGAAAGATGACAGAACCACGGGCAAAATCTCATCGGACAAAGGTTTTGAGGTTGGCAATTATTCAGCCGGTCTTTCAGGCGGGATATTAGGACTTGACCCCAAGGGGGATTCATTCGCCGAGGTTGATAGGCTGTGGGTACGCGTCAAGGCATTTTTTGAAGAGCTGACGGTCGTTAAGAGCAATGTGTTGGCCGGTGAGCAGTATGTAACTCCGGGTGGGGGCGTTAAGATTACAAGCGTTTTCGCTAAGGGTGAAGGTGGCGTTGTGTTAGATGACGTCAATTCACCGTTAGCAAAGGAGTATGTCTGCAGTTTCCTTTCCGAACAGGAAGGGGAGAAATCCGAGTGCATGTTTAAGGCGCATGACCAAGTAATCTGCAAGTCGTTCAATATTGATACCGGCACGACGAAACGGGCTGCGAGTCATTTCTATTGGCGCAAGGTCAATTCCGTCAATAATAACACTCAGACAGATCCGACGACGGGGAACCGTTACGGGTATGTTATTTTGTCGGCGACAGATTGCGCTGAAGGGAGCGATATTCCGCAACCCGGAGACGAGATTTGTCAATTTGGCTACCGGTATAACGATAAACCGGAGCGTCAGACGGCCATGGTATTCTCAACCGTTGATGCGGACGCACCAAGCGTTAAGCTTTATTCAGGGATTAACTCCTATTCCCTTGACGGCAAAGCCGTGATCTCATTCGGTCGGGACGCTTTGACCGGTAAAGTCTATTTCCGTTTAGGCTCATCTGATGACACACATTACTTGGAATATACCCAAGACGGAGGTCTCGAGGTCGCGGGTAAGATTTCAACTAAGTCAAATTTTGACGGACAAAGCCTCACGAACTACATAAAAGACACTGCCTCATCTGTTGCCACGTCATACAAGCTCGATCTTTCAAGAGAGATGATAGCCGTTCCGTGCAACTCAAACGGAGCGGTCATTACGGGATTCACCTATCCCTCTGTCAAGGCCGTTTTATATCGGGGGGTGGAAGAGTTTGAACCCGATTCATTTTCAATCAAAAGCGCTACGGGCATTACTGCATCCGTTACACAGAACGGCATGATAACACTCTCCAATCTGACGGCAGATTCAGCAACGGTAGTTGTCAAGGCTGAGTATGGCGATTGGGAGTTTACGGCCACATTAGAGGTATACAAAGTGAAGCCCGGCGCGAATGGCGAGACTCCGAAGATCTTTGAGGTCAGAACGGATGCAGACATCATCAAGAGGTCTATGTCGGGCGCATTGACACCCTCAAAGATCGTAATAAGCACTTTTCTCACTGTCGGGAACACAGCTCCCTCTCCTACTCCGAGTGGAACGTTGTTCATGACTCAACTCCCAAACGGTGAGCGAACGCAAATCGGGCGTGGCGGTGGAGTCGGAGTTACCAATCCCCTACCGATCAGTTCCGACACAACCTCCCTTGTGATAGAATATGAGAGCGAAAGCGGAAACCCATACGACCGCAAGGTTATACCGGTATTAACGGACGCGAGCGACATTCAGATCGGCACGCGGAATCTGTTGCGTTATTCAAAAAATCTCGAAGTCATAAATTCAAACAATAATGCTTACGGGTGTAACTTCCTTTTGCTGACACAGCCGTTGAAGGCCGGCATTTGCTATACATTTCATGTCGGGGCGATTTATCTGTTCAACGGCTCAACCCCAACCGAAGGGACGTTCGCAGTGCGCATTTACGACAAAGATGTGAAGAATGTCTTAATGACGTTTAGAATTAGCGTTGTTGACAGATACGTTACATTCAAGCCGGCAAACAATATTCCGAACAGTGCAAAGATTTTTCTTTATTCGGGGGATGACTCTACGAATACTATCTTTCCGGCAAAGGTGGAATATTCAAGAATATCTCTTGTCGAAGGGAATATTCCTCTGACCGATTGGCAATGCGCTCCCGAGGACACAGAGGAAGACATTGATGACGTTAAAACCGCTGTCAGAACGTTCGATTATCTGAAAAACGCTCTCTCGCAGAACACGTCAATCGAGGGCGGATTGATTCTGAGTTCGATGGTTTCATTGGGAGAGAATAACGAAGATTCGCCCACACAGATAACATGGAGCGGACTGAACGGCGTTTACAATCCCGAAGCTACGGGCGGTGGCATTGCATTATGGATGGGAGGAGACCCCGAAGACCTTGCGGAATATTATGATTGGAACGACCTTGAAGGCAAGTGGGTTGCCAAACAGAATATCGGTGCTATTCCGTCACGGATAGCCAAAGGCGTTGACCGCATGGATGGCTCTGGCTATCGGGCAAACGGCAATCTTTGGTGGAACGCTCAGGGTGATACAACATTTGTCGGGACTATTCAGGCGAGAGGACTCTTCGCGGGAGTTAGGCGCAGACAAGTGATAGAGATTAACGCCCAGAACGTAGACAAATTCGTGGGAGCAGAATATCATCTTCCGATAGACCATGTGGGAGCGGTTATCTACTGCAAGATCGCGCCTATGGCCGCATTTGTGCTTCCTCTTCCCGATCCTTCATATTTAGGTGAGCAGATAGTTGTGATTGCTGATAAAGCAATGGCACCTTCATTTGACAACGTTGAAACCGTCGGCGTGACAGGCTATATCACCAAAAAAGAGAATGCGGATCATGGCTATATTGCCTCCGCTTCACCATTCATTTATAGAGGTGAAATCTGTGTATTCACTTGTATGCTTGTCACCGACACACAAGGCAAAGGCCATATCAGGTGGGTATTGGAGCAACGGGAATATGTATCTATTCAGTAAAATATTTTAATCCGACAGTTTATGAAATGTTTCAACTATAAAGATGATTTTCTTCTTCAGGTGGCAATGCCGAACGTCTGCGGAGCGCCTACGGGAGTGCCGGATTTCGATTTCGAGTTGCGTTTCCGTTCGCAATTTTCGGAATACTTGGCGGGGTGCAAGAACGGCGAGTTCTACAACTGTCATAAGGGTGATAAGGAGGATGAGCTTGTTGTGATTTTCAACAATCATAATCTATCCCCTTGTAGTAATCTGCTATGCGACATCACCTACCGCATCCCCGACCCGTCGATGCCTGACGGCGTCCGGACGGTGATCCGCAGTTACAAGACGGGTGTTGCGCTTGTGACGCAACCCCCGGACTGCAAAGATGATTGTGAATGCAAGGCTGAATTTGAGGCCCTTTTGCCGTATATAAAGGGAAAGGCCGGCCTGTCTGCTTACGAACAGGCGCTTCAAGGCGGTTATGACGGCACTCTCGAAGAATTTCAGACTAAGCTCGCAAACGTAGGCGGTTCTGAGGAATTTAAGAAGTTCAAAGAAGAATACGACGAAACCTTTCAGAAACTCGTTGAATTTCAAGACGGTGTGTCGACAAATCTGAACGAGCTGAACCTAATTGTCGGTAAATATCTGATCGACGGTGATTTCAAGGAGTTCTTCGATATTTACATTGAAGATGAATTGACAACCCAAGATGTTAAATATATAGCTGACAATGGCAAGGTAATATACCTCATGAGGAGTATACATGGGGTTACTGGAAGGATTACTTCTGGGTATTTTGGAACTTTAACGTATAAGGGTATAGAATATAAATTTGTGCCTTGTGAAGAATATAGCGATTCAGAGGGTTACCCAAAAGAAGGGATCTACTATTCTGTCTATCAGAAAAAATATTATATCTTGCTAAATCGCTACGGGGAGCTAAAGGAATTGCCTCCCTCCTTAATCGAAACCCTTAAAAAACTTAAAGAGGATTTTGAATACATAAAAGAGGACTATCAGGACTTCTATCAGCGACTTGTTGATTGGCAAGACGCAATGTCAAATGACTATACTGAGTTCAAAAATGACTATTTGAGCTTTTATCAACGGCTCTGCGATTGGCAAGACGCAATGACAACCGATTACAATGAGTTTAAAACCGAATACTACGATGGTCATCAAGCGTTGGCAGACTTTCAAGATCATGTGACAGGATTTCTCAACGTAACCTATCCCACCGACTGGCAAAAGATCTGCGATTGGCAAGACGAGTTTACAACAGACTATAATAAATTTATAGGAACAGCCGTCACCCACACCCCGTCTGACGAAGAATTTGAAGACATAGAGCCCGGCATTGTCACAAACGCACTGCGCAAGACCGAGCAATTGCTGACTCCCGAAGAAAAGACTCAGGTAAAAAAGAATCTGAGCATATCCAAAATGGAGCTCCTATGCGACAGATTCAATCAGGCTGCCGGCAACAGCGGACACGCCTCGATCAATGAAAACAACGAATTTGAATGCGAGCTCTACGGCCTGACACTGACCTACGAGGAAGCATTGACCGTTGACCGGGAATCATCGGGAGGAAATCATCTGAGCGACTTCCTGCACACGGCTTCAACGGCCCGCACATTCTATCCCATAAAGACAGGCCGAGGATCATTTACAAACGATTCTGCTCATGCCTTCGCAAAATGCACCAATCTCGAAATACTCAAATTCGACGATTCAAATTATGTGAGATTAGTCTCAGGCGCTCTTCTGTCATGCAACAAACTCCGGAGAATAATAGACGGATTATGTATTGTATATTCAACCGAATTGTCCAATCTCCCGGCCCTTGAATATGTGAAATTCGCAATGCGAGGCAATGTCGACCTCTCAAAATCCCCAAAATTGGAATATAAAGCATTGCTCGACACTTTAAATTCAACCGAATCAAGCTATCTCTCGACTGCAAAAACCCTCACTGTCCACCCCGATGTTTTCGCCAAGCTGACGGATGAGAGCAACGAGGAATGGCACTCTCTGATAGCGTTGGCACAGTCTAAAAACATAACCTTTGCAACCGTTTAACTATGGCACAGATAACGACACTTAAAGACAATGAAGGCAAGAAGATCTATCCGATAACGTCAGCCAAAGCTGTGTTTGACGAGAACGGCGTTGACCTTGACACTCGGCTCAATAATAAGGTTGAGAAAGAGCAAGGCAAAGGGCTTTCTTCCAATGACTATACCGACGCAGAGAAACAGAAACTGACGGCGCTTCCGACTTCTGAAACGCTGAATAATACTCTGAACGGCAAGCAGTCTCAGCTTGAGGACAGCGAAGATGTGACTTTAAACGGCAATAAGCTGACGGTTACGGAGCTTGCCAAGAGGGAGGTATTTGACGATATGTGGATTAATGCGGGATTGGTGAATGGTAAACAATATTCATCAATAGACCGCGAGAACCTACCAGAAGCGCCTTACATCCTTAACGGGATTGCGCATACTTACGAAGAAGCATTACATACTTACAAAAAAACAGCAGTTAATTATGAGGGAGATTTATTTTCGATGTTTGAGGGTGATACGAAATTAAAAACCAATTTCCCGCCACCTTTTCCAAGGATTGTTAGCGCTATATGTCATAACATGTTCTCAGGTTGTTCATCTTTGGAAGTAGTTGTGATAACACCGAATTACTGCAGTCCCAAATACGCGAATAATTTGTTTAGTGGTTGCAAGAATCTTGAAGAGATTAGAGGAATAATAGGATATAGCTACGCAGACTACCGATATTGGGTAAAAACTTTTGCGAATTGTGTAAAGCTAAAGGAAATACGTCTGCAGGTGTCTACTGGCAGTCTATCATTTGCAGACTCTCCGTTGCTTTCGTATGACTCTTTCAAATTTATGATCGATAACCCTGTCTCATCATTTACGAATAAAACGAAGACTCTCACTCTCACCGTCCATGCTGGCGTCTATGCCAAGCTCACGGGCGATACGACCAACGACGCCTTCAACAATCTTTCCGACGAAGAGAAAGCTCAGTGGACCGCCTTAGTTCCGTTGGCATTGGAGAAAAACATATCATTTGCAACCATTTAAAACCGAAGAAATATGGAAATAAATATAACTGACAGATATACAGAGGTTTACGCAAATGGGGGGGGTAATTGGATAACTCAATCATACCCGACTAATTTTCATCAGTTTTACCGACGCAAGATGCTCACAGCCGACGAGAAAATAGAAGATTTCCGTGAAGTGACCGACGCTGAGAAAACGGCGTTGGAGACCGCCGACGCCCAATGGGAAGAGCCGGAGCGTCTGTTCATTAATCAATGGAATGCCCTTTGCGAAACATACGGCACATACAACGAGGAAACAGGATTCTTTGAACTTAACGGGTTAACAGACATAGCTTACGAGGAAGCATTATTGATTTACAAGAAATCGGTAATTTATTCATCAACATACAAAAGTTTATATGCACATAAAAGTCTACATATGCGGACTTTGCTACCAATAATAACTTTTGGATCTAATGAAGATTTGGATGCCATGTTTCAATATAGCTATAAACTTGTTACCATAAGGCTGATTAGTGGTTATACAAGCCTGTCAATAAAATTGAGTACTTTCCAAAGCATATTTTATAATTGCTTTGATCTTCGGGAAGTATATGGAATTTTTGATGTAAGTACATATAAGCATACTGAAATAAAACCATGTGTAGGCTGTAAGTCGTTAGAGGGCATATACATATTTAACCTAAAGAACGATCTAAACATTGCAGATTCTCCACTACTGCGTATTGATTGTTTAGAATACATTATCAACAATGCTATCAACACTTCCCCTATTACTATCACCGTGCATCCTGACATCTTCGCCAAAATAACCGATGAAGAGAACGCTGAGTGGCACCCGCTCCTCGCCCTCGCCCAAGAGAAAAATATAACTTTCGCAACTAAATAATTACTAAAAAACGATAAAGCAATGTTGAAATTTACAAATTACACTGTGAGGACTGACAATCCGCAGATGATTGTCCGCAACAAAGTGACCGGAACCGTCGGACGGGCGCAGACCCGTCAGGCGTCCGATTCAGAAACCGACTATGAAGAGATCCCGCGCTCGGAATATGAAGCCGAAAAGCGCGCCGAAGCTGTCCGCGAAGTCTACGTCCGCGAAGTCAAGCGCCGGATCTCGGAACGATACACGCCCGACGAAGAATCCGCAATCCAACGCAAGGCGTTGGCCCTCCTTTTCAGCCCTCAGACCGTGACCGACAACGGAGCTGACGCATCCGAAGCCGAAAAAGCCATGGCCGAGTTTAACGAATACAACGTGTACGCGGAGGAGGTGAAGGCTAAGGTGAAAGCTCAAGCCGAAGAGATCTATGAAGAGGAACAGATACGGATTGAGAGGGAAGCAACATCACGGGAGGAATAACTATTAAATTTTTAAGTTATGACAACACTGAAAAAAGGGAGCAGAGGAGAGGATGTGAAGACTCTGCAAAAGAAACTGAATATAACGGCTGACGGCATTTTCGGCTCTGACACTGAGAAAGCAGTCAAGAATTTTCAGGCCAAGAGTGGACTTGTCGCGGACGGGATCGTAGGCTCTAAGACTTGGGCGAAACTCGGAGTGACTGACACAAATACAACTCCTTCAGATCTGATAATAGAGAATGATTTCCTTAAGAGCGGTCAGTATGTCGCGGGGAAATTTGCAAAGGACCTGATTGTACTTCACCATACGGCGGGGTGGGATGATCCATATCAGGTCATAGCGTCATGGGGTCGTGATTCTCGCGGACGGGTCGCTACGGAGTTTGTGATCGGCGGTAAGCGTTGCACAGACGGTCGCACGACTTATGACGGCAAGATTCTGAGGGCATTCCCTGAAGGAAGCATGGGTTATCATATCGGTGCTTCGGGAGCAAGCGGAATGGATGCGCGTTCAACGGGTATTGAGGTCTGCAACTTCGGACATATCAAGAATGGCAAGACGTATGCCAATGCGGTATGTCAGCCTAATCAGATAGTGACGCTGGCAAAGCCATTCAGAGGCTACACGCAATATCACCGTTATTCCGACAAACAGCTTGAATCGCTCAGAAACCTTCTGCTCTATATCGCCAACCGTGACAATATAGACTTGCACAAAGGACTCTATGAGTGGATTAAGAAAGAGGGAGCGAACGCCTTTGAGTTTCATTCGGATGCTTACTACGGGAAAGTGAAGGGCGGAATGGTGACGCACGCCAACATCCGCAAGGATAAGGAAGATGTGTTCCCTCAGCCTGAGTTAATGGATATGATTTTGAGTCTTTGAAGGCTTTGATTGCTCGCGAGGAAAGGCAAAAGCTTCGCTTTTGAACTGAACGGCTTCGCGCAGACCGGGGGATTTAAAGCTATGGCCTTGACACGGAACCAGGAGACGCGGGATTTCCA
>CAYQQG010000040.1:0-15056 GCA_964419535.1 uncultured Sangeribacter sp.
ATCACCACCGGAACGAACAGCAGCAGCCGCATATTTCGCATTCTCGAATTCATATCGCAAAATTAGCAAAAAATCCCGTTATTAGATAATCCTTCCGAGTTTATTTGGATGGTCGGAAAATTTGAGCATGGGATCGTCTCCTGAAGAGTCTCCATACGCCCATTTTTCATATTTATCAAAATCCGGGAATTCAGTTTTTATGCGGTTGACTTTCTGTTCGCCATGACAGTTGGGAGTGAGAAAACGGCCTGTTATAATTCCGTTGTCGTCCACCTCAATTTCAGTTCCTATCACTCTGTCTATGCAATTGTCTTCTGCCCACGGTCGGATCCAGTCCGAGATGCTTGCCGAGACAATGATAATTTTATCCCCGTTTCGCCGGTGATTTTTTAAGATATTTATAACCTCGGGTCTCAGCATCTTGTCAATCTTTGTCTTGAAATTTTCTCCGAGGGATTTAAACCGCTCATATTTCATGCCTTTAAACAGATTTGAAAACAGAACTTGCTTGGCTTCCGAGTTTGTTCGCATTCCGATTTTCCATGCGATCAGGACCGGAAGGGATTTCATGAAAGCCGTAATCATAGAACGGCGTCCGACTGAGAATTTGGCAAATTCGATGAAGCTGTCGCGTCGGGTCAGTGTCCCATCGAAATCAAAGAAGGCGAGATTCATAAATATAGAATGACTGAAAAAGTTGCGAGCCATCCAAGCAGGCATATCTGAACGAAGCGGTCGCGAAACACGACATTTACAGGATTTCCCGTCTTGTGTTCTACGAGTGCCAGCTGAAGATATCTCAGGATTGCGGCAATGACGAATATCGAGGTGACATAAACGTAACTATTGCCGAAACGGGCTTCAACTTCCGGTGAAACCGTATACATGATATAACAAACGATCGTGACGGCCGCCAAAATACCTAATGTCTGGTTCATAAAGGGCAAGTTGTAGCTGCTCACGCTTTTGCGGATCTCAACACGGTTGTTTTCATAAAGCACGACGTCATCGCGTCTTTTTGCAAAGGCAAGGAAGAGAGCGAGGAGAAATGTCATAAGCACGATCCAAGGAGAAAGCGTTATGGCGCAAGACAGGCCGCCGGCGAGGAGCCTGAGGACGAAACCGAGTGAAACTATGAACACGTCGATTATGGCGATATGTTTCAGACGATAGCTGTATGCTATATTTATCAGAAGATAGAATGTGAGAATGAGAGTGACCGCCAGGGCTCCCGTTCCAAGAAGAAAATAGCTCAATGCGAGACTTGAAGGAATCAGGAATGCAATGAGGAACAGCGCATGTGATTTTTTCAATTCTCCGGACGCCAATGGTCGGAGGCATTTTTCAGGGTGCTTACGATCGCTTTCTAAATCAAAAAGGTCGTTAAGACAATAGATAGCGCTTGCCATTAATGAGAATGCGGCAAAAGCAATTATGGATTCCTTCCAACACCATGAACTTAGAAGCTGACCGCCAAAGAAGAGAGGCATGAGAACAAACACATTCTTTATCCATTGATTTGGGCGAATCAATGAAATCATCTGTTTCAACATATCAAATTGGCTTGAAAGAATGGGTTTGGAATGTAAATTAACGGGATCGGAATTTGTAACGCGGGGAAGTTAATGAGTGGTCCCCGGCGGATATATCGGAATGATCATCCGAATTTAGAGATCTTCCGGAGCTGCGGCTCGTTGATGATCTTAATTCTTCTTCCGTCGACAAGAATCAGTTTTTCGGAAACGAAAGCTGTCAGAGTGCGGATTGCGTTCGAGGTGGTCATGTTCGACAGATTGGCGAGGTCTTCACGGCTCATATAGATCTTCAATGTCGCGCCGTCATCCTCAAGGCCGTAGTTCTCAGCCAAAAGAAGGAGGGAATCAGCCAGACGGCCGCGGATATGTTTTTGGGTCAGTGAGACGATCTTAGTGTCCGATCCGCCGAGGTTCCTCGAAAGTTCATGAATGAAAAACATCGCGAGATCATTGTTCTTGCGGATGAGATTCTCGACTATATCCATAGGAATTGCTCCTAATGTCGAGACTTCAAAAGCGGCCGCCGAAGAGACGTATGGCTCTCTTGCAAAATATGCGCGATAGCCGAAATATTGAACCGGGCGGTAAAGGCGCAGGATCTGGACGCGGTCACCGATTCCGCTCTTATACATCTTCACTTTCCCCTTGAGCAGACACCAGAGCATCTCCGGATGATCTTTTTCAGCGTAGATTATCTGGTTCTTCTTGAAATTATGAATGGAAAAATTATCTGTGACTATACGCTTCTCTTCCGGTCTGAGCGCATTCCACATCTCCGCCATGTCCTGGCTGATAATTTTCTCAAAAGTGCTTTTTTTGATCATTCCAATTTCTGATTTAACAAAAATCCGTAATTCCCAAGCGGCTCTTCCTCGGTTTCAACCGTCTGAGATTTTTCGGTTGCCTGTTCGCTCTGAGCTTACCCCAACCGTTTATCAGGATAATGTTATGTTATAGAACACAAATTTACAACATTTTTTTGAATCAGCCAAAAATAGCTCAGTTAATTTGCGGGTGTTCTCCGTTTCAGCTTACCGTTTTCGGTTCTTGGCAGACGATTGACGGATATAATTTCCTTCGGAAGTTCGTGTTTCAGGAGGCTCGAATTCTCCTTTTTTGACAATTCGCGTCTCAGCAAATCCTCTAATTCAATGCTTATTTCCTCTTTTGAAGGGTATTTTAAATCATCTCTTCCAGTTCTATCAACAGAATCTTTTCCTTTTGATTCGAATTTAAGGATCATGGCTTCGCCCCATTTGTCGTCTGGCTTGGAGGAAACCATGATGTCCGCAATAATATCTGAAAGACGAGATTCGCGTATAATCTCGCGAATTTTCTCTTCTAACTGTTCAGGGATTATTTTGAGCCCTCCGGTATTGATGACGTTATCGGCCCGTCCGAGGATTTTAAAATTCCCGTCAGCATCAAATTCAACGAGATCATTTGTGACAATTGGAGATTCACCCTGTACAAGCTGAATTGTCAATGTGCCCTTCGCAGACTTGGAAAGAGTGATGCCGCTCAGCGGTTCAAAATAAAGATTTTTCTCAGTTATGGGTCTGAGTGCAATATGAGATGCGGTTTCGGTCATTCCATAGCTTTCCCAGGCTTGCAAGCCGTTGGCTAAAATTTCTTCTCTCAGTATTTGAGGGATGGATGAGCCACCGATGAGAAATCTGATTCTTTTTTTCTCATCGGGGTTCAAATTAAGCTTCAGAATATGCCACATTTGGGATGGCACGACCGAGACCAGGACCTGTTTGTCGATGCTTTCTCGGGCGGTCCTAAGATGAGGGGTGTTTGACGGCTCTTCACATTCGAAAAAACTCAGGGAGACCATAGCGCGGATCCAAACCATGATCCCGCCGATATGTTCGGGCGACAGACAGCTGTAATTTATCCAGTCATGATCGATTCCGAAATATTTTATTGATCTCAATGCGCTGGCCTTCAACAGCTTCTTCGGGAGCCTGATGAGTTTCGGCTTTCCGGTCGAACCCGAGGTTCTCACCTCTAATGACTTGTCATCAAGATTAATCCATAATCCCTTCAATTCCTCATATCTGTCAGCAATATTCATTCCCTCCAATCAAGTTTTATGAATTGATCATTGTCAACCGGGAGTTGCGGATTATATCTCAAGACCTCGCCTTCGAGCTGAAGGCGCGATGTGAAGTTATTGGTGAAAAGTCCCCCGGTTCCGAGACCTTGAGGAATTGTGACTCCGAGATGACCCGTATATTGGGCAATTGCATCCAGTCCGACATTGGATTCCAAAGCCGATGTCACCCACCATCCGATTCCTTGTTCCTCAGCCAGCCGAATCCATTCGTCAGCACCCGAAAAACCTCCGCATAGAGCCGGTTTGAGAATAATGAAAGCAGGTCGGATATAGTCAAGAAGTCTTTTTTTGTTTTCTTCGCCATAAACACCGATGAGCTCTTCGTCCAGAGCAATGGGAAGGGGCGAAACTTCACAAATAAAACGCATCAAATCGGCGTTTCCCGCCGGGATCGGCTGTTCAATTGAATGGACACCGAGGTCCGCCAGTTGCTTGAGTCGGGGAAGAGCGTTATCCATTGAGAAACCTCCATTGGCATCCACCCGGACAGTCAGCTGATCTGCTGAATAACGTTCTCTTATAAATCTGACAAGCGACAATTCTGAATCCCAGTCAATGGCGCCGACCTTGATTTTGATACATCTGAATCCGGCCTTGATTTTCTTTTCGAGACGGTCAAACATTTCGTTACGATTTCCCATCCAGATCAAACCGTTGATGATGATTTCCGTCTTACCCTCCGTGAAACCGGAAGGGTAGTATAGCCGTAGTCCTCCGGATGAATAATCACGAAGAGCCTGTTCGAGTCCGAATTGAATGGAAGAATGTCGGGAGAGGTCTGTCGGACGTCCGATTGCTATGTTGGCGAGCAGTTCAATCAACTTATATTCATAGCGGTGGTCCGCCTCGGGTGAAAGCCCGGGGAAGACGGCCGCTTCACCGAGACCGAAAACTTCCGGATTCCGTTCATCCCAAAGTTTAAGAAGATATGTCGGCTTTTCGGTCAGCACGCCGCGGGAAGTTCCGGCCGGCTGACGGAATTTCAACATATAAGGACAGATGGCGAGTCTCATAAAAACTGACTAAAATTACGGGAACATCGGGAATTGATCGAAATCGGGATCGCGTTTCTCAAGGAAAGCGTTTTTGCCCTCTTGAGCTTCATCCATAAGATAATACATCAGCGTGGCGTCACCGGCAAATTCCATGAGGCCGTGCTGGCCGTCGAGTTCGGCGTTCAACGCACGTTTGATCATACGGATAGCGAGCGGAGAACGCTTCATGATGTCGCGGCACCATTCCATAGTGACCTCTTCAAGTTGATCAAAGGGTACCACAGCGTTGACCATTCCCATTTCGAGAGCTTCGGCGGCAGTATATTGTCTGCAAAGGAACCATATTTCTCTTGCCTTTTTTTGGCCTACGCAACGCGCAAGGTATGAACTGCCGAAGCCGGCGTCGAAACTTCCGACCTTCGGTCCCGTCTGACCGAACCGGGCATTTTCAGAGGCGATAGACAGATCGCAGACCACATTCAGGACGTTGCCGCCGCCGATTGAATATCCGTTGACCATGGCGATCACGGGTTTGGGAAGGGAGCGGATCGCCTTGTGAAGATCAAGGACATTGAGGCGGGGAGTTCCATCCTCGTCGATATATCCCCCATGTCCCTTATAATGCTGATCTCCACCCGAGCAAAATGCTTTGTCGCCGGCGCCGGTGAGGATGACGACCCTGATCGAGTTGTCTTCGCGGCAAATCCTCATCGCATCCAGCATTTCCTGGTTCGTCAATGGGCGGAAAGCATTATATACTTTCGGACGGTTGATTGTTATTTTGGCGACACCTTCCTTTTTCTCGAACAGGATGTCTGTATATTCTTTGATCGTTGTCCACATATATTTTTGTTTATTGGAAAATGGATAATATGTTATTAGCCGATAGGGGATATAGATCTCCCGAGTGGGATTGATATTATTTTTTATAGAATTTTAGATCGTGTCTGTTCGGACCGAAACTAAGATCATATTTATAGGGTGAGATTTTACGAAATTGGTGCTACGAATGGATTCTCAGAAATTGTCTGAGAAGAAGGGAACTCTTGTCGGAGGGGACGAAGATTTCGAGAATTTGTCTTGAACCTTCATTCTCTTCCGAAAAGAGGTGTGCCAGACCTTTCGAGAGAGTCTCTTTGGAGTCAGCCTTAGCATATTTGAATCCGAAGGCTGAGGAAACCGCCTGGAGGTTCAAGAGAGGATCGACGCAGAAGTATCGCTCTCTGTCAGGAAGGTTGGAAGTGTCCTTAATGAAGCGGAAAATACCGCCGCCATTATTGTTGATGACTATTATTTTAATAGCCGATCCGCTTCTTTGAGCAAGCGCGAGACTGCTCAGATCGTGGGTCAGCGACATGTCTCCGGTTATAAGCAAGGTGGGCCTTCCGGCTGCAGCTTCCGCGCCGAGTGCCGTGGCGAGTGTCCCTTCGATTCCGGAAACGCCGCGATTGCAGAACGAAGCGTGAGGAAGCCGATAGGGAATTATCTGAGCGTAACGGACAACCGTTCCGTTCGACAAGAACATATTATATTCCGCAGGGATACTGTTCATCAGCTCAGTGAAGACAGAAAATTCGGTCCATGGAATTTCCGAGGCAAACCGGAAAACTCTCTGGACAGCCAGTTCCTTTATGCGGAAGAATTTTTCTGAATAGCCGTTTGCTTTTTTATATGCCAACCGTTCCTCTTCCGGAAGACTGCGGAAATTCTCAACTTCCAATATTCTTCTTTGGTGAGCCATTTCGGCTGAAAGATGAGAAATGAATCCTGCCGGATCGGTCTCAATTCTTAATGTCAAAGCCTGAAAGCAATCGACCGTGTTATGATTGAATCCGACACTCCAATGTTCGGTGGCATGGCGTTTCGCGCCGGTCCTTAAAAATTCCTTGAGCATCCGCGAAATGAGGGCTCCTCCCAAGCTTATGACAACATCCGGAATCATCGATATCCTCTTTTCCTCCGACATATCGGCAATAGCGGAATCAACGGCATAATCCTCTATAGGAAGATGAGTATTCGAGATAGTTTCCGCCATTATCGTCACGTTGGGATGAGAACGGAATTTTATCAAGGCTTTGTTCATCCTGTCATCCGGTTGCATGAAGCCGGCCGTGACCATGATTTTCTTATTCAAAAGGCACTTGGCCAATTCTTTGACCGTCTCCTTTCCGACACGGTGGGAATCGGGAAGCTTACGGATGATTCGCGTTGGATTCAAATGTTCAGAATCGACATGGACCAATCCATTGATGGGGTGAGAAATTCTTATATTGATATGGACCGGACCGGGCTTGGGACTCAACGCGGTCAGCATGGCGTCATTGGCGATCCGGTTGTCATACCAATCCGCATTGTCATATTGCTCGCGGTCGTTCAGCTCATAGCTTTCCTTGACGAAATTCCTCAACGCCTCATATTGACGGATTGTCTGGGAATCATCCTGATCAATCCATTCTTTGGGGCGGTCTGCGCTGATGACAATCAACGGCAGGCCTCGATAATATGCTTCTGCAACGGCGGGCGCATAATTCAGCAAAGCCGTTCCGGAAGTGCAGACGAGAGCAACCGGGGTTTGTCGTGCCGAAGCGATTCCGAGTGCAAAAAAGGCCGCTGCGCGCTCGTCAATGATTATATGCTTGCGCGTTCCCCTTCTCGATCTGACGGCCATAAGAAGCGGGGCGTTGCGAGAACCCGGAGAGCAGACAAAATCTTCGACTCCGTGACCGATGAGAACGTCAAAAAGGGTTGACACGGCTCTTTTGTCGGTGTCACGATGACGCGGGCGACTGTTATCGTTATTGTGTCTCACAGTGTTTGAGTAATTCTTTAATATTAGGTGTTGTTATGCCGGGTGTGTCAAGAATAACACAAGACATTATATGTAGGGACATGGCGTGTCATGTCCGCATTTATAATAAGTAGGCTACCCCCATTTTATTTGAATACATGAGGTTTATAGCCGAGAATGAAGGCTGAGGCGGGCATAGACTTTTTACCAGCCGGCTGAATCTGCAGAATTTCAATGGGACTATCAGCCGTTCCGACGAACAGTCTCTTGCGATCGACAATAGCCTCACCGGGTTCGAGAGAAAGATTATCCGGGATTTCCTTGCGTGAAGTGGCTAAAATCTTAACATCAATCGGTTTGCCTGTTGTCTCTATCATTATGCACCAAGCTCCCGGATAGGGCGCGAGTCCCCGGACGAAATTATGAAGCTGAGAAGAAGGGTTGTTCCATTCGATCCGGCATGTGTCCTTAAAGATCTTTGGGGCGGGAATGAACTCCCCGTCCGGTTGAGGTGAAGTCTCGAGTTTATCCTCAAGTATAAGATTGAGTGTCTTAATGACTTCCTCCGCACCGAGTTTCATGAGTCTGTCGTGGAGCTGTCCGGCATTTTCATCATCGCCGATCTCTATCTCCTGTTTGGAAATCATGTCGCCGGTGTCAATTTCATGAGAAAGGAAAAATGTCGTGACTCCGGTTGTTTTCTCGCCGTTGATGAGCGCGTGGTTGATCGGCGCGGCACCTCGATATTTCGGGAGCAGGGATGCGTGGAGATTGAAAGTGCCGAGACGAGGCATCGACCAGACAATTTCGGGGAGCATCCGGAATGCTATTACAATAAATATATCAGCGTTTATCTCCTTGAGCCGGCTGATAAAATTCTCATCGCGCAGCTTGACCGGCTGAAGGACCGGAAGATTATGTTCCAACGCATATTTCTTGACATCGCTCTGGTGGAGTTTCTTGCTGCGTCCAGCCGGCTTGTCCGGTGCCGTCACGACGGCCGCGACATTGAAACCGTTTTGAACGAGAGCATCGAGGCTTTCAACTGCAAATTCGGGTGTGCCGAAAAAAACTATCTTAAGATCTTCCTTATTCATCTCTTTTCGGGTTAATCGTCGTAAGGTCCGCATCTCATGGAAGTGATTCTTCACTTCCTTATGAATTTCAATCATCCGAATAGTGCCGCAGAACTCTCCGGTATGAATTGAATATTTTTGATTTGCTGACGAATCCAATATATTTACCGTTATCGACCACCGGAAGATTCCATGCGTTCGTGTGATCGAAAGTTTTCATCACATTCTCCATTGTCTCTGTAATCTCAATTTTTGCCGGAGGCATGGACATGAATCTTGAGACGGTCATTTTGTTATATAGATCAGGACGGAACATTATGTTCCGGATGTCATCCAGAAGAACTATGCCTTTTAGGTTATGGTTCTCGTCGACAACGGGAAAAATATTTCGGTGGGAAGTGGAAATTATATCGACCATTTCCTTTAGTGTCATCTTCGGGCTGACCGGCGTGCAATCCTTTTCGATCAGATTGTCTATTTTCAGGAGTGTCAGCACCGCCTGGTCCTTTTCGTTCGTCATCAATTCGCCTTTCTGTGCCAGACGCATTGAATAAATGCTGTATGGGAGGAAGACCTTTATTGTCATATAGGAGATTGTGGAGACTATCAGCAAGGGGAGGAAGAGGTCGTAGCCTCCGGTCATTTCGGCCGTGAGGAAGATTGCCATCAAGGGAGCGTGCATGACGGCGCTCATCACTCCGGCCATTCCCATGAGTGCAAAGTTCTTATTGCTGATATCAACTCCTAAGTCCAGATTGTTCAGGACGTAAGCGAACAGAAAACCGGCCATTGCACCGACAAACAGAGAAGGCGCAAAAGTTCCTCCGACCCCTCCGGCACCGTTCGTGGCCGAAGTGGCGAAAACTTTTGTCAATATTATCAATCCGATATACAAGGCGATGAACCAGACCGAATCTCTGTCAACATAGAAGAAAGAACCGTCAACTATGGATCCGGCGTCACCTTCCAGCAACTGATTGATCGCTCCATATCCTTCACCATATAGCGGCGGAAACAGGAAGATCAGACCCGCAAGTATCAGACCTCCGCTCAGGATCTTCAGCCACGGTTTATTAAGCTTCCTGAAGAAGTTTTCCATGACGAACATCATTCGGGTGAAATAGAGGGAAACGAATCCGCAGACAATTCCGAGAAGGATCGTATAGGGAATCTTCCGGGTCAGGAACGGCTCGCTCTGGGCGAAAAAGAATTCATTGTCATATCCTTCGAAGATATATGCAACTGTCGCTCCGGTTATGGAGGAGATCAGAAGGGGCATGACCGTCGCTCCCGTGAAGTCGATCATGAGAACCTCGAGTGTGAAAAGCATTCCGGCAATGGGCGCGCGGAAAATGCCCGCAATTCCCGCAGCGGCTCCGCATCCGACAAGGATCATCAGAATTTTCGGTGACAGACGGAAAGCCTGACCTATATTCGAGCCGATGGCCGCGCCCGTGAACACGATCGGGCCCTCTGCCCCGACCGATCCGCCGAAGCCGATTGTGATAGACGATGCTATCAGAGAAGCATAGCAATTCTTCTTTTTCAATCGGGATTTCCGTTGCGAAATGGCATATAGGACACGGGTAACACCATGTGAAATGTTGTCCTTCACCACAAACTTGATGAAAAGCGTCACGATTAGGATTCCGACAACCGGATAGATCAGATATGTGAAGTTAGCGGACGTCGAGCTCACATGGGCATTCAGCATTCCGGAGATCCAATGAATGAATGTTTTCAACAGCTGGGCCGCCAGTCCGCATAATGCGCCGACAACAAGAGCAAGGAAATACAGGAATCGGCTCTCGTCAATATGTCGAGAGCGCCAGCCGACGAATTTCATCCACATGTCGGTGAACCTGTTATGTGTCTCCTTGTATGCCAAATTCTCTTGTATTAATTGTTATTCAAATCCTTTGGGATTCAAATCCGGTTTTTGAACAGCCGCTAAGCTATCATAAAAATTTCCGGATTGTCATGCCTGTTGGTTTTGTTCTACATCCCTTTCCCCAGAAAGACGGTCTTGATCGTATGGAGAAGAATCTTGAAGTCGACGGCCACGGACATATTTGAGAGATAGACAAGATCGAAATTGCTCCGTTCGATCATCTCCTTAACTTCTCGAGCATATCCGAATTTGACCATTCCCCACGACGTGATCCCGGGTTTGACCTGATGCAGAAGGGTATAGTGAGGGGCATAGACAACTATCTGATTGATGTAATAAGCACGCTCCGGCCGGGGCCCGACAAGTGACATTTCTCCTTTGAGTACGTTCCAGAATTGAGGAATCTCATCAAGACGGTATTTTCTGAGAAATTTGCCGACAGGTGTGATCCGGCTGTCATCGGCCGAAGAGAGCATGGGTCCGTTGGCTTCGGCATCGACATACATCGTACGGAATTTCAATATGTCAAAAGGTTTCTGCCGGAATCCTATTCTTTCCTGACGGTATAGAACCGGACCTTTGGAGGAGAATTTGACCGCCAGAGCGACGGCAAGATATATGGGCGCGGCCAAAATCATGGCGATGACGGACAAAATGATGTCGAGAACCCGTTTCACATTCAGCTGCGAATCCGACATTGCCGGCGAAGCGATGTCGATGAACGGTTCGCCATAGATGTCGCCTATCCTGATTTGCGAGGTCACGAAGGCAAGAGCCGAAGGCCTTATCTTTATCGGTATATTGGTCGGGAAATATTGGTGAAGGATGTTCAGAATTTTCTTTTCGGATGAATTTTCGTCCGGAACTATAATCAGCTGATCAATCTCTTTCAGATCCCTCAATCTTTGGAATTCGCTCTCTGTCAAAGTCCTGTGTCCTTTCTCAGAAGGTTTTTCATCTTTTATATGAATATGACCGATGACGTTGAAACCGAGTCGTGTCCGCGAAGCGTTCAGCCTTGAGGCGGTGTCGATCGCGTCGTTGGAATCTCCGATGATGACGGTCCGGAAACTCCACCTCTTTCGTTCAAGATTCCGGATTGAAATTGATGTCAGCAACAAACGGCCGGAATATGAAAAAAGAAACAGAGAGCCGAAAAGAATGAGAAGGAGCTCATATGTCTCCTGGCGTGACGAAAGAATGTCGTTGATCATCAGCGCGAGCCAGATCCAGACCGTGTTGACGGCGGCAGAAGCCAAGGTCGTCGCAAATTCTTTCAGTCGGGATTTCCCGAAAGGATGATTGTAATATCCCGAGAGCCAATAGACACAAAGAATCGCCAGCGGAAGAAAAATTGTCTCGGCCACCATTTTCGGTTGAGAGACATATTCAATTAACTCTGTCTTTGCTGTCCGATGGAAAAGAAGGAAAAATCGGGCGATGTTGAATACAAGCAAAGCACACACTGACGTGACCAGATCCATAATCACGTATCGTGCCCGCATTCCCGGTATTGAAATCAATCGTCCTTCCACGCCTTCCTTTAATTAACGAATGAGTTTAAATTCCTTAGCGAAAAGAGTTTTCTTAACGGATGATTTTGAATGTCTCGTCGTCCATGACCTTTATTATGCCGCTCGGAGAAGCCGGTTTTTTGTCATCTTGCCTGTAGCCCACGACATAATCCACGCCGTCAATTATATCCTGAGAAATTTCCGCATAAGTCGCCGGCGCCTTTTTACCGCTTATATTTGCCGAGGTGGAGACGACGGGTAAATGCAGTTTGCGGCACAATGTGTTGCTGAACTTCTCGGTTGTAATCCTGATTCCAATCGATCCGTCCTCCGCAATAAGGTTTTTTGCAAAACCTGCGGGAGAGTCATAAATAAGGGTCAAAGGATTGACGGCCACATCAATAAGCGCCAGAGCCGTTTCCGGGACATTGTCAAGAAATCTGTATAGCATATCGACACTGTCAACAAGCGACAGCATCGATTTTGCGTCATTCCGTTTTTTGAGTTTGAAGATTTTTTCAACAGCATCCGGATTTGTCGCGTCGCACCCCAACCCCCAGATCGTATCGGTCGGGTAGAGGATGATTCCCCCGCCGCGGATAGTCTCCACTGCGAGTCTTATGCTTTCGTCAAATCTTGCCTTTTCTGTTTCTGTCATATAATCTTCAATCTTTAAACAAAATTAGCTAAAATTTTTCGGAAAACCTAATACTTGGATGAAATATCTTTTGAAAATACAATACTCGGCCTAAAAATTTTTGAAACCCTGCGGATTACCTTAAACCGTGGAACCTTGAGATCATCTCGACCTCCTTGAGCCACTGTCGGGATGAGGCGTCGGAAGGCATTCTCCAGTCACCGCGCGGGGAGAGGCAGACCGAACCGACTTTAGGCCCGTCAGGGAGGCATGACCGCTTGAATTGTTGATTGAAAAACCTTCTGTAAAAAGTGCTCAGCCAATGAGATAAAGTCTTGTCTGAATATTTTTCACGGAATGTTTCCTTCGCAAGAAGATAGACCTTCAGAGGATTGAAAGAATTTCTGAGCGTATGGAAAAGGAAGAAGTCATGAAGCTCGTACGGGCCGACGAGATCTTCAGTCTTCTGTTCGATTTCGTCTTCTCCGCCCTTTGCCGGAACGAGTTCCGGAGAAATGGGAGTGTCGATGATGTCGAAAAGAATTCTCTTTATTTCTTCGTTCCTTTCACGCAATGCGAACCATTCGACGAGATATTTGACAAGAGTTTTCGGAACTGAGGTGTTGACGGCATACATCGACATGTGGTCGCCGTTATATGTGCACCAACCGAGGGCAAGTTCCGACAGATCACCGGTTCCGATGACAATACCGCCGACCTTGTTGGCGTAATCCATTAGAATTTGGGTGCGCTCGCGAGCCTGTGAGTTTTCATATGTCGCATCGAAGTTTTGAGGATTCTGATTTATATCCTTAAAATGCTGAGCGACAGCGTCCCCAATCGGAATTTCAAGAGCCGTGCAACCCAAAAGGTTCATCAATTGCCAGGCGTTGTTATGCGTGCGGTTTGTCGTCGCGAGCCCGGGCATGGTGATGCCGATAACATCCGATGGCTTCATGCCGGCCATTTTCGCTGTTCGTGCGGCCACTAAAAGAGCGAGTGTTGAATCCAGTCCGCCGGAAACGCCAACTATCATCTTTGGTTTCCCGATCGCTTCGAGCCGCTGAAGAAGTCCGTGGCATTGAATGTTGATGATCTCCGTGCAATTTTCGTCACGGTGAGCTTTGTCGGAAGGCACGAACGGCATTGGATCGAGCATCTTGTTCCGCAATGTTGATGAGATTGGTCTTTCAAATTCCGGACTGCTTGTCACTAAGTCCCGTGATTTGCATATTGTATAATTCTTAAGGAGATCGCGCGCATGAATGTCAGTGAATGTATTGAAGCGCCGGCGTTCCGACCTTAGTCTCGAAATGTCAATGTCAGCAATGGCAATGTGAGTGACGTTTTCGATTCCAGGATTTCCCGGTGCAAAAGAGTCTGCCTCGTCAAGCATAGTCCCGTTTTCAGCGATCGCCGCATATCCCGGGAATGCGAGGTCTGTCGAAGATTCTCCCTTCCCGGCGGAAGAATAAATATATGCGCAACGGCATCTGGCGGATTGTTGCTCAATGAGTTGGCGGCGATATCGCTGTTTGCCGATTACTGCATTTGAAGCCGACAGGTTGACAATCACGTCCGCACCTGCCATTGACAGAAATGTCGAAGGTGGTGCCGGTGTCCAGAGATCTTCACAAATTTCAGCCCCTATGGTCATTCCGTCGTGGCTGACCAATAATTTGGTGCCGAACGGGATGCTATTCTGTCCGGCGTAGGAGATGCTGTCGTTCTCCATTCCTGAAGCGGATTCAAACCATCTTCTTTCATAATACTCTCCATAATTGGGAATGAAAGTCTTCGGGATTATGGCCACGATGCGTCCTTCAGAAATGAAAATCGCGCAATTATAAAGAGAGTTCTTATAGCTTATCGGTGCGCCGATGACAATCATGGGCATGAATTTATCCTTAGAAGCGATTTCGGTATGCCGGCAAATATCGGCCACGGCTTTTTCCGCTTTTTGAATCAGAAAAGACTGGTGAAAAAGATCGCCGCATGTATAACCGGTCACGCAAAGTTCCGGAAAGACGATGAGCTCTATGCCGAGATAGCGATATGCTTCAAATGCACGGATGATGTTGTCTTTGTTGAAATCAGTGTCGGCAATTTTGATTTCGGTCACGACCGCCATGACTCTGCGGAACCCGCAGTTGAGAAAATCTGAATGTATCATGCTTCTGATATGAAAGACCGGTTATAAAAAAAATTGATAGACTGGTTATAAAAATCGGTTGAAAAGCCGAGACTTTTCAACCGAAAACCCTAAAAATTTATGAAGAATTATGAATGAACGGGGAAATCTTATTTCAGAGCTGCCTGCACAGCGTCGTTCGGCACCATTTCCTCTTTGAAGATATAAGCGCCTGTCTTGGGAGATTTCTCCATTTTGATGACTTTGCTGTATGTGCGGCCTTCACCTTTCTGAAGAGACGCGACGGTTTTTTTTGCCATAGTTCAGATGCTTATTTGATTTCTTTGTGGATGGTCATTTTCTTCAG
>CAYQQG010000041.1:0-14775 GCA_964419535.1 uncultured Sangeribacter sp.
TTCGCAAAAAGCTGAAACCTTCAAACAATGGATGGCTATGGTCGCTTCCCAACGAATTGATCAGATGCAAGACCCAGAAAAAAGTATAGATCAAGCTATCTTGGATTACAGGCGTCTCGGATATTCTGAATCTTGGATCAATCAGCGAATAAAAAGTATTGAGATACGTAAAGAACTGACTGATGAATGGGCTCGTACCGGAGTAAACCAGGGATTGGAGTACGCGTCATTAACAGATATTATCACACGCGAATGGAGTGGAATGACAACCAGACAATATCGTGATCTCAAGGGATTGAAGAAGGAAAGTCTACGCGATAATATGATGAATATGGAGATAGCACTGAATATGCTTGCTGAAGCATCTGCGACCGAACTCTCCAGACAACGTGACCCAAAAGGTTTCAATCAGCAACGTCAAGTTGCAAAAGATGGCGGAAGTGTAGCAAAAGTGGCACGCACTCAACTTGAATCCAAACTTGGCAAAAAAGTCGTTTCATCCTCAAAAGCATCCGATTATCTATCCACCCATACTGACGAATCTGAAAATTATATTGGGTGAAAATGGGATTGTTATCTGAAATAAAGGTTTTCAGGGCCGGGATAGTTGCGGTGGCGGCTATCATAGGCTGCTCCCGATGTTTTTCGGCAGAACCTGACGACGGATTGACGTCAGATTCAGTCGTTTCGAAAGAATTGGAAGAGGTTGTGGTCACCGGTCTGTCAGCGCGTCAGAGAATAGAAGAGCCTCAGATCGGAGCTGAGCGGCTTGAGCTCGCCCAGTTATCCCTAACCCCTTCGTTAGGGGGTGAGAACGATTTGCTGAAGTCGATCGCATTGCTGCCGGGGGTCAGAAGCGAGGGTGACGGTGGCGGAGGTTTCGAAGTGCGCGGCGGCACAGCGTCTCAGAACCTTGTCATGCTTGACGGCATTCCACTTTTCAACCCTTCCCATGTCATGGGCATATTCTCCACATTCAACGACGATGCGCTCGGAAGGGCTACGCTCTATAAGGGTCCGTTCCCGGCTTCTTATGGCGGAGCGGTCTCAGCCGTTCTCGACACGTCGCTCGCGCCGGGTGATATGGAGCAGTGGCACGCCACAGGCACGGTCGGCATCCTCGCCGCAAAGATAAAAGGGGAGGGACCGATCGTCAAAGACAAGCTGTCGCTGGCCGTTGCCGCCCGCCGTTCATATGTCGATGCGTTCCTGAAGATGATTCCGAAATATCGCGGAACGGTGATGAATTTCTATGACATTTCGGCAAAATTGCGCTTGCGCGCGTCTGAAAAACATCTTGTAGACGCGTCTTTCTTCGCGAGCCATGACAATATGGCTATTCATAACGTAATGGGGCTATATTGGGGAAATCTCGGCGCATCGGTCAATTGGTTCGCCCGCGCTTCCTCTTCTCTCACTTTCACCACCACGGCCGCCCTTGACCGTTTCAATCCGAGAATGGCGATGTCCGTAATGGACATGAATGAGGAGATGAAAGAATTTGTTCATTCTTATTCAATAAATGAAGAGGCGAAACTCAGCGTCGCGTCCGGGCATAACGTAGAATTCGGATTGCGTTCGGGTCTGTTGCGCGTTCAATCGGGGGAATGGACCGCGAACGGGGCGCATGAAAAGGATATCCGGTCGCTATGGGAGAATTCCGCATGGATCAATTATAGCGGAAAGATCGGGGAGCGTTGGGAAATCAACGGTGGCGTGAGGGTGAACTTGGCGTCTGTCCTGACCTCGCCTTCCTTCAGGGAATTCGTCGCCGCAGACCGGGCGGCGCCCCCATGCAGAGCAAGGACGTACGCCGACGCCGAGCCTCGGCTCAGTCTTATATGGCAGATAACACCCCGACACAGCGTGAAGGCCGGTTTCGGAATGGCCTCTCAAAATCTCCACGCCATACGCTCAGGCACGACGAGTTTTCCGTTTGACCGGTATGCCCTGACGTCGGCCGAAGTCAGGCCCGAACGTGTCGCCCAATATGGAGCCGGATATGCCGGCATGACGCCTGCCGGCGACTGGGACTGGTCGGCCGAAGGATATTTCAGGCAGATGCGCAATGTCTATGACTATCGTGACGGCAGGAACTCATTCTCTGATATCGATCTACAGAATATAATTCTTGGTGGAAGGGGTCGGGGATACGGTGCCGAATTCATGATAAGGAAGAACACAGGCCGCTTGACCGGTTGGATTGCCTATACCATTTCCCGCACCCAGACTCGGATCGACGGAATCAATGACGGCCGATGGTATGACGCCACGTCCGACCGGCGCCATGACCTTGCGGTCGCTTCCATTTTTCGTCTGACAGACCGGTGGATACTCTCCGGGACATGGATTTTCTCTTCCGGTCAGCCGCTGACGGCTCCCGATGTCAAATACACTGTCTCAGGAGTGACATGCTATTATTATTCGCGCCGAAATGGCTATCGCACACCTCCGGTCCACCGTCTGGATCTTTCGGCGACATACACCCACAGTGGCCGCCGCCTGACTTATCAGTGGACAATAGGCATTTTCAATGCCTATTGCCGATATAATCCTTATGTGGTTTATTTCGAGGACGATCCCTCGAAACCTTCCGGCACCCGGGCTGTCCAGCAGGCAATGTATGGATTGATTCCCTCAGTGGCCTATACCTTAACATTTTAGAGCATTTTAGAGCCTGCAGAAATATCTTAGAGCATGAAATTTTTCAGACACTGCAATATAATAACTTTGGTTGTGATGACGGCTTTTTTATCCGCTTCGTGCGAAAAGGAGCTCGATTTCCGTTATCACGACATCCCGCCGCTGACCGTCATCGAAGCGACGCTCACACCCGGCAGATTTCAGGCGACTGCCACGCTGACAGTCCCGATGGACGAACCTCTTTCAGAAGCGCCTGTCCTGACCGATGCGCGCATGACGCTCACCGACATGGCCGACGGAAAATCTGTAGACATCACGGCCGGTGAAAACGGATTTTATGAAACCCCGGTCGCAACGGTCACCGGCCGGCGATACCGGCTTGTCGCGGCGCGAGGCGGTGTTCTTCATACTGCTGAAACAGAGCTTTATGGCCCTGTGAAGATCATAAGTGCTGAATTCAACTGGATTAAAATGCCATACGACGATGTGGCGGTTCTCCAATGCCGATATGCGGACGATCCTCAGTCTGACGGTCAATGTTATTGGGTCAGGGTCTACCGCAACGGCGAGATCTATATGTGGGGAGAACAATCCGACCGGACCGCGGAAGACGGCCTCATGACCTTTTTCGCAATGACCAGCCGCCGGGATCTTGATGAAGAGGATGAACAGACAGCACTACGCGACGGCGACGAGATCCGAATAGACATCTGTCAGATCTCACGCGAGATGCACGACTATCTCGAAGCCATCGCCAACGACAGCAACGGCCCCGCGATGTTCACGACCACCTCATCCGAATCCACACCTTCGGACTCTTATGAGTCTGCGGAAGATGTGGGGCCATGTCTGGGATACTTCCTCGCCGCCACTCTGACAAGCACGACCCTCACATTTTATCCTGATGAAATCCCATACGCATCACCCAAACATGCTCAAACCCTCTCTCACAGGCGATGACCGAAGTTGGAGTTGCGGGTGTCAGCCGGAGTGTTGGCAAGGGCATAACGCAAGGCTTCCTCTTCACCGACAAGGACACAGAGATCAGTCGCCCGGCTGACGGCAGTATAAAGCAGATTGCGATAGAGCATAGGCCTATGCGACATCGTCACCGGGATGATGATGTTCTTTGCCTCTGACCCTTGCAGCTTATGGACAGTCGTTGCGTAGGCCAATACGAGCTCTGAAAGTTCGTTCCGCTCATATCGCGAGATGCGCCCGTCGGAAAACTCGACCTTCAGCCATTGTCCGGCTTCATCCACCTCCGCGATCCGGCCGATCTCTCCGTTATACACGCCTCTTTCACGCGAATTGGCCGTCTGCATCACGGGATCGCCCTGACGGAAAACCGTCGCTCCGCGCTTCAGTTCGGGACCTTGAGGGTTCAATCGCTCCTGAAGGTCAGTGTTCAGCATCCTTGCTCCTAACGGACCGACCTGTTGAGGCGTGACAACCTGAATATCTGTCGGTGATATTCCGCGCGACTGCGGAAGTTCAACGGCTACAAGTTCCAGGATGCGGTCGTGAATGGCTTTACGGTCAGGTTCTTCAATAAAAACAAAATCCCCTTCCGGATCTGAAGCCGGCATCTCACCCTTGTTGATTGATCTCGCGCCGGCCGCTATCAGGCTCCCCTCGGCCTGCCGGAAATTCTCATCGAGCCGGGCCACGGGAATCTTACCGGAATTGATCATGTCCCGCAGCACGTCACCGGCCCCGATCGCCGGCAACTGATCGACGTCACCGACGAGAAGAATTCGCGTCCCGGGCCGGAGAGCCTGAAGGAGATGATTGAACAACACCTGCTCCATCATCGAGCCTTCGTCGATCACAAGCATATCGGTGTCGATCTCGCGCCGATGATAGCCTTCACCCTGACGGTATCCGAGGAGGCGATGAATAGTTGTTGCTTCCTTGCCGGTCAGCGTCGACAGGCGTTTAGTCGCTCTCCCCGTCGGCGCCGCTAACGTGACCTTCAATCCTTTCTTCTCCAAAGCGTCAATCACTCCGCGCACGACGGTCGTCTTTCCCGAACCGGGACCGCCCGTAATTGCAGACACACGATTTTCCAGAGCCATGCGGAGTGCCCGGCGCTGAAGCGGCGAATAGCGATATCCAAATTGCGAAAATTGCGGCACCTCCTCTTCGTCTATCGGCGCGCAAGGGATTGCGGCAAGTTCGGTGATTTTGTCGGCTCCCTCCTTCTCGGCCTTATAAAACACCGGAAGATACAATCCGCCTCGGCTTTCAACCAATCGACCGGAATCGACAGCTTGAGGGATTACAACTCTTACTTTATCAATGTCCACACCCGAAATCCGGGCTGCCTCTTCGGCCGCTTGCTCGGGATAGGCAAATAGATTTCCGTCCTCGGCAAAACGCTTGACGGCCGTCACGATCGCTCCGACAAGCCGGCGAGGATCATCATTGGCTATACCTAATTGCCGGCCGATCTTGTCGGCCGTGAAGAAAGAGAGCTGCCACACATCCTCAACCATTGAATAAGGATCCTCAAGAATCTTCTCTTCGGCCCATCGGCGATACTTATTGAGAATTCGCTCGATGAAGGTATCGGCAATTCCGCACGAATAAAGGAAAGCAACAATCCGCGGATCCCATTTAAAGGCGCACAGACTTTCATGTGCCTTTGTTATATTCGTTTTCCCAAGGCTCTTTATGGCTTCTGCTTTTTCCGGATTATTAATCAAGACCTCGGGAGCTTCAGTTCCAAAAGCTTCCACGAGACGTTCGGCATAAACGGGACCTATCCCTTCAACCATAGGCCCGGCGAGGAACGCCGTGACCCCCTCCGGCGTCAGCGGCAACCCCGGTTTCTGTAATTCTCCACGGGATACATTTAATTCTTTAGTCCCATTATTCGGGCAAATAATATCATCTTTCGTCTGTGTATCTTTCATATATCATGAATGTCTTTCATATAGAAAAACATTCATCTATGTATTCGGTTTCCAGAAAAAATCGAAATTATTAAAAAATCAACAAAAGTTTCCGGAATTTCCGGAAACTTTTGTTGATTTTATCCGCATCAGACGGAAAGAAGTATTTGTTATTCAACAGGAGGATGATATCCGTTTCTGAAACAGCGGAATTATCTGAGCTTTTTGATGACAGCCACGCCGACCGGGAGGGAGGGGAACGTAATACGGCCTTGTTCGACAATTCCTTCCATTCCGGAGTATAAATCTATCAGCCGTTCTTCATCTTCATATATTCCGGAAACATCAATCGGTGCGCCATTTTCCGGCTGTAAACGTATCAGAATTCTATCTTCATCATTTTCACGCAAACAAGTGTGCACATCCAACGTCGTCTGACGGCCTCTCGCAATCACAGGGTAATCTTTCCTAATTTTGCCCAGTTTTTGAAAATGAGCAAGTAATTCCTCGTCTATATTTCCCCAATTCATATCCGACCGAAAGGCCTGATTGCTATCAACATTGAATTTAGCATCACTCAATCCCCGACCCATTTCATCACCATAGAAAATCTGAACGGCGCCCGGCGCTAACAAAAGTGTCGTTGCGCAATTCTTCATATTCTCAGGATCAGCATCCCTATGATAAGAATTGTTCAGATAACTGAATGGATGCCAATCTTCATGGGCGGCAATGCTATCGGCATACGCTTGCCATGTATATACTATTCCGTCGAAATCTCCATGTTTCGGGAAAAAGAAATTGACCATGCTTGAAAATCCCGCATCGGCATAAGGCGCCATGCGTTCGATCGAGGCATTCTCAAAGTCTCCTGTCATATAAAAATTCTCATCCCACTTTGATGCCTCTTTTTCAGGATTATTTTGTCTCCATTTTTGAAGAGCCTCGTTGCACGCCTCGTTCAATTCTTTCCACCGACTCAAATGTACATTCTCCACGATATCGCATCGGAAACCATCAATGCCGAATTCTTCAACCCATGAGGCAATCCATGAGATCACATATTCCATTGGAGTCCGTTCCATGTCTTTTCTCAGTTTCTTTGCCGACGGATTCACCCATGGGTCGTTTCGTTTTCCCTCTTTCTTCCATTTTCGTTTAAGAAATTCCGGGATTTTCACTTTCTTCTCACTTTCGTCCTTAAAATCCGGCATGCCATATAGGGTCGCCTCCAAAGGATTAGATTCATCCCATTGCTCATCGGGCATGCGTATCCAGTCTCTGTCATACCATCCATTCCATCTAAGACGTCCGGCGAAAAAGTCGTCAAAACTCCATTCTCGGATATGATCCGCTGACTGAGTCTCATCGAGTCCCGTTTCAGCAAATCCATATTGGACGGCATCTAACAATGTGGGATAGCCCGGATCATTGAGATTAGCGCCAAGCATGACTCTTATTCCCTGAGAATGAAGTGTATCGATGAGTTCGCGTAACTCAGTCACTGTTCCGAAATTCTTGTCTATTTGGGTATAATCCAATGGATAGTATCCATGATAACCATAATGGGGAAAATCATTCACGGAACCGGAACCTGACATCCATCCATGGATCTGCTCATAAACATCAGTCATCCACACGACATCAATCCCCAGGTCTCTGAAATAACCCTCCTTCGCTTTTTGGAGCATTCCATTGAAGTCTCCTCCATGAAATGTCGCGGCATTCAGGCGCTCGGATCCGTAGTCAACCTTCCTTCCATAATTGACATCGTTCGTTGAATCACCATTGCAAAAACGATCTGTAATGACGAAATAGACGGTGGCGCCATCCCAAGAAAATTTATCCGTCGATACGTCTCCAACCGCCTGTAATGAGAGTAAAATAAAAAGAGTTGTGAAATAGAATTTTTTCATTGGAGCAATATTTTTTGCAAAATTACTCCTCTGCGTCCGCTTGAACAATACTGAAATATAACCATTTTCCCATTGCGGCCTCAGCACCTATAATTGCCATTTGCAAAATTGCGGCCTCTTTCTATCTGATCATTCGTGTGTGTGGATTCAGAAAACCAATCGGGTCTATGTCCCGGTGTTTTATAAAATTTTCATAGCCTCTGCCGCTGCGATTGCTTCAAAACTGTTTGACACACTCAACTTTGAGATGATATTTTGGCGGTGTCTGTTCACTGTGTGAATACTGATCTTGAGTTCTTCGGCTATTAACTTGCTTGGCAATCCTTTACGAATCAATCCCAAGATTTCCTTTTCGCGGAAAGATAATATTCGTGTGTGAATCTCACTTAGCGTCAAGTGTTTGGCCTCACCACTTACGGTATTTAATATTGTCGGATTTATATCTGAATCAACGGCCTCAGATGCTGACAGATTATAAGAGCATAAGATCAGCCATATTTTCCCGTTCGGTGAGAGCCGGATTATTTGGGTCGTATTGTCAACCGATACATATTGACCGGTCCGATCCTTCATTCGGATTCGGCACAGGGCTTTATAGTTCAGCTTTTCTTCAACATCAACTGAATCGACAAATTTGAAAAACTCATATTCTAATAATCTTTTATCAACCAGATCCTCCGGATGAATCAAAGAATATATCCTGTCCTCATCGCTTGAAGACTCAATTGCCGACTGGTTCTCTTTGTCGAAAAATCCTAATAGTTTACCGAAATCACCCCCGAAAATATAACATCGGTCGCAAGCGGCGTCAGTTATCACCGTGCATCCTCTGGTGACTGACGCCACTAATTCCGCTTTCACATTGACTTGCTCAACCTCGGTATGGTTCAAATTTTCCCTTTCAAGATGTTGGGACGCGTAAATTTGGTTGAGTTCTTTACGATAGATGTCCATGCTTGTGTTATTTCAGGCGGTAGCGGAGGGAGTAGAGGCCTAAAAGGGTCGCGATAAGGAGGAGGGCGGCGCCGGTGATGAACGAGACGTTATAGGAGGTCGCGTCGGCAAGGAGTCCCCAGCCGCCGCTCGCCACGGCTCCGCCGGCCGAAAGGGCGATCGAGATTATAGAGAAGATCCGGGCATAGTCCTTGCTGCCGACTACAGCCTTTGTCAACATTGCTGTCTGAACAGTCACACCTGCATAGCACCAGCCGAAAAAGAAACTTCCGGCAAGAATTATTGCCAAGGAAGCACTGCCCCAGATTATCGCCATCAAGCCGGCGGCGCCACCAATCGTGCAGAGCAGAACTCCGAGCGTGCAGTTGCGGTCGTTGATATACCCCAAAAGGAGTTTGCCGAGCGTCACCCCGGCCATTGCGCACGCGGCGGCCATCGAAGCCGATTCGAGCGTAAACCCTGCGCCCTCGACATATCCCGGAATGAAGAGATTGAGCGTTGAACACCCCATCATTATGAAAGCGAAGATTATCAGGGCGTAGAACACCGGCATTCTGACAACCTGGGAATATGTCAATCCCGAATCGGCTTGGCCCTCGGTTTGAGTGCCGGCGACACTCTTGTCGACCTCCTCTCCAAACTTCTTCAGACCGAGATCTTTAGGATAGTCGCGTAGCCAGAGCGCAAGCAAAGGAGTGACGATCAGAAGCACGATTCCGGCGAAAGTGAAATAACCCGCGCGCCATCCGTAATTGCTGATTACCCACGCTCCGATCGGGTTGAAAATGATTCCGCCAAGTCCCGAAGCCGCGCAACAGATGCCGATCATCAGCCCCATGCGCGTATGAAACCAGCGGTTGATCAGGGTCGGATAACTCATATAGAGCAGAAACGCAATCGAAATGCCAAGCAGCGCGCCTGTGACATAGAAACCGATAAGCGAGGACATGCACCCCATCAGAAATAATGACACGCCATTGAGAGCCGAGGCGGCTGTGAAAAGTTTGCGGGCGCTATATCGCTCCAACAGGCGCCCGGCAAGCGGGAGCATAAGAGCCGAAGCCACATACATAGCCGTCATATAGAGGCCGAAGCCACCGACGCTAAGTCCAAGAGCCTGTGTCACGGGAGCATAGAAAATTCCGGCACAACTGAAAGTAAGTCCCACGTTGACCCCCATCATCAGACAGCAGCATCCGACAATCACAAAAGCATAATGTATCTTATTTTTAGCCATTGATATAATGTCTTAAATTTTTGCCCGCAAATTTAATTTAAATTCGCGAGTCTGCAAAGAGCGGACGTCGGCCGCAGGCCGGTGCGCGATGCAAAAGCACTTTGACAGACCGCAAATTTAATTTAAATTCGCGAGTCTGCAAAGAGCGGACGTCGGCCGCAGGCCGGTGCGCGGTGCAAAAGCACTTTGACAGACCGCAAAGTTAAGATATTTTTTTGAAAGTATTCCACTTTCGACTGTCTCTTTTGAACTTGCACCCTCGATTTATAGTTCTATATATGTAGGCAAAGACAGAAATGTCAAATTTATTGAAATTTGTAGATATTACTGATATTATGGAAAATACAATTGATCCCAAAGAGAAAGCGAAGATTGTGATTGAAAATATAATGTCGCGGACAAGCGACCGGATGTTTGATCCGTCAAAAGAAATAGGGGAGGAAACGCTGCAGATCCTTCTCCGTGCCGGCATGGCCGCTCCGTCGGCCGTCAACCGCCAGCCGTGGCAGTTTGTCGTAGTCACCAACCGTCAGTTGCTCGACCGTCTTGGAGCCGAACTCCCTTATTGCCACATGGCGACGCAAGCGCCGGCCGCAATTGTTGTCTGCGGTGACAAGTCGCGTTTCTTAGAGGGTGACGATAACGAACTTTGGACTCAAGACCTTTCGGCCGCATCTGAAAATATCCTTCTGGCGGCCCATGCGCTCGGAATCGGGAGCGTATGGACTTGTCTTTATCCTCACAAGGATCGCATGGCGGCGGCTTGGGACATCCTTCAGATTCCTGAAGACTTCGTTCCGTTCAATGTCATTCCACTCGGCTATGTTGCGCAAAGCCACACTCCGCTCGACAAATGGAATCCTGCCGCCGTCACCTATCGGACATAAACGTCAGCTGACAGGATATCCCTTCAAGGAACTCTATTCGACTGCTGATCGACGGATGAGAATCGAAAAACCGTCCCCAGAAACTTTTTTCACCTGCCGGTTCGGCAAACATCATTGAGCCTCCGGACACCATGGCGCCTAACGGTTCTGATTTCTCAATCTTTTTCAACGCTTTGATCATTGAAATCGGATCGGCAGTGAGTTCAATGGCTCCGGCATCCGCAAGATACTCCCTTTTTCGCGAAAGACAGCAACGAATAAGGATCATTAGAATCAGCCATGGCCATAGCAATATAACAATACCCATTCCCACCGGAATCAACGCCCCTGTATGCTTTCCCGGACATGCGAGCCCTATTAAAATGCCAAATACTCCAAGTGAAATCGTCAGATTAAGAACACCGGTAAATATATATGCGGTCATCATCAGCAACGTGTCGTTATTGACCAGATGAGTGACTTCATGTGCCATGACAGCCTTAAGTTCGTGACGTGTCAACCCGTTGAGCAATCCTCGGGTGACAACTATTGAACGTGACTTATGGGTCAGTCCGCACGCAAAAGCATTCATCGAAGGCGTTTCTATGATCTTCAGCTCGGGAGTTGGAATGCCCGCCAACACCGAAACCTCTTCAAGCGCCTTCCGGGCATTTTTGAGTCTGAGAGGTGAAGTGTATTGCAATTGAACCGGCATGACGTTTGTGGACGACATTAACACATCGCTTATAAAAGTGTCCGGGCTTAGCGTGGTGACGACCGTCGAGATGACCAAAGTCCCGATTATTGTGAACCATCCGGGAGTCGAAAGAGCATCGAAACATCTTCCGGCCACTCCGGCAATCGGCATCCCTTCCGGTTCCGTCAAATGGAAAATAAACAGTACACATGCAAGGATAACCACCGGAAAGAGGCATATTAGAAACATGCTCCTTCCGATGTTTATCCTTTTCTGTTTTTGCAATCCTACGTGTCTCATTGTTCTGATTGACAGGATTTAGCGCTCGCGTTAAGAAAAAACGTGGTTTATCAATCGAAAGATATTTTGGGTGCGCTCTCCACCTGCGCACGCTCTGCCGGTGTCACTTCGAACATCTGTTCTCGTCTGAATCCTCCGGCGGCAGCTATAAGTCTTTGTGGAAATGACTCTACCTGATCATTATATTCTCGGGTGGACATATTGAAGAAACTCCTGACATTAGCCAGACTTTGCTCAATTTCACCCAAAGTTTCCTGAAGTTGAAGGAAGTTTCTGTCTGCCTTCAGGTCCGGATAAGATTCGACAAGCGCATTGACTGCCAGCAGACGTTTGCACAGCTCATTGTCGGCGCTTATTTTCTCAGAAATTGTTCTGGCTTTAATGCCTTCACTCCTTGCCTTGACCACATTCTCAAGGGTCATCTTCTCATGAGAAGCATAACCCTTGACCGTAGCGACGAGTTGAGGTACAAGATCATATCGCTGACGCAAATAGACATCAATATTGGCGAAGGCGTTCTCACGGACATTGCGCAGATGCACCAGGCGATTATAAATCACAATGCTCCATACGATCACAAGCGCAATGACACCGATAATTATCATTCCGCCCATTATCTCACCATATTAGCGAATGGCAGACACCCGTGGACTCTGACAAATTCATTGAGCAAATCTGATTCTTGCTTCCTTGCATCCGCGTCGGCAGGGAGCGGCCACCACATAATCTCGAGATCTTCCGCGTCGGGCAGCTGCCAAATGCTCCTGCCTCCGCGATGAGGCGCGTCGATCCCCATGCCAAAGCGCATATAAGTTCGGATGCGCTTACGCAAGCTATTGTCCGTTTTCCCGATATAAATGATCGAAGTCCCTTCAACCCATTGTGACTCCAATTGTTCAACCGGATAATTCAAATCGGCCCCTTTATGTTTGCCGCCCGTACCTTTTGCAAGAAATTCAGGCATTTCTGAAGATTCACGACTCATGACAACATACAATCCCTTAGACTCCGGAACACATTTGCACGATGCCATTAACTCCTTTACGGTTGCCTTACCATTAAAACCAATTTTTTCAAGGTTACTGATTTCTTGTTTGTTCATAATCATAATGATTTTTTTGTTGTTAAAAAATGATTTAATTAAATGTTTATAAATGTTATCAGGAGCTCCTTTCATAAGAGCATCTTTCATAGAACTCTATACTCTCTTATCTGTTTCGGTCGGCACATCCGGAGCATATTTCCTTTATGGTATTGCGAAGATGCAAAGGCTCCAAAATCTCGACAGACCCGCTTCGGGCCAGAAGCGCCATTATGAAATCATTCGATATGCGCAGTCTCACGGAAATTGTCAGCTCTTCAGGTGTGTCGCTGAGAATCTTCTGAGAATGATGCAATGGGACTCTTTTGACAAATTCCCCGTCAAGACGGGAATAACGCAAAACAATATCTTCAACCGGCTGCTCAAGGTCATCCCATATTCCGTAGCAATCTCTCCATAACGCATCGACATCAATGTTGGGACGCGCGAACATACGCTCATGCAATATTTCCGGATTCGATATGCGGTCAAGTGCAAAAAATTTCAGTTCCCCACGATCCATGGCGCCTATATACCATCGCTCCTGGTTCTCTTTCAGAAAACAAGGATTGACGACATAATGTGCCTTTAAGTTCTGCCTCACGAGATGATAATCGAATTTTACGGGATGACAATTTTTGATCGCATACAGCATCTCGCCCAAACATAGCGATCCGGCACCTCGGTGGTATTCGGGATAAATGAATGGGTGTGTCCGGTCTTCGGGTCGCAAGGAGGTCAGAAAGTCAAAATCTTCAAAGAGTTGCTCGTATCGGACAATCGGATTCTCCACCTCTCTCGATATCATATATCCCAAAGGACGGACATACTCAATTTCAATTCCGAAAACTTCGGCAATCACCATCCTGTCGCGGCTGAACTGCATGCTCCTTGCTTTCTTGTCCACAGGATAAGAAATGCCACGGATCTCGCATCCTTGGCGGATAAATTCGTAGATCTCTTCAGCGGGAATCGGACCCGGATGCTCCTTCAGCACCCTTATGATAATCGTTTGGCGTGTGAGCTGGGAAACTACATCTGACATAATTCATGGAAATTGATTAGATCTTAAGTTTTTTCTGACAACAAATCATTCTTTGAGTTTCAGATAATGCAAAATTAGTCATTCATAGCTACAAATAATGTAGCTATGAATGAAAAACGCACAAATTTAATAATGCTGTCCCAAGATTCATCACGCTGCAACATGTTAAGACATGAGTCAACTTTATTAATCATGATTAAGCCGGGATGCCGTCTAAACTTATCCATAAGGATTGTTGTTATCATGTTTAGACTAAATTTGTTGATATGAAGAAAATTCTTTTACTGGCAGTTGTGGCCTTCATTTTGGGCGCCTGCTCGAGCGAAAAAGGCCAAGTGACTATTCATCTCCCGAAAGATTATAAGGAGAAGACTCTGGTTGTCAGCCATGTGACGATCGAAAACGCGTTTAACGCCAAGAAGCAGGAAGACCTGAAGATCATTTATGACACTCTCGAAGTCAGTGACGGCGTGGCGAAACTCAATATTGATCCTGTCGGAGCCGCCAGATATAATGTCGAGTCCCCGACGATGACCGTCATGCAGCCCGAATTCTATGCCGCTCCGGGCGAAACTCTTGAGGTTGACATCAAGAGTTTCGATCCGCTCGATTATCAGGTGACGGGCACTCAGCTTATGGAAGATCTCAGCGCCATGTCGTCTATCATCACCCCGCTTCAGCAGGAATATATGAACCTTATCCAGAACAATGAGAATGTCACCCAAGAGCAGCTGAAGGCAATTATTGACCGTCAGGACGCGGCCGTAAAGAAATTTGTGGCCGACAATCCCAAGAGTCCGGCAATCCCCTATATTATCCTCGATCTCAGCGGTGAAGATTTCAAAAAAATTTATGACAATATGACCCCTGAGGCGAAGAAGTCTATCCTAATGCCATATGCCGAACTTTACAATCGTGAGGTGGTCAAGATGCAGGAAGAGAAAGCGGCCGAGGATGCGCGCAAGGCGGAAGTGGCCTCCGGAACAATTGCCGCTCCCAATTTCACACTGCCGGACCTTAACGGCAAGAAAGTGAGCCTCTCTGACTTCAAGGGGAAATGGGTTGTGCTCGATTTCTGGGGAAGCTGGTGCGGATGGTGCGTCAAAGGATTTCCGGCCTTGAAAGAAGCCTACAAGAAA